>NZ_CP087591.1:629247-943870 GCF_015594925.2 Vibrio sp. VB16
ATATTTCAGGCGCTATATCTGGTTGCCCTTTTTCGATCATCGATGTTGTCGTAGGCATGGTATCGCCGGGAATTAGCTCCGCATCGCAACCATAGGCATTTTCTAAAATAAACTTATCTACATTGGCTATTAAGCTAGCAGAACTCCAGTTCATGTCGGCGATAGTTACGCTCCCACACTCACTAGCAGATACGTTGGCACTAGCGAGTAAAGCGAGCGCAGCAAGTTTCAGTTTCATAACAATTCCTTTGAAAAGATTCCTTAATTAGGTTGAACAGCATACCTCCAATTTGATTAGTGTTCAAATGATTAGAGGTGTTCGCATTTCAAAGGTGGTTATAATTCACTGACAAAATGGGGCGATTACTGCAAAAATATCATAAACAATCAGATTTTCATTTCTCAACTGTTACTTCTGGATCCGTAATATTACCCAGCTCCAACACTGGTGCCACATCATAGGATTCTGCATTCATCATACTTGCTATGCGCTGTACTGAAGACAATAACAAACTTTGTTCCCATTCATCTAAGCTATGGAATTTATTGATAAAGCTTTCTTGCAAGGGTAACGGAGCATGACTAAGTAACTCAGCCCCTTTTGCGGTAAGGTTCGCATGGACTTTACGTTTGTCTGTCGTACTACGTATGCGCTCTGCTAACCCATTTCGTTCTAATCGATCTAGTATAGTTGTCGCGGTAGCTGGACTCATATTAGTATGAGTGGACAATTGCCTAATAGTCACTTCACCTAACTCTCTAATCGAACGCATGAGTATCAATTGTGGGCCAGTAAGACCCGACTCTTTGCTCAATTTTTTTGAGTGCAAATCAATCGCTCTAATAATTTGTCTCAGTGAAACCAAAACTTCTTCATGCTTTTCCAACTCGTAACTCCGTAATAATAGGGGTATCCAAAACTACAGCGAAAATAACTGACTTTATACAACTTGAAAAGCGTTGATAAAAGAAAATGCCATAATGCGCCTTAAATTAAGCTTAGGTTAACCGATACAACGACCTGTAATGATTTGTAATCGAACTATTTATAATACACTTTAGCAGCTAAAACAGAGCCACACCGTGCATTAACGGGATATTCAGTCAGAAAAAATATAAAAATGCGAATGCTATTGAACCATTTAATAGCACTAATAACGTGAGCATGTAACATACGCGAAAAATGTTGGATTAAAATACAATGTACACGAATGATTAGTATGTCTATTTCATAAAATCACTACTCGTCGCCATCACATTAAACCATAGACAAACAGCACAATATCGGTAACACAGACGGCCGTATCTGCAAGGATAGCGACTAAAAAAGCCAGCAGGACGTACCCACTGGCTCTAATATGAAATCCATCAAGCTATCTTAAGTCAGCACACCAACCTAATAACTTAACTATAGGTACCGAACGGATATACCATCGGTATTGAACAGATGTATTTTGTCTGCCGCCGCTTTCAAATGAACGGTTTCACCTTTGTGTCGATCATTAATACCCGGTATTTTGACCACAATGGCGTCTTCATGGTTTGGCACATTAATGTGAAGTTGTGTCACCTCTCCTAACGACTCAACAAAAAGAACGGTACCTGAGACAAAAGCTTCATTTTCAGTTGCTAACTCAAAATCCTCTGGTCGAATACCCAATTGCCCAGTTGTACCAACTAAATGGGTCGGTACAGGGAATGCGTAATCAGCTTCTCTTTTATTATCAAACCTAACTTTACCCGTTTCACCCCCAGCAATAATATCGGACTTAATAATATTCATGGAAGGTGAACCAATAAACTTAGCAACAAAGACATTCGCCGGATTAGTATAGAGCTCTAAAGGCGTGCCTACTTGCTCTATTCGACCCGCAGATAATACGACAATTCGGTCTGCGAGCGTCATTGCTTCAACCTGGTCATGTGTTACATAGATCATGGTTGTTTTCGGCATCTTCTCTTTTAGATTGGCTATTTCTATACGCGTTTGAACCCTTAACGCAGCATCAAGATTAGATAAAGGCTCATCAAATAGAAATACCTTAGGATTACGGACAATAGCTCGACCTATTGCAACACGCTGTCTTTGCCCACCAGAAAGTGCTTTAGGTAGGCGACCTAAGTATTCCGTCAGTTGCAGCATTTCGGCAGCTGACGTCACTCTTTGGTCAATATCCTCTTTTGATTCTTTGGCAATACGCATCGCAAAAGCCATGTTGTCATAGACCGTCATATGAGGATAAAGCGCATAGGTTTGAAACACCATTGCGATACCACGCATAGCCGCCGGTAGATAGTTCACTACCGCACCTTCGATTTCTAAGTCACCATCCGTGATATCCTCTAACCCTGCAATCATTCGCAATAAAGTCGATTTGCCACAACCAGATGGACCAACGAAAACAATAAACTCACCAATATCGATTTCTAAGTCGATACCATGAAGAACTTCAGTTTCGCCGTAGGCCTTTTTAATATTTGTTAGTTTTAAACCATTCATTGAATTCTTCTCTTAAATCAATTATTTCACTGAGCCAGCCAGAAGGCCACGTACTAAGTAACGCTGCAAACTAAAGAACACGGTTAAAGGTACCGCGATAGAAACAAATGCTGACGCCGTTAAAATTTCCCAGTTACCACCACGGGAACCTAATAGCTCTCTTAACCGACCCGTTAACACCAGTTCATTTTCGCCATTTCCCAAAAATACCGTTGCGACTAGCAGATCATTCCACACCCACAAAAACTGGAAAATAGAGAATGATGCCAGCGCAGGGAAGGACAATGGCAATACAATGCGAACAAATATCTCAAAGTCTGTCGCGCCATCTACACGTGCAGATTCAATGATCTCTTTCGGTAGGTTTGAGATATAGTTTCTCAAAAGATAAATAGCTAGCGGTAAACCAAACCCGGTATGGGCCAGCCATATGCCAAGATAGGTCTTTGCTCCCACACCAAAAAAAGCACCTATGTCGTTATACAAACGTAACAACGGTATAAGTGACATCTGCAAAGGTACCACCAATAAACCAACAACTAGCGCTATTAGCAATGGACGGCCGGGCATACGCATCCATGACAATGCATATGCAGCAAACGCGGCAATGAGAATAGGAATGACAGTAGCCGGAATAGTCACCGTCAGTGAGTTTATAAATGACTGACCAATTCCCTCCGAGGTAAGCACTTCACGATAGTTATCTAGACTAAACTTAGGTGGGATATTAGCGGTAAAGAAAACCCGTTTTCCACGAGACCCGGTAAAAGGTTCTGGTGATGTCATCGTATACTGACCAGTCGCACTTACAGTAAGAGTTTGACCTTTACGCATGGGTGCCAACGTCCCAGGAAGATACGCCGTCGGCGCTTTAGATATCCAACCGAACATCCTCACATCAACATCTTTCCCATCTTCGCCAATCGACCCTTTCAAAAGATAGACACCATTTTCCTGCACCTGAGTATCTGGGTGTGCAGTCCGTCCAATAAGATTTTGGTCCGATGCCGACAATGCCGTCCACCAGCCTGAAATCGCGAGTTGATCTTTATCTCTAAAAGAAGAAATCAACAGTCCTGCGGTTGGCAGCGTCCACAAAACCACGATAAGCAAAACAGACAGGTGTACCAAAATCGTTAACGGAGAGCGCCTTAATTTACTGAGGCTAAGCTTTGCACCTGACATTTAACGACCCTCCATTTGTGCATTGGCTTGGCGAATATTCCACACCATAACGGGAACAACAGCGAGCATAATCACCACCGCAATAGCGGCACCTCTTCCGAAGTCACCACCGCCTCTAAACATCCAATCAAACATCATATTGGCCAATACTTGCGTGTCCCATTGCCCATTAGTCATAGCTAACACAATATCGAACACCTTTAATACCGTTATCGTAATCGTTGTCCAAACAACCGCTATCGTCCCCCAAATTTGAGGAATCAAAATTTTGAAAAAGATCTGAATGCCATTCGCACCATCTAGTACAGCAGCTTCCACCGTTTCTTCCGGAATACCACGAAGAGCAGCAGATAAAATAACCATTGCAAAACCCGTCTGAATCCAAACAAGAATGACCATTAAAAAGAAGTTGTTCCAAAAAGGAATGGTTATCCATGCCTGCGGTGTCCCACCAAAATACTCGACTATTGCATTCAATATACCAATCTGCTCGGATCCTTCAGCGCGGAAATCGTATACGAATTTCCAGATAATTGATGCGCCTATAAAGGAAATAGCCATCGGCATAAAGATCAAGCTCTTGGCAATGTTACCCCAACTGATTTTATCGGTCATAGCTGCGATAACAAGACCAAAGAATGTAGAGGCCGCTGGCACCACGAGTAACCACAGAAGATTGTTAAAGAGAGACTCACGAAATTCACGGTCATTCACTAACCACATATAATTTTTTAGGCCGACAAAATCCTCTCCCGATCTATCGCTTAATGAAAGCATAAGCGAATCAAATACGGGGTAAACTAGATACAATCCTAAAAAACTTAATGCTGGACCAAGAAACAGCCAAGGCCGCACCGACGCCGCTAGACGAATATTTTTCGCCATTTGCCTATTGGAAACACCGCGAGTCGGAAATATTAAATTCAGTAACATGTTGCTACCAAAAAAGTAAAACACACAGCCAGTAACACCGAGGACCATGATAAAGAGGGAGGAATATAACTGATCCATAACAGCCTCACTAAAGAAAACAAAAAACCAAATTGGGGAGAATCTCCAACGATCTGACAATTAATCATAGTGGAGATTCAACCAGTACAGATGTACGTAACGCGAACGTTTAAAACAACATTAAATACAAATGTACCCGCCAATTATTCCAACAAATTACTTAATTGCATCCCAAGTATTTTGGATTTCGTCCGCAACCTCTTTAGACGATTTGCCACCACTGTAATCAACCATTCCAGTCCAGAATGACCCCGCCCCGATTTTACCAGGCATTAAGTCTGAGCCATCAAAACGGAATGTCGTTGCACCAAGAAGAATTTGACCTTGTTTTTTTAATGCTTCGTTTGCGTACGCATCAAGATTTGCACCTTTAAACGGAGTCAAGAATCCAGACTGTGCCATCCATATTTCGTGAGCAATTGGTAAACGAAGGAACTTCATAAATTCTCTCGCTGCTTTTGAATCTTTGGTCACACTCCACATTGTTCCAGCACCAAGAACTGGTTTACCAAGGTCTTTACTTTCATAAGCTGGGAAGTAAAAGAAGTCCGCATCTTCACCCAATTTCGTCCCTTCAGGGAAGAAACTCGGTATGAACGACGCTTGGCGGTGCAAATAACATTTAGCCGGAGAGCTAAACATGCCTTTAGGGCTATCACGGAAATCGGTTGCTGCAACAGCACGAGAACCACCATCGACATATTTATCATTTAAAAACCAGCCAAATTCATCAATGGCTGCGATCACTTTAGGATCGTTAAATTTAAGTTCATTTTTTGTCCATGCATCGTAGTCAGCCGGAGATTGAGTACGTAGCATCATATCTTCTACCCAGTCAGTAGCTGGCCAACCAGTCGCACCACCACTACCCAACCCGATACACCACGGTGTCTCTCCATCGGCAACGATCTGCTTTGTTAATGCCTTTAATTCTTCCATAGACTCTGGAACGTCATAACCCGCATCCTCAAAGTTTTCTGGCACATACCAAACTAGAGATTTCAAATCGACCTTGTAAAAGAAGCCATATAGGTGGTCTTTGCCTTGTTTATCAGCAAAGGTACCTAGATCAACCCATGAAGTACCAGCTGCATAGTTGTCCTTGATCCATGGTCCCCAACTCTGCTCTAGGGGTGTTAAAAACCCTTTAGAAGCGAGATCAGCGGCCAAACCGGGCTGCGGAAAAATAGCGATATTAGGCGCACTTCCTGCCTGTACATCAATCGCAATTTGTTGTTCGAAAGAATCAGAGCCTGCGTATTGAACATCAGCACCGGTCGCCGCTTCAAAATAGGCAATGACACTTTGAACTAATTCTTTATCTGGACCCAACCAAGGGCCGCGGATAGTAATAACTTCACCTTGCAGATCCACTTTCTTTAAGTAGTCGTAGCTTGACCAATTAAAGCGACCATCATCTCCAGGTGCATACTTAAGGTCAGCAGCCATAGCAGATGAGGAAAGTATCGCCAGAGCCACTGCGCTCATTAGTAGAGTAGTTTTCATTGGTTCGAACTCCATGTCTTTAGTTACTATTATTCTTTTGTCTTCACGTTAAGACTTAATCGTTTAAGTCCATTCAAGTACAGTAGACTGCATTTACATAACCGACCAATTTTCAGTCAATAATTGCTAAATAGATCATATAATTTGGTGATATTGCGAGCAATTCGTGACAAAGCTCAAACTAACCATGAATAATACAACAATCGTATTTCTAAATATTACTTAATCGTTCTAGAATCCCATAGTACCTAAACTTTAGGTCGACGAAATTGGGAAAGCAACATGAAAGCGAATAACATAAAAAAACCAACGCTTAAGATTGTCGCGGCAAAACTTGGCGTTTCAACCGCCACCGTTTCAAATGCGTTCAACCGTCCAGATCAGCTATCGGCTGCTTTAAGAGACAGAATCCTGCACCAATGTGATGAACTGGGATATACCGGTCCGAGCCTAACCGCTCGAAGCTTACGCACAGGAAAAACAGGGGTGATTGGGGTTTTGTTGGCGGATAGTCTTTCTTTCAACTTTACCGACCCCGTTGCGACGGAATTTCTAGCCGGTATCTCTCAAACCCTAGATGCGCAGCACGTTAATATGTTATTGCTGCCTTCCAACGCCGAAAATTATCAAAGTACGCAGGTTGAAACGATCCCAGACTGCTTTATTGTGTACGGAAGGCCAGTAGATTCCAGTATAATCGAACGTATTCAACGGCAAGGTAAACCATTAATTACCGTTGATTTTACTTTAGAAAACACCCCGTCCATCGGCATTGATAATAAAAAAGCGGCGTATGACATCGCTTGTCACGCACTGAAGGACAGCAGACACAAAACGCTTATTTTGGGTCTGCGACTCGAACCCTCTTTATCGCTTTCGCTCGCGAACTTCGATAGCCTTTACACAAGCGATGAATCCATTTCACGCTGTCGTTTCGAAGGTTATAGAGAAGCACTTGCGGAGGTCGGTCATGAGTTAACCACGCAAGATGTTTGGCAGATTCATCATTTAGAACCGGAATCCTTAAAAACCATCTTAAGAGGTGCACTTACCGCGCCAGATCATGTTGACGTTCTACTGTGCATGAGTGACAAGATTGCGTTGGCCGCTCTAGACATCGCCCATGAGCTAAAATTAACTATCCCAGACGAATTAAAGATCGTCGGTTTTGATGGAATTCCTGAAGCAAAAGAGAAAGGACTGACGACCATTTCGCAACCTCTATCTGAAAAAGGAAGAGTGGCCGCACAGATGGCGCTAAACCTCATTCCATATGAATCTGTTGAGCTACCGTTCCAACTAGTGAATCGTCACAGCAGCTAATTTAATCAAACGCCTGCTTAAGGAGTAAGTACCCATGAGTAACGAACAACTCGAAAAACGTTGGTGGCACGATGCCGTCGTTTATCAGATCTATCCGCGTAGTTTTAACGACTCAAACGGGGACGGTATCGGTGACATCCCAGGCATTATTGAGAAACTCGATTACATCAAGCTGCTTGGGGCCAATGTCATTTGGTTAAGTCCAGTATACAAATCACCGATGGACGACAACGGTTACGACATTTCCGACTATATGGAGATTGCACCAGAGTTTGGCACCATGGCCGATATGGACAGCCTTATCGCACAAGCGGAGGTACGTGGCATCAAGATCGTTATGGATTTAGTGGCCAATCATACATCCGACGAACACCCTTGGTTTATTGAATCCAAAAGCAGTAAAGATAACCCTAAACGCGATTGGTATATCTGGAAAGATCCAAAAAAGGATGGCAGTGAGCCAAACAACTGGGAGTCATTCTTCACGCCTAAAGCGTGGAGCTTTGATGAAAGTAGTGGCCAGTACTATTGCCATCTTTTTAGTAAAAAACAACCCGACCTTAACTGGGCAAACCCAGAAGTACGCGATGCAATCTATAACATGATGCATTTCTGGCTTAAGAAGGGGCTCGGTGGTTTTAGAATGGATGTTATCAATATGATTGGGAAACCCTCAGACTATCCCGATGCAACCATTTTTGATTCTGGTGTCGCTGGTTGGGAACATTGGTCTAACAACCTTCTCGTTCATCAATACCTGCGCGAAATGCATGAAAAAGTACTCTCACATTATGATGTACTCTCTGTTGGTGAGACACCATTTACCACCACGTTAGATGGTCGGTATTACTCACATCCAGATCGAAATGAAATGAGCATGATATTTCATTTTGAACACATGAGTATCGATCGAGAAGAGCATAATGCCGTGCGTAAACCTTTTGATTTAGTTGAGTTTAAATCCATTATGTCTAAATGGCAGAATGACCTCTATCAAAAGGGATGGAACAGTTTATATTGGAGCAATCATGATCAACCACGTGCTGTTTCGCGCTACGGAAATGATAGCCCTGAATATCGTATCATTAGCGCCAAAATGCTAGGCACAGTACTTCACATGATGAGTGGGACACCTTACATTTATCAGGGTGAAGAGTTAGGAATGACCAACAAGTTCTTTGCTAACATTGATGAATACGACGATCTAATGGCAAAATTCCATTATCAAAAAATGTTGGACAGCGGTATTTCACAACAAGACGCGCTCGATTTCCTAAATTACTTCTCACGTGACCACGCCAGAGTCCCACTTCAGTGGAATAAAGAGACGAATGCTGGGTTTACAACCGGAACACCTTGGTTGGCGATGAATAAGAATTATGTTGATATCAATGCAGAACAATCAACAGACGATGAGAACTCCATATTTCATCATTATCGTAAGCTTATCGCACTGCGTCAGGGTGACAAATACAGTGATGTTATCATATACGGTAAACATCAATTACTTGACGAAAATGACACAGATGTATATGCATTTCTGCGTTTTTATGATGGTAAAACACTACTGATCGTTGCCAACTTCACCGATGAACATCAAATACGACATTACGACTACCAACTTAAAAAGGTTATCATCAACAACTACTCTGATGAATGTGAATCGATACAAAAAATCACGCTTAACCCTTACCAAGCGTATATCTTCAGCGTTGAATAACACGTAGCTTTAGTGAGGAAGTCATTGGCATAGTGAATTCATACCAGAGCAATGACGCCTCACACTAACGCAACTGGTTTCGCAGTCGACGGCGAGATCACAAATCATTCAATCAAACGCTAATGTGTGTCCATGTATTGAAAAGTGAGTTGCAACATGAACAATAATCTTTATTATTCATGTAATAGGGATGATAAGCTTCAACAGATATATACACTCAGGAGTCGATTAAGTGAGTGCTCAACGTTCAGAAAAAAGACAACATAAAATAGATGTAAAAGAGTCTCCGGCTATCGATGGCAATGAAAGTACGATCAATAGTACTGATGCTATTGATATGGTCGACCACGGTAGTGAACTTACTATTAATTTGACGACACCTGTTGGTATCAAATATATGGGTAAGACCAAGTTCGTTGGTACCCACTCAGATAACTTTATCCTTATGGAAATACCAAGTATATCCGAAGAGGATCAAGACTATTTCTTCCAAGAAGGATTCTGGATGAATATCAGGGCTATCTCTCAAAAGGGAGAAGGTGCTCTTATCTATTTCCGCACGCAGATCATGCATATTCTTAAAGAGCCAATCCCGATCATTTTGGTTTCTATTCCCGGCATGATGAAAATCAACCAGCTGAGAAAAGAGCCAAGGTACGATGTAGCACTCAGAGCTCACGCCGAGGTTGGTCAGACTAAAATTGAGTGTGAAGTAAGGGACCTGTCTAAAGGCGGATGTCGATTCATTACCAGCCCTATAGGGAAGAAATATGATGTCGGTGAAGAGGTTATGATCAACATCAGTACACCGCCAAACTCTAAGGTCAAACTGCTTCCGCTGTACGGCACTATATGCAACTTACAATCTTCTATGCACTACGCCAAGTATGGGCTTAAGTTCAATGAGACTGGTACGACCCACGTTAAGAGTTTGCTTGGTCTACTTAAATTCGATGGTGTCAAACTTACCTTAAAGCTTTAATAATTTATCCTTGAGTGATCATAAACAAAATAAAGGCCTAGGTTGATGGTAGCGAATTGATACACATCACCCTAAGACCTTACTATTTATCGCGTCATTTGCGCAAAGCATTCAATTTAGCTTGAGCGATTCCAAATATAGTATCTATAGGATAGCTTCCCTCTTCGCTCGGCTCTCCCGCAGGTTTACCAGTAAATAGCTCTATGGCTTCAGACACGTGATCAATGGCCCAGATGAAAAATTCCCCTTTATCTACTGCTTGTACAATGTCTTTACGTAGCATTAGGTTATGAATATTCGACTTAGGGATAATTACCCCCTGATTTCGAGAGCGCCCTTTCACTCGACAAATATCGAAAAAACCTTCAATTTTCTCGTTAGCACCACCAATAGGTTGTGATTCACCAAATTGATTCATTGAACCTGTAATCGCAATATCTTGCCGATTGGGCTGTTTAGAAAAGGCTGAAACCACCGCGCAAAACTCAGCCATACTCGCACTATCACCATCAACACCACCGTAAGACTGTTCAAAAGTAATGTTAGTCGTCAAAGGAACCTTCGCTGTTTTACCAAACACAGAGGCCAAATAAGCAGACAAAATCAGTACCCCTTTGGAATGGATACTACCACCCAAGTCAACATTCCTTTCAATATCTATAACTTCGCCATCACCATAAGATGTCGTTGCGGTTATTCTATTGGCAGCACCAAACATGTAGTCACTTGTCGATAATACGGATAGCGCATTAACCTGACCAATAGCTTCACCTTCCGTGCGAATAAGGGTGGTGCCATTAACAAAGCTTTCCATTACATCGTCTTGCAAGCGACTAACGCGCATTTTCTGATTATCAAGCGCCTTCTCTACATGGTTAGCGCGGATCAAGTTTGAACGTGCATTTCTAGCCACATAATTAGATTCTCTCAACAAGTTAGCAATGTGAGCAGAATGAAGCGACAGCTTATTTTGATCTCCTGCGCTGCGCGAGCTGTATTCGATAATTCTACCCATCGCCTTTTTATCGCAATGAAGCATATTATTGTCGTGCACAATACTGGATATAAATCGTGCATAGTGCAGTTCCGAGTCAGGAGTCCGTGACATTTCGTCTTCAAAATCAGCGGTCACTTTGAACAATTCACTAAACTCTGGATCATAATGTTGCAGTAACTGATAGGTCCGATAATCCCCAAACAGAATGATTTTCACATCCAGTGGGATAGGCTCAGGGTCGAGCGAGACGGTCCCCGTCAGCGTCACCTCCTTCTCTAGTGAAGTAAAACTCAGTTGCTTGGATCGAAGCGCTCTCTTCAAGCCATCCCACACATAGGGTTGTTCCAACACTTTTATAGCATCCATCAGCAAAACACCGCCGTTCGCCCGATGTAAACTGCCCGCTCTGATCAATGAAAAATCGGTAAACACGGTCCCTTTAAATGTCGCGGTCTCTGTATACCCAAATAAGGAATGATAATTAGGATTTTCTTCAACAATGATAGGGAAAGCATCAACACTTTGGCTGACCAGAACATTGATCTTGTATCGACGAGGCAGCTTCTTGTCTAAAGACGCGGCAGCAATTTCACCTTGCTCATCACTTTCCTCCAAAAATATTTCGACATTCTCGACAATATCTTTTTGTAAATCCGTTAGGTATTTCTTAATTTCGCTGAATCTCGCGTACTCTTTTTTAAGTGCCTTAATGAAGTGAGTAATCACATCTAACGTGACATCATCATTCAATTTTTGAATTTTTTCGCTGTATGTCTCTTCCCATTCAGTCAATTGACGAACCATAGAGCGAAGCTGTATCTCTAAGGCGTCAATATTTTTACCAAACTGGTCCTGATCTTTTTTTGTTAACGCATCAAACGTTTCTTCGGTATGTTCTTTTTCGCCATCCATCGCTATAAACTGGTAATCCCCCTGCGTGGTAAGAGTTAAGCTTATATTCTTATCTTTGGCGATTTTACTAATATCTTCTAGTTCACTTTCCTGTTTTTTTGCAAGCTGACTTTTTAACTTTTCAGCCCGCGTAAAATACATTTCATTATCAAAAGCCAACGGTATCGCTTTAATTAACTTCTCCATCAATTTTTCAATATCGTGCTTAAATTTGTTCCCCATACCAATTGGGAGTTTGAGTACTTTTGGTGTTCGAATGTCTTCAAAATTAGCGACATAACACCAATCAAACAACGAGTTAATCTCGTGTTGGTGTCGATTCAAATATCGCAATATCATGGTGCGCTTACCTAGACCATTTCGACCTATAGCATAAATGTTGTACCCTTTGTCCTTAATAGACATCGCAAATTCAACCGCTTTCTGCGCTCTCTCTTGTCCAACTATTTCATCTAAAGGTGGTAACTCCTTAGTCGACTTGCAGGGCAACTTTTCTAGCGTTGCCACATGATAAAGTTGAGAAGAATGCAGTGGAGTTATTGGCATAATCACCTCCTGTGATAATTTATGTAATAGGTATCTTTTCAGTGTAGATGCTTTTTCATTACATTTTAGTGCGTTACACAACAATTGAGTTCTAAGTGGTTAATATTGCATCAATTTAACTTCGCTAGCCGCAGATATAGACAGAAAAGGTCAGTGTTAACACAAATGTAAACGTGATGTCGCTTCGAAAAATATGTAACAAGACGATATTGGTCACAGTATGTTCACTCGAAATAAGACCAATTCTACCCAAAATTCACTACAATATTATCTGTTTATCTAAGGTCCAAGAAGCAGATAATATGCGTGATCAACTAAGAGGAATCAAACTCGAAGCAATGGCGGATATTCGCCAATCAAGAAAAAAGAAATTGTTGATCACCTTTTCTTCTATTGCTCTTGTCCTTCTCTATCCGTACAGCATCGTAAACTATATTGCAGGCAAGGAACTGATCGCAGAATTTAATCTTGTTGCCGCTTTATTTTGCTCTATGCATATAGTTTATCTCTTGGTGGTCAAAAATACCCAACACAGCCCGCTTGTCCCTTCTGTGGCCTTGCTTTTGAATGTGTTTATCAATATTTCTGAACCCAATGGCACCATTTTTTGGATCTATCCTATTGTCGCTGCCATTATAATGATCAATGAGTTTACAGCTGCCATCATCTACACTGTTGTCTTTTTTATCGTGACAGCAGCAATATTGGCTTTCCACGCGACCAATTCTGTCGACTATCTTTCGTTACAAAACCTATCAGAAACCACTTTTTTATTATCCATGTTTACACTTTGCCTTATTGCACTTATATCAAATTATGGCTATAAAAACGCATCCGATTATCTGCAAAGTCTTTACCAAGAGGGGATTGACCAACTCGCTTACCGAGATAGATTAACAGGCTTAGCGAATCGCTGGAGTTTTGAAATATGGTCAAAAGAGAAACTAAAAATAGCAGACTCGCAGTATAGTATTACCGCACTACTGTTTGTGGACATTGATAACTTCAAAAACATCAATGACACATACGGTCACGATAGCGGTGACAAACTATTACAGCTTTTTTCTAAGCGTATCATCGGCAATATGAGAGCCGCTGACCGCATAACCCAAAAAGATGATTACTCTGTCGCTCGTTACGCAGGTGATGAATTCATGATTTTATTGCATGACGTTCCAACGCTTGATGACATACAGCGAATCGTGCATAGGATCAATATTCTGTTTGATGATGAACTCAATCAAACAGAATTGGCCGCCCATCTTACGTTTAGTATTGGAATTGCCTTATATAAGCAAGATGCAGACAATTTAGAAGACCTGATACGATGTGCCGATAAGGCGATGTATAGCGCTAAAAATTCAGGGAAAAATCGTTATCGATTCTATCATTCCTCGCAAAATAACCCTGCAGATAAGAAAATCGTTAAACTCAATATTGTTTAACCATGGTTAGCTACTTGGAAACATAAACAGTACCCAAACCCAAAACACACCCAACGTAATAGACCACATCAACACTCTCCAAAAAGAAAGCTCTGGTACCTTTATCTTCCGTTGCGATTTTTCTAACTGTGCCTGTTGTTGTTGAGCTTTAGCTTGGGCGATCGCTTTGGCTCTCAACTTCTCAGGATGAATGACCGCATCATATAACTCGCGCTGCTCCCTTTTCTCTTCAGCTTTATTCGCTACATCGGAAAAGCGCTTACGTTGGTTATTGGTAAGTTCCTTATTTGGATCGTAGGGTTTACCAGGGTCAGTATGCATGCGTGTAACAGCCATATATTCCTCCCTTAAAAAGTTATCTATAACTTACAGTATAGACGCCAATCACAAGCAAAGTCATGTTACAGATAGACAACATATTAATATGGTGCCAAGAAATAGTAAAAAGCATTGTTGATGCAATGAGTCAGGCGTCAATAGGCATTGAAGCACATTACTACGTGCACGAGGGCGTTTTGAGTGTTCAGTAGGAAGGTATTCCTATTATTCACAAATTTACTTAGCTTCAGATAACATAAAAATGGCACCCATTTGGGTGCCATTTTATTAACAAGGCAACATTAAAACTCTTTCTTAATGTTATGCCCTTTCGGTAACTGGTGAGCAATACCTTTGTGACAATCGATACAAGTTTGACCTTGTTCCTCTGCCAAATTATGTATTTGCGCCGCTACAGGTTTCTGCTCTACGTAATCCATGTACTCAAAGTTATGACAGTTACGACACTCTTGAGAGTCGTTAGCTTTCATTCGGGCCCATTCACGCGTCGCCATTTCAAAACGATGTTCTTCAAACTTTTTGCGTGTGTCGACAACACCAAAAACTTTCCCGTATAGCTCCTTACTTGCTTGGATCTTACGGATCATTTTTGGAACCCATTCTTTCGGTACGTGACAATCCGGACAGGTTGCACGAACACCAGAACGGTTCGAATAGTGAATGGTACCTAAGTACTCTTGATATACATTATCTTCCATTTCATGGCAACCAATACAAAATTCTTCTTGGTTTGACATCTCCATACCGGTGTTAAAACCACCCCAGAAGATAATACCCGCAATGAAACCAACCGTTAAAAGCGTTCCAAGAGCCAAATGACTCGGCTTGGTAAACCACGCCCATAGGCGTTTAATCATTCCCATACCGCCCCCTACTGGCCAAATTTACCAGCTGGTTTGAAATCATTAGCGACCAGAGGTTTCGCGTCAACTTGTGTTACGTGACACTGCAGACAAAAATAACGGCGTGGCGCTACATCAGTCAACATTTTATTATCACGATCCATGTAGTGAGTTGGACTCACACGTGGCGCTCCAGTTTTGCGATAAGTACTCACATCATGGCACTCGAGACAACCATTATTACTTACATTCAGTTGCACTTGAACCGTTGAGTGTGGGATAAGTGGTGGTTGGTTTACATAATCCAACGCCAGCTTATCTTGTTTTTTGGGTAACTGCTTAATAGTAGATACCTCATTATTATCGCTTATATTCTGATCGCCGCGAAGTGATGTCACTTCGGCGAATGCTGCCGTACTTACAAAAGCCGCCAGCATTGCAGACACGACAAACTTACTCTTCATATTTAGCTCCAGTTCTTATTCTAAATTCGAATACTTTCTCAGCACAGACATCAATACATCGACCGCATGAAATACAATCCTGACTCATGATTTTCCTGTCGCCCTCTTTCAACGGTTGCCTTAATATTTTTGGTTCCGGACAAACGTTGTAACAGTCCATACAGTTATTGCACTGCTCCCTGTTGGTCGCAGTGACACGCATTAGACTATAGCGACCGATAACACCATAAGTGGCTCCTAACGGACATAAGTGACCACACCAAGCATGCTCAACCAAAAGCAAGTCAATAAGGAACACTAGAAGGATTAACACAGAACCGGCACCAAACCCGAAAATAATACCTCGGTGAAGGGCTGATACTGGGTCTAACCATGTCCATAAAAGTGTGCCTGATACAGCACTACCTATTAGGATTGCTGCTAATAACCAATAGCGCAGTGAAGATGGCCATTGATAACTTGCTTTAAGTCCCGTTTTTCTTCTTATCCATGCGGCCAAATCTGTTACCAGATTCATCGGGCATACCCATCCGCAGAACATTCTTGGTCCTGCAATAGCATAAAACCCTGCAACAACTATCCCGCCGAGAATCGCTGTAGTTTCAGGCCAATAACCTGTTGCCATCGTTTGAAGCAATAATAAAGGGTCGGACATAGGAACCGTACCTAGCAACACGCTAGAAGATAAATTCCCTTCCAATACACCCCACGTTGGACCCATAACAAACAGACCAATTACCGAAAGCTGACACAGTCGACGTAAGATTAAGAATCGATAGGCACTCCACCAACCGAACTTTTCTCTTGCTTCTTTACCTGCATCTTTTGCCAGATTTTTTACGCTCTTAGGTTTCATTGCCATCACAAACCTCCTTTATTAATGCCATCTGGGTTAATACCATCTGGATTACCAAGGGGTTTACGATTTGGTAAATCGAGCTGCTCTGGAATCAAACTTTCACCGCCATGTTTCGCTTTCTCTTCCCAACCTAAGCGATAGTGGTGACCTAATTCACCTTTTGCTAACGCGATTGGAACAACCTTGATTGCCGTTTCTTCAAGCACACATGCTTGTTCGCATTTACCACAACCAGTGCATTTATCTGACACTACGGTTGGGATAAAACTTGCATGAACGCCCGTACGTTGATTACGTATTGGCTCTAGCGTGATTGCTTCATCAATCAATGGACATACTCGGTAACAAACATCACAACGTAACCCTTGCCAGTTCAAACATGTCTCATGGTCTATGAGAACAGCGGTTCCCATTCTCGCTTTCGTTATATCGGTTAGCCCTTTATCGAGAGCACCACTTGGGCACTCAACCACACAGGGAATATCGTCACACATCTCACACGGAATATTTCTCGCGGTGAAATAAGGTGTTCCAGTTCCCACTGGAGACAACATTGTCGCCAGCTTTAAGGTGTCATAAGGGCAAGCTTGGACACACAAACCACATCGTAAACAAGCATTTAAGAACTCTTGTTCTGCTAATGCACCGGGTGGCCGAATAGGCACACCGGACGTATTAGCGGCTTTACTTTGTGTGGTTTGCAACCCAAGTACTGTCGTTGCGGCACCAACTCCAACCGCTGTACGAATGGCGTCTCGCATGAAACGCCTTCTACTTGCAGATGGCAAAGAATGTAAGATTTTCATTCTTTACTGCTCCATAACAACAACTAGGCTTTTCCGATCTTAACCGCGCATTTCTTGTAGTCCGTCTCTTTTGATAGTGGATCAGTCGCATCAAGGGTTAGCTTGTTGGTTAACTGACTAGCATCGAAAAACGGCATAAATACGAGGCCTTGCGGTACCTTATTACGTCCACGAGTTTCAACGTGACTGGTAACTTCACCACGACGCGAAGCAATAGTTATTGCGTCTCCACGGCGTAAACCACGTTTCTTAGCGTCCAATGGGTGCATATAAACAACAGCATCCGGGAAGGCGCGGTACAACTCCGGCACACGACGGGTCATAGAACCTGTATGCCAATGCTCAAGTACACGACCTGTACATAGCCATAGGTCGTACTCTTCATCTGGAGATTCCGCTGCCGGCTCGTAAGGAAGCGCAAAGATCACAGCTTTCTTATCTGGTTTACCGTAGAACGAATACTCTTCACCTTCATTTACATATGGGTCATAGCCTTCAACATAACGCCATAAGGTTTCTTTACCATCAACCACAGGCCAGCGAAGGCCACGAGCTTTATGATACATATCGAATGGTGCTAAATCGTGCGCATGACCGCGACCAAAGTACGCATATTCTTCAAACAAACCTTTTTGAACGTAGAAGCCAAAGTCACGAGACTCATCATTCAATTGGCCTTCCGCTAATTCATCAACGCTGAATTTATTCACTTCACCATTTTCGAATAGAACTTGGAATAATGTCTTACCAGCAAGCTCTGGTTTCTTATCGATAAGTTCTTGTGGCCAAACCTCTTCTACTTTAAAGCGTTTGGAGAACTCCATTACTTGCCACATATCTGACTTAGCTTCACCCGGTGGTGAGACTTGTTGACGCCAGAACTGCGTACGACGCTCTGCGTTACCGTAAGCCCCTTCTTTTTCTACCCACATAGCGGTTGGAAGAATAAGATCAGCAGCCATCGCCGTAACCGTTGGATACGGATCAGAAACAACGATGAAGTTCGCTGGATCACGATAACCTGGAAGGCGGTCTTCGTTCATGTTCGGGCCAGCTTGCATGTTGTTATTACATTGGACCCAGTAAGCATTTAGTTTACGGTCTTTCAACATACGATCTTGTAGAACCGCGTGATAACCAGGTTTTGCCGGAATAGTGCCTGCAGGAATATTCCATTTGGTTTCACACATTTCACGGTGTTTAGGATTCATTACCACCATATCTGCTGGTAAACGGTGCGCAAACGTACCAACTTCACGAGCCGTACCACATGCGGAAGGCTGACCAGTTAGCGAGAACGGCCCACAACCCGGCTTAGAGATCTTGCCGGTTAACAAGTGAATGTTATAGACCAAGTTGTTTGCCCATACTCCACGAGTATGTTGGTTGAACCCCATTGTCCAATAAGACACAACTTTAACTTTAGGATCAGCATACATTTCAGCAAGTTCTTCAAGCTGATCTACTGGTACACCTGAAAGCTTAGAAACGGTTTCTGCATCATAATCAGCGACGAATTTTGCATAGTTCTCAAAAGACATTGGCGTCGATTTTTTGCTACCTGGATTCTTTGCCGCTTTTTCAAGTGCATGAGTAGGACGCAACCCATAACCTATGTCGGTCTCACCTTCACGGATATTAACGTGCTTATCCATAAAGTCTTGGTTCACCTTATTATTAGAAATAATGTAGTGAGCGATGTAGTTAAGAATCGCAAGGTCAGTTTGTGGCGTAAAGATAATCGGGTTATCGGCTAACTCATAAGAACGATGCTCATAGGTAGATAGAACCGCAACACGTACATTCTTATCAGACAAACGACGGTCAGTTAGACGCGACCAAAGGATCGGGTGCATTTCCGCCATGTTTGAACCCCAAAGTACGAATGCATCTGCGTACTCTAAGTCATCATAACAACCCATAGGTTCGTCCATACCAAAGGTACGAGCAAAACCGACAACCGCAGACGCCATACAGTGACGAGCGTTAGGATCGAGGTTGTTAGAACGGAATCCCGCTTTAAAAAGTTTTACTGCGGCGTAACCTTCCCAGACAGTCCACTGACCAGAACCAAACATGCCCACGGCAGTTGGTCCTTTTTCTTTCAGTGTTGCCTTGAATTTCTCTTCCATTATATCGAAAGCTTCATCCCAACTTACCGGGGTAAATTCACCTTCTTTATCGTAAACACCATCGGTTTTACGCAATAACGGTTGAGTCAAACGGTCATTCCCGTACATGATCTTCGGTAGGAAATACCCTTTAATACAGTTCAAACCACGGTTTACTGGTGCGTCTGGGTCACCTTGAGATGCTACTACTCGGCCGTTCTGCGTACCGACTAGAACACTACAACCAGTACCACAGAAACGGCAGGGTGCTTTATCCCAATTTACTTCATTATCTTTTCCAGCAGCCTGAGCAATCGATGTTGGAAGTATAACTCCCGTTATCGATGCCGCAGCAACCGCTGCATTTGCCTTCAAGAAACTTCGTCTACTGACACTCATTTTTGCTTCCTCAGTCAAGCTCAACTTGCTCATCCATTTGATGGAAAACCAGAGTTGCCGCTAGCACCCCTGGCAATAGTTTAATTTTATCAAAACGATCCGCGAGGCTGTCACGACTATCACCTTCGATAACCACAACTAACTTGCCCACTTCACTTGTTCCAGGGACTTCAGTTCCTGGCATTGCCTCTATTGCAGCTTTCACCGCTTCGAGTTTGTCAGCGGCGGCGTGCACCGCTAAACTGCTCACGTGATAACTCATCTATGCTTCCTGTTTTATGCTTTCCATTTTATACATACCGATTGCATCAGATGGACATGGCTTGATACAGCCTCCGCACCCAGTACATTCAAATTCATTTATTAATGGCTTTGCACTTCCACCCACTTGAAGGCGGAATTTAATTGCTGAATATTCGCAATTATCACCACAAACTCGACACTCAACACCTTGTATCGACAAACACGTGTCATTAATTTTTGCGACTTGTTTCCAAGGTTTTTCAGTCCGCGAAACAAGAGGTTCAGCTCGTGGAGAAAAAAGAGATTCGGGACATGTATCTGCACATTTTTCGCAAAAGGAGCATTCACCTTTGCTAAAATCGACTTCAGGAAAACCTCCGTCTCCCTGAATAATGATGGCGGTTTCGCAGACGTCTAGACACTTGTTACAACGACTACATCCAGCGATAAAAGTCTGTTCATCGACAAGCCATGGCATCCGTTGAGGTGCTTGTGTATCTAATTGCGCTTTTGGTATTCGGCTAAACAAACGACGCCGTGCTAAATCGACCAAAGCTTTCCTCTGTAAATGACTGTAACAATTATATTAGTGACCAAATTAACAAACGTCTTTAAGTAGACATTTTTGTTAATATTTTTATTTATTCATTATAACTTTAGTCTAAGATGTGGGTTCGGCTAATAAATACCTACAAAGAGGTAATTAGCTTGTGAACTTGAGCAAGATCAATATTTATTATCGCTTTAGTTCACACAATAACCAATTCTATTCCATGCTCAATCGGGGGAAATTTAATTGCGACGTGCTCAGATTTCTGTAACGAAAACAATTGCAAGAGCAATGATAATCATTCTCCTTTTATCGGTAATATCAACGCTGATTACATTGATCTCGTTATACTCCAATTTAGATGATGCCGAAGCCATAAATATTGCGGGTTCGCTTCGCATGCAGAGCTATCGCTTGGCCTTTGATATAGAGACACAATCGGTCCTATTTTATGATCATATTATCAGCTATGAACGTTCTCTAAACTCCCCAACGTTACGAGCAATTGAAAATTGGATAACGCCAGATTCATTGGTAAACAATTATCAACATTTATTGGAACGCTGGGAGGCACTACACCCAGCCCTGTTATCAGAAAACAAATTTTCCTACTTAGATGAAGTTGCCACATACGTCAATCAAATCGATATTTTTGTCTATGAGCTGCAGAAATTCTCTCAGCTTAAACTACAAATTTTATCTCTCGCTTATGGGTTGGTTTTTATACTTATTTTAACGGTTGTTTCATATGTCATCTATTTTTCTCAGAAAAAGATCGTAAAACCACTGAGACAATTGATGGTCGCAAGCAAAGAAGTCCAATCAGGTAATTTCAGTTTCAAATTGAGAATTAGAAGTCAAAATGAGCTTGGTGTATTAGCTGGCGCTTTTAACGGAATGTCCACGGAGTTAGAAAAATATTATTCTGAGCTTGAACAAAAAATATCTGAAAAAACTCACCGTTTAGAGCATGCTAAAAACTCCCTTGAAGTTCTCTACGGATGCCAACAAGAACTTTCTGTCAGCCATCTTGGAGAAGAAAACTTTAAGAACATACTCTCTTACTTACAAGCAACGGAAGGAGTGACTGCGGTACGTCTGGTTGTTAAAGAGGCACATGCAGAATGGGACCTTTTGGTCGGCGACGCAGATAACTCTACTTGGCATGTTGAACCGCTAAAAATTGATGGCGATATAATGGGAAAGCTCGAATGGCAGTTCATCCTCCCTTGCCCTGATCAAGAGCTCATCGCTAACGTAGCCAATATTCTTGCTCGCGGTCTATACTATAATAATACTCAGAAACAGACCCAACAACTATTGCTAATGGAAGAGCGCGCAACCATTGCCAGAGAGTTACACGATTCTATTGCACAGTCTCTATCTTACTTAAAAATTCAAACTACGTTACTCAATCGAAGTATCGCGAAGCCAAATATGGAACTTGCGGGAGAGACCGCAAAAGAGATAGATACGCAACTGAGTGCGACCTACACACAGTTACGCGAATTGCTCAGCACGTTTAGATTGACGATTGGCAAGGCAAATCTAGAGGAAGCATTGCAAGAACTACTTAAACCGTTAGAAGAACAGACAAAGGCGAAGATAATTCTAGAAAACACACTTGCATCAATATCTCTTCGTGCAAACCATCAGGTACACGTGATACAGCTGATTAGAGAAGCGGTACTCAATGCCATAAAACACGCAAATGCATCTGAAATAAAGATAAATTGTCACCAACAAGATCGATCAGTTAATATCAGTATTGTTGATAATGGTAACGGATTCTGCACTAGCATTGAAAAGCTGAATCATTACGGTTTAACCATCATGTCTGAACGCGCCGATCGTCTAAATGGTGAGCTCAAAGTATTTAGTAGCCCGGGTGAAGGCTGTACAGTACAGCTGCTTTTCCCCCTACAGATGTAGATTAACCTGAACTCGTATTAAATTAGGAAAAGAAATGTCAAATTGGAACGTATTATTAGTCGATGACCACCCTCTAATGAGAAGAGGAGTAAGTCAGCTCCTATCTTTCGAAGATGAGTTCACCGTTATTGCTGAAGCCAGTAATGGTGCCGATGCCGTTACCATTGCATGCCAAAAAGAACCTGACCTGATATTACTCGATCTCAATATGAAAGGCATGTCCGGTCTCGACACCCTTAAAGTACTGCGAGAAGAAGGCGTAACGTCAACCGTTATCGTGCTTACAGTCTCTGACAACAAACAAGACATTAAAGCATTAGTCGATGCTGGTGCTGACGGTTACCTGCTTAAAGATACCGAACCAGATGAACTCATTCGTCTGCTTAAACAAGCGATGGTCACAGGGAATGCATATAACGAGTATGTGTTGGAAATAATGCGTGACAAATCAGTGAGTGATGACATGTTTAGCTCACTAACGGATCGCGAGAAGGAAATTCTTGTCGAGGTCGCGAGAGGCTTTAGTAATCGACAAATTGCTGATCGGTTATTTATTTCTGAAGCAACGGTGAAGGTACACATCAAGAGCTTACTTAAAAAGCTTTGCGTAAAATCCCGCGTTGCAGCAACCGTCCTTTATTTAGAAAATAAAGGCAAATCGTAACCAGTTCCCCCAACAACTCTTGTTGTTGGGGGTTATTTATTCAGCCGTCATCTCTCATCGGTTTCCTTCAGGCTTTAATATCCTGAAGGAAACTCACTTTCTTCGAAGTTTACTTAAAACCAAACTTACCGTTTGTGTTTTTCCATTCCGCCTTAACAGGGATCTCTTCAATCGTATCCCAATGTTCGATAATCATCTCATTCTCAACTCGAAACAAATCGTAGAATGCAACATGTTTATTCAAGAACTTGCCTTCGCTAATAGATAATACAAAGTTACCTTGACCTAAGATCTTATGATTTTCAGCATAAACCATTGGTAGACCCGCCTCAGTTAATGCTTTAATGGCTTCACCGAAACCGCTTAGGCCGTCAGCAACGCCACTATTATGTTGTAGGTAGTCTTGATCTTCCGGGCCAATGAACTGACCAATTTTTGCCATTTCACCTTTGATAAGGATGGAGTCGACAAAATCAGTAACCATCGCTTTGTTGGCTTCTGTTTTATCTAGATCCGTAACTTCAGTCATTCCATCAAATTGAGTTCGACCACTTGAATTCGCTGGTGCAACATCTGCTAGGTTATCCCAATGCTCTACAATTTTCCCTTGTTCAAAACGAAATACGTCAAAACCGGCTTTAGGGCCAAAAAAGTCATATTCAGTATGAAGAATAACGTACTCACCATCTTGAAACACACGTTTAACATCTGCTTTAGCACTGCCTGCTGGCAGCATCTGCATGACAGCACCAAAACCCGCTAGCCCATCACTAATGGCCAAATTATGCTGAATATATTGATCAGGATTGATATAAGCGATGGGTCCTGGGTCACCTGTTTCTATAGACGAAATAAGTTGAATCGCTTTATCTTTATTTGAAACTGTTTCTGTTTCACTCGCGACTGAAGAGCATGCTGCAAGGCCCATAATACCAGCGGCAATGAAACTATTACTGAATACATTAGAAAGTGATAATTTTTTCATTTTTTTGTTCCCTTGTTTGGATGCGTGCATATTAGTCACTATTTCCAAATAGGGGCAGAGTAGATATTTGCCTAAAAATGGTCAATTTCGAACCCCACTACAATATGGGCTTCAAGTAGGCTTTCTGGAATTGGCTTGGTGTCGCATCGACGTGTTTCTTAAAATATTTCACAAAATTGCTCGCGTCTTCAAACCCAAAGTCATAGGCCATCTGTTGTGTTGTTATATTGCTGACGACTAGGTTTCTTTTGATTTCTATCATCGTATACGCGTCAATCAATTGTTTCGCGGTTAAATCAGTGGCAAGTTTACATACCTGATTGAGTGTTTTATATGTGGTATTAATTTGATTGGCATACCAATTAGCATCGCGTATTTTCTTAAAATGCTCAAAAAGTAAATCCAAAAATCGAGCGAACTTATTGCTCTGCTCATGAGAAAGCTTATCGTGGCGAAGCTCTGGCCGTAAGCGATGTAAAATCAAAGATAGAGCAGAAAAAAGGTACATAACGATAAGCGGATCCGATTTTAAATGCGCTATCTCATTTGTTATTTCACCAAGCAAGGTTTTACATCGGCCATTATCTTGCTTATTTAGCTTTAGCAAAGGTGTATGGTGGCTGTTTAGATGAGTCGGTGTGTAATTCGGCAAGCGCATATTAGCATGCAGTCGGTCTAAAAAGCCTTGTGTAAATAGTATGATTTTCCCCTTCGGTTGAGAAGAGAAATCAAACGCATGAACCTGTTCTCGTTGAATAAAGACAAAAGACCCAGAAGTAAACGGATATTCTTCAAAATCCACCATATGTACTCCCTCGCCCTCCTCTATATACAAAAGCATAAAAAAGGTGACACGATGTGGGTCTTCAGGCCTCTGCCTCAAATCTCGTTGGTAAAGAGATTCGAGTTCGACCATTTCAAACTCTGTTTGATCGCATTTATTATGTTTAAATCTAATCGCTGGAATATTCATACCACACCTCATTTATACCAAGCTAAGTAAGTTTGTGATCAACTACTTTTCCAGATTGATGTTACTACTTTCACTTCAGTTTAATGAAAGGAACCCAAGACACAAGATTCATTCACCGAACTTGTAATACGATGTATAAATGCCAACTTATATGTATGTATTTATTATTCTTAGCAATTCTCTCAATTTAGAGCGATACTTTTAGACTCGCTAACCGAAATAAGGACGTTAAGTAATTTATGACTGACCACATTGATACGACCTTACCACTAGACATCAAGACACTCTCCGTTGTGTTCGCGCATATAGAAACAGCCGTCATACTCGCGAGCTTAGACCGTAAAATTGTCAGCATTAACGACGCAGCAAAAACACTTTTCGGTTTTAGCGATAAAGAAGTACTGAACAAAAGTACTCGAATGCTATACGCCAATGAGCACGATTTTTCTGATTTAGGGAGAAATCGCTTTAACGACACCGCCGACTATATCGACGAGTCTTCTATCGTTACCTTCAAAAATAAGTCTGGTTATATTTTTAAGTGTCAAGTGACCGGAGGACCTATAAAGAATGCCGCAGGAAAAAGCCTCTTCTATGTTGCGATGATTCAGGATGACTCTTCACGCCTTAATGCGGAAGAGACGTTGAACAAACTCCACTCCATAACCTCTAATCAGCAGCTTAATTTCAAACAAAGATTAGAGGCCATACTTCTGTTGGGTTGTGACCACTATGGTTTACCTATCGGTATATTTAGTAAAATTGATGGCAATCGTTATGTCATTCAACAGGCTGTACACCCGGACAATCAATTAAAAGAACAGATGGCTTTTGCTTTGGATAAGACATATTGCACGCATGTTTTTCAGGCTAACAAAGCAAAAGGATTTCATAGCGTTGCGACGAGTGAAATTGAATCCCATCCTTGTTATCAGAATTTCAAACTCGAAGCGTACATAGGTGTGCCTATTTTCGTTGATGGTCTGCGCTATGGCACACTCAACTTCTCAAGTAATTCGCCAACCAAACCATTTATAAGACAAGATTATGAATTGATCCGATTGTTCGCGGAGTGGGTAGGCCATGAGATTGCTCGCAATAATGACCTAAATGCATTGAAGAACGCCCACGACCAACTCGAAGTATTAGCCAATACCGATGCGTTAACTGGATTAGCCAATCGAGGATTTCTAGAACAAGTATTACAAGACTACATAAAAAATAGATTTCGCCATAAACATGGCCTAGTTGTCGCCCTATTTGATTTTGACAATTTCAAAGACATTAACGATAAACATGGCCATGCTATTGGAGACGAGGCGCTGAAGGTTTTTGCTCATGTCGCCAATGAATTTGGCCGGAGTGATGACGTCTATGGTCGCTGGGGCGGCGAAGAGTTTTTAGCCATATTTCCCTCCAAAAACGTTCAAGGCATCTCAACTTCCTTAGAAAGACTGCAAAGCAATATTAGACAAGCAGGTTTAAACATTGCGGATAAGGCGATCGTATTAACCGTGAGTGTCGGTGTCACTATGTTGGAGGATGACGACGATATTTGCACCCTATTAAAAAGAGTGGATACATTACTTTATAAAGCCAAAGATAACGGACGAGATTGCATTGAAATAGGGTAGTATTTATCAACATACAGCAATCCCAAACGAATGGCAGAGATCTGTACTTCGAGAAAGACTCTGCCTTTATGCTTCTATAATTCGCTTGACGTTATTCGATCCCAGTATGGTTCATCTCCATAATATTCAGAGACGAAATCGACAAAAGCACGCACCTTACTTGGCAAAAACTTCCTGTTTGCATAGACCATATAAAGTCCAACTGCTTCTGGTTCATAATCGACCAAAATACGCGTTAAAGAGCCGTTTGCTAACGCTTCACCTGCTATAAAAGTGGGTTGAATAACAATTCCACCACCACATATAGCCGCGTTAACTAATAGGTCACCATTATTTGCAGTCATGTTGCTCGATAGCTTTAAATCCATTGAGTTCTTATCAAATCGGCTAAAAAGAAAAGAGGCATCTGTATAGGCATATTTAAGATAGGTATGATGATGCAATTCTTCCGGTGTCTGTGGTGTGCCTTTTTTCTGCAAATATTCTGGCGATGCCATGATAGCAATGTTAATAGGTGCGATTCTCTTTGCAATCAAAGAGGAACTCTTTAGTTTGCCAATCCTAAGCGCAACATCAACTCCTTCCTCAACAATGTCTATTTTTACATCGGTAAGCTTTAGATCTAATTCAAGATCAGGATATCGAGATTGAAAATCCACCAGTAACTTAGGCAAATGTTTGACACCAAAAGACATAGGGGCACTTATCGTCAATACACCAGAGACGTGCTGGCCTAATTTTGTCAGGGAATATTCCATATCCTCAATGTCTTCGATCACTTGTTGGCAGCGGAGATAGTATCGGTCACCGGCTTCCGTTGTACTCACCTTTCTTGTCGTACGATGCAGTAAGCGAGTTCGCAAATTATCTTCTAATGCCAAAACATATTTACTGACCAATTGAGGTGACATATTGAGCTTTTCAGCGGCTTTTGAAAATGATCCTTCCTGAACCACCATCAAGAAGGTTTTCATTGTATCGATCTTATCCATTTTACGATGACCTGTTTCACTTTTTCCTACTAAACAATCTTTTGTTTAACAACTTACTGTTCGAGCTGTTTCACGACAACTCGGAGCTTATAACACCTACATTAATAACATAAATTTTATTCCATGAGCCATGATTATCACGCCGGGTCTACTTCTTCAGCACCAATCTACTCATCAACCTTTTAATCTTTATTTTTGTAAATCGCCAATGGGTGATCGGCTTTTTCGGCGCGGTACGTAATAGTTGTTGATAAGCCACGCCGTCAAATGTGACTTCACCGCCATGTGCAGCTAACAGAAACGTCGGTTTTAATTCGTATACCCTCTCAACTGAGCAGCGATATTGATTCGGGTGGAAAATCGGAAATGGGGCAATGAGTGTTTTTTTGACTTCCACAACAAGATCAGCGACATATAATATCCCCTGTTCTCTATGATACACGGAAAGGTCTCTATCTGTGTGTCCAGGCGTCTCCAGCACCTGCCAGTCTTCAAAACCTGGAATAGCATCACCATCGAGCATTTCAACGTCAGGTTTTAGCTTACGCGAGTACCACAGGTTCTGTTTTGGTTTGCGCATTCGCTTTGCCACCCATAGGGCCAACATTAAGTCTGTCAAATGCATCAACCAACCATCCCATCCAGCATACCAATCTGTCTCTCGTTTTGCTGCCAAAAGAGTACAACCCGTTAGCGTCCGCAATTTATGTGCGGCACCCGCATGATCCGGATGCATATGAGTTACAACAACCAATTTAAGGTCTGTAAATGGGCGTTGGAGTTGATGCTCAATGAAATCTCTTAAATGAGGAACATCCGCTCGACTACCACCATCCAGCAGCATGAGCTTATCTGGATACTCAGCCAGATACATGGTTTGAATATACCCTTGAATTCTATGCAGTTGCAAAACATTTCCTTGTGCTATTTAACGTTCGACTTCCAATATATTGATGTCTAATCATCTGGTCAGACCAACTATAGCAGCAGAATGCAGGAAATGTTAAATATATGTTACGTGGCTGCAAGGGCGACAAAATCGCACGTACAATTAAAATGTATAGAAAGCAAAATCGCCACCATAACTGGTAGCGATTTTGCTTTCTATAATTACGTATTCAATTGCAGTGACAGCACTACAAAATAGAGACACCTTCTACTTCCAAAACAGTATTGGCATTCGCACGTTCAATAATCTTAAGCAGCGTGGTTTGAATCACTTCATCTTCTCTAGCATCAGTCTTACTTGCGAACCGTTCTTCCATAACATCCCCACCCTCATGCAACGTAAACTGGATTGAAACTTCTGTTGCACAATCTATTTTTTCACCAAAATATGTCATCGAAATGATTGGATAGCCCTTATCACCCTTTTTAACATGCTTCGCGATGCGCTTTTTGGCTTTATCGATATTCATAAACAGTCCTTAGAGTACTGACCCGTTCGTTAATTGAAATAGTATACCGCCCACCATAATCTATTGATTGGATAAGGTATAACAAATTAAAAACGATTTATAAGCTGGCTCATGCTTTAAACCAGTAAGGTATTGCCAAAATCCAATAAACTGTAACACAGTATAAGCAAACCTTGTGTCTGAAAAAGAAACCCGTAGAATCAGCAAAAATTTCAAACGTGAGAAAAATATGCCTAAACTCAAACTACATCATCGAGACTACGTTTCCATTCTTGGTGGCGATATTACAACACAAGAGTTGAAGCACACGTTGTCTCCAAATTACGCACCAGCCAAGAAAAGCCTTTTACCAAGTCCTTATTTAACCGAAAAAAACATTGAGCGACGTTGGCGTGATCTGAATAACCTTTCGTTGAAAGCGGAGTTATTGGACGAACATACGCAACATCAAGCAAGTGCTTATCAAAAAAATATCGAAAATTTTATTGGTACCGTTAAGGTTCCGGTTGGGTTAGCTGGCCCGTTAAGGGTTAATGGGTTGTTTGCGAAGGATGATTTCCTTATTCCTTTAGCGACCACAGAAGCCGCTTTGGTGGCGTCGTATAATCGAGGTTCTAAGCTACTTACTGCGTCAGGTGGTGCTAGTGCCATGCTACTCAATGAAGGCGTTACCAGAACACCAGGCTTCGCTTTTTATGGCCTAGCGGAGGCCGGTCAGTTTGTGGCTTGGGCTGTTACTCAATACGACCAATTTAAACAAGTCGGTGAATCCACTACTGCTTACGGCAAGCTCACGGATATCAATATCAATATTGAAGGCAATCATGTGTACCTTGTCTTTGAATATCTAACAGGTGATGCTTCTGGTCAGAATATGGTGACCATCGCAACAAACGCCGTATTCGAATATATTTTGGCACATACCCCCGTAGAACCCGAGTACGCCTTTCTAGACGGAAATTTATCAGGTGACAAAAAGGCCAACACTCAAACTCTGCGTAGTGTGCGTGGAAAAAAAGTGACGGCTGAAGCGCATATCTCTGCGGAGTTAATCCAAAGATATCTGCACACAACACCTGAAAAAATGATGCAGTTTGGTCAAATGACCACTGTCGGTGGCGCATTAAGTGGGGCGATTGGGATAAATGCACACTATGCAAATGCGCTAGCGGCACTGTATATCGCCTGTGGACAAGATGCCGCCTGTGTTGCTGAATCGGCCATTGGTATGACTCGTATGGAAGTGAACAAAAATGGCGGGTTATATGCGAGCGTCACTTTGCCAAATTTGATGCTTGGCACCGTTGGTGGTGGAACGGGGTTACCCAGCCAAAAAGCCTGTTTAGATCTAATGGGTTTACATGGTACCGGCAAATCGCAAGCCCTTGCTGAAGTGTGTGCCGCTCTTTGTCTGGCGGGAGAGCTCTCTATCGTTGGCGCTTTTTGTGCCGGGCACTTTGCAAGAGCTCACCATAAACTTGCGCGGAAGTAATTCGCGCCAAACTGAGTTGCACGTCAGCGTTAATATTGAAAGAGCTGAGATCAAAAACTTAAATATATACTTTGTTCAAAATACCCTTTGTGGTTGCTTACTTTTCTTCAGTAAAGTCCAACTCATCTTTATTTATTTCGTACTTTTTCAATTTTCTCCATAACGTCGTGCGACCAATTTTCAGCGCAGCTGCAATATCTGCGATACGGCCGTCGAATATTTCCCACGCCTCCATAATCGCTCTTCGTTCTAATGCTTCCAAGCTCTGAATAGACGATTCCCACTCGGCAGATTCATGCCCCACTTTGCTGTTTAATAGTTGGCTAGGAAGATCATCCACATCGATAATGTTTCTACGGCGATTTAGTGCGATTTTTTCAATCTTATTCTGAAGTTCAGATATATTCCCGGGCCACGAATAACTGCATAAAATATCCAGTGCCGCATCTGTTATCACAATATCGACGTTAAATCGTTTCTTCATACGAAGCATTTGTCTTTCAATAAAGACTGGAATATCTTCTTTTCGTTGCCTGATAGACGGAATTTTTAACTCAATGGCACCAATAGCATAATAAAGTTGTCGACGGAAATTATGCTTGCTAACGTACTGTTCAAGGTCGGCAGAAGTACTAGTGATAAGTTGAAAATTAACAGGAATCATTCGATTACTATTGTCACGTACCAATATATTGGTTTTCAGTGTTTGTAATAGTGCTGACTGTACTTCCTCTGACAGGTATTCCACTTGTTCTAAATAGAGAGTCCCACCATTCACTAACTCTATTTTTGATGCTAGACCTTCGCCTTCATCGGTTCCAAATAACGTTCTTAACATGTTCTCTGGTGCGATACTCTTGCAATTGACCGTTAAAAAAGGCCCCTCGCTATTCTGGCTATGATTATGCAGAGCCATGGCAATTTGTCCTTTCCCTACTCCATCTTCACCACGTAATAAAACTGGATCTTTTACTTTTGCAGCTCTTTTGGCGAGAGTAATAACCTGTTTCATCTTTTTGGATTGCGCCACTAGGGAGTCGAAACTCAAATCTGCATTTGATCCAAGCTGCCTCTGCGCTAACTTACGTATCGTTTCCAAGGGGTGAATAAACAACAAACATCCACCGTCACTAAGTGGCCTAAGTGTAACCAAAGCCTCTATAAAATCTCCCTGGCACTCCATAATGATGTCTAGATGAGAACACTTTTTTCGTCCTTCTAATGCATTTTTTAAAGCAGGAGGAAGGGTAATCGTATCTCTAAGCGATTTATAAAGAACGAGATCTTTTTTGAGCTTCAATTTCTCCGATGCGACTTGGTTAATAAAGGTAATTCTCTCTTCCTTGTCCCAAGAAATCACTCCATCATCCATACATTCAAGAACCGCATTTCTCTGACAAAGGATTTGATTTGATTGTGTCAGAGTCTTTTCTATGAGTAATTGACTCGCCACTTCTTTTCCACAAGAATTGACAAGTGCGGCATCAGAATCTTTATGCTCGCTTGCCATAGTGAAAAGCATAAGCGCAGCTCGCGCTCTACCTTGTTCATCAAAAACAGGTGAAGCATGACAGCTGTAACCATGTAGCTTTGTATTAAAATGTTGCGCCGAAAATAAAGATACCGTCTCGTGGGTGTGCAAACTCAAATTAATCGCATTAGTTCCTAGACGACCTTCGCTCCAGAAAGCACCTTTTTTTATTCCTAATGTTCTTAATTCCTCGATCATTTCATGATGACCGATAATAGACATTGTGCACCCGGTTTCATCTGTGACCAGGAAACAGCAGCGACGAGACTCCAAGAACTGAAACGCGTCTTCAAGGATAGCTTCGGCGATACAAGTTGCCGCCAAATTACGTTTAAGAAACGAATCCAAGGTTGTCCCTACAGCAACATGAGGTTTTAACCATTCATACGGATTACTTTGTCTTAAACAGCGCTCCCACGATTCCAGAATCGGCGAAGTAGCAAATTGAGGAGCAACCCAATGGTGTTTTTGAAAAAAATCCCAACGAGTCTGGATGTCGTTAAATTTCGTATCTGTTGAATTCCGACTCATGATGTTCTCCTTACCAAAAGATAGCCTTCACTCATAATTTAGGGCCCAGTTAGATAACTACTGAAAATGTTGATTGCATAATATCTTTTATTCTTGGCAGATGGCGTATATGCATGTTAAAGATGTTTCATTTTGAGACATCAATAACACTATTAACAGATGACTCACTACAGATTCATTCAAACGTGTGTAGATAAATAGTCACTACATTCTCCACCTTTTCGGTGGATTGAAAAACGACGTAGTTACGCCATTTTCAAACAACTAGTCATTTGTCTAAATATGGGGAAAAAGGGGCTGAGGCCGAGGGACCATCAGCCCAAAACGAGGAGTTAATCTCGAATCGAATGATTACTCATATGCTCTAGTGCGAGAATCATTGCAGAGTGATCCAAGTGGTCCCCATCAAGTGCTTTGCAGGTATTGAATAGTTCTTGTGCCGTAGAAGTATTTGGTAAATTAACTCCCAGTGCTTTCGCACCTTCTAATGCGATATTAAGATCTTTTTGATGGAGGGATATTCTAAAGCCAGGATCAAATGTCCCCTTCACCATCCGCTCCCCATGTACTTCTAAGATTTTAGACGAAGCAAACCCCCCCATAAGAGCTTGACGGATTTTCGCAGGATCAGCGCCAGCCTTAGAGGCAAAAACCAGTGCTTCAGATACTGCTTCAATATTCAATGCAACTATAATTTGATTTGCTACTTTGCAAGTTTGACCATCACCATTACCGCCTACTAACGTGACATTCTTCCCCATGATTTCAAATAACGGTTTCACTTTATTAAAAATGTCTTCATGCCCGCCAACCATAATTGATAATGATCCAGCGACCGCTCCGACTTCACCACCAGAAACCGGCGCATCCAGATACCATGCTTGCGTCTCTTCAATGCGTTGAGCAAATTTTTTCGTTTCAATTGGTGATATGGAACTCATATCTACAACAATTTTACCTTTCGTTAAACCTTTTGCGACGCCAATATCATTAAATAAGACATCCTCAACCTGAGGGGTGTCAGGAACCATGATGATGATAATATCAGAAGCTTCAGCAACGGCGGCCGGAGTAGGACATGCAACGCCTTTGTCTCCTATTAAGTCGTCTGGTGCAGACTCAAAATGTTCTGTGAAATAAAGCGTATAACCCGCATCTTGAAGGTTTTTCGCCATCGGTTTACCCATAATACCAGTACCAATAAATCCAATATTCATTCTATTACTCTCCAAAAATCACACTAAGTTATATTCTTTTAGCCAACCTAAGCCTGCTTCAGTACCATTGGCAGGAACGTATTCACACCCAACCCAACCTTGATAGCCTATATCGTCTAGGTGTTGGAAAAGGAACTCATAATTAAGCTCTCCTGTTCCAGGCTCATGGCGACCTGGATTGTCAGCAAGTTGCACATGTCCAATCGTGGAAAGATGATCGCTTAATGTTCTTGCGATATTGCCTTCCATAATTTGCATATGGTAAATGTCGTACTGATAATGGATATTTTTACTACCCACTTCACCAATCAACCTAAGTGCTTGGTTAGTGTTGTTAACACAAAAGCCGGGCATATCCTGAGTATTTATCGCCTCAACAACCAATCGAACACCTGCTAGTTCTAGTTTGTCTGCGGCGTACTTTAGGTTCTTAATCAATGTTTTCTCTGCATCTTGCTGAGACAGACCTTTCGGAATAATTCCCGACAAACAGTTAACCTGAGTACAGCCCATTACGGTCGCATAACTGATCGCTTGGTCCACGCCTTTGCGAAACTCTTCAACTCTTTCAGGTAAACACGCAATGCCGCGTTCACCGACCATCCAATCTCCTGCTGGCAGATTAAATAACACCTGAGTTAATCCATACCTTTCTAATTCATCTTTGATCTTCTGAGCAGAAAAATCATATGGAAATAAATACTCGACACCTTTAAAACCAGCTTCAGCAGCACCTTTAAAACGAGCCATGAATTCCAATTCTGTGAATAACATTGATAGATTTGCAGCTAGCTTGGGCATAACAACTCCTTACATTTTTTATGAGTCCGGCCACATTGTTATAACCGGACTGTCCTATCCATTATTTTTTATTTAATCTAGATCAATCACTTCTTCAAATTCTGTCACTTTGTCGATATCTGGGCCCATAGCGATATTGGTGATTCGTTCGGTTATCACCTCTACGACGACAGGCACTTGGAACTCTTTTATCATTAATTTCGCTTTCTCTAATGCTGGACCAATCTCTTCTGGATCGAAGACCCGTATCGCTTTACAACCCAGCCCTTCTACTACAGAAACATGATCGACACCGTAGCCATTTAATTCAGGTGCGTTTATATTTTCAAAAGAGAGTTGTACGCAATAATCTATATCAAAGTTACGTTGTGCTTGGCGGATGAGCCCAAGATAAGCGTTGTTGATCAAGACATAAATGAATGGCAGATTAAATTGCGCCCCAACAGCAAACTCCTCCACCAAAAACTGGAAGTCGTAGTCACCAGAAACAGCAACAACTGGCTTACTTGGGTCAGCCTTCACGACACCTAAAGCAGCAGGTAATGTCCAACCCAATGGTCCCGCCTGACAGGCATTAATCCAATGACGAGGTTTATGGACTCTTAGGAACTGGTTAGCAGCAATTTGTGCATTACCAATCGTTGCAACGTAGCGAGTGTCGGGGCCAAACGCTTTGTTCATTTCGTGGTAAACACGTTGTGGTTTCACCGGTGTTTGGTCAAAATCTTCACGACGGAGCATTGTTCTTTTACGCTCTACACATTCCCCCACCCAAAGGTCTCTTTGCTTAAGCTCACCCTTTGCTTTCATCTCCTCAGCCACTTCTATAAACAACTTAAGTGCTGCCCCTGCATCAGAGGCGATACCTAGATCGGGAGCAAATACCCGACCAATCTGTGTCGGTTCAATATCTACATGAATAAACTTACGATCTTTGGTGTATGTTTCAATTGCACCCGTGTGGCGATTTGCCCAACGATTACCGATTCCAAACACAAAATCAGATTCCAAATAGGAAGCGTTACCATAGCGATGATTAGCCTGACAGCCCATACGACCGACCATAAGTTCATGGTCATCTGAGATAACTCCCCAACCACGGAGGGTCTGGATGACAGGAACGCCAACAATCTCGGCGAATTTTTGGAAAAGCTCTGCAGCATTGGCATTGACAACACCACCACCGGCAACCAATAAAGGTTTTTCTGCTTCATTGAGCATCTCTAAAGCACGTCTAGCTTGAGCTTTGGTTGCTTGAGGCTTATGAGGAACCATCGGCTCATAAAGCTCAATATCAAATTCAATTTCCGCTAATTGAACGTCGATAGGCAGATCAAGAAGTACAGGTCCAGGTCGGCCTGAACGCATTTCAAAAAAAGCTTTTTGGAAAGTACCTGGCAATTGAGCCGCTTCTAGAATAGTCACCGCCATTTTTGTCACTGGCTTTGCAATAGATTGAATGTCTACTGCTTGAAAATCTTCTTTATTTAGTTTAGCTACGGGCGCTTGTCCGGTAATACATAGGATAGGAATTGAATCAGCCGATGCAGAATATAATCCAGTAATCATATCAGTACCTGCGGGGCCAGAAGTACCAATGCAGAGGCCAATATTGCCGTCTGCCGTACGGGTATAACCTTCAGCCATATGTGAGGCAGCTTCAACATGGCGCGCCAAAACATGGTCGATTCCACCTAGCTTACTCATCGCAGCGTACATAGGATTGATTGCTGCACCCGGCACACCAAATGCAGTATCAATCCCTTCTTTATTTAATATTAGAACTGCTGCTTCTATTGCACGCATTCTAGCCATAATTCAATCTCCAAGGTTAATTTTTTAGTTACTAACAAGATAAATCATTTCATTTACTGGGAATTTTTTGGGGAAAGCAATAATCGTCAGTACAAATACTTTCTTTCAAATATCATCTTATTTAACTATTTCAAAATAATACTATCGCGTATATTTTTTACCGCAACTACATCAATTTTCGTTTCAAATCGAATCACTCCGCCAACTGCATTGTTTCACTTTGGAACATATGGTCACCTGATTTTTTAAATATTTGAAGACAACCAACTCTTGATTCATCAGTATTTAAACGACGATAGTAAGCTTTGTTGCTTATCCGACATAGCCGCAAGGTCTTCGCTGGATTCTGCACCTTTAGTAATTGAATACACATTTTTATTAATTAAATCATTCACAGAAGAAACATTTTCAAATATATCTTGAGTCACTCTTGATTGCTCCTCTGACGCCGTAGCAACAGAGGCGTTCATCTCTGAAATTTTTTGAACAGAAACGGTAATTTCATTAAACGAATTTTTTACCGTCAATGTGATGCTTTTTGATTGAGTCACCAGTTCAGAGTTTTCAATCATGACTAAACTCGCACTATTTGATTGATGTTGAAGCCTATCGATTAGGTCTTGAATACTCGCCGTAGAATTCTGTGTTTTTGCTGCAAGATTTCTGACCTCATCTGCAACAACAGAAAAGCCTCTACCCGAATCTCCAGCTCGGGCTGCTTCTATTGCCGCATTTAAAGCGAGCAGATTCGTCTGCTCTGATACACTTTTTATGACGTCAATTACAGAGCCAATTTCGGCACAAAATCCGTTTAACTCCTCAATAACATCAGACGTGTCTTTAATCGAACATTCTATCTTGGTCGAAATATTTTCTAATTCTCTTAACGCACTCTCACCAAGATAAACGTTATTTAAGGCTTCTTGCGCGGCACTATCAGCGACAGATGCATTACGGCTAACTTCACTCGCGGTAACAGATAATTCACTTACGGCTGTCGACACCAATGTAATCTGATCAACTTCTAACTGTGCATTGGTTTCGGTTTTTCCCATCACATTAGCTAAGTCAGTAGATGACGATAACACCCCTTGGGAAACGTCTAATAGTGTTCGTGTTACTGACGACAATTCGGTCACTGTTTTGTTAAATGAATGGCTGAGAGATACAAATTCATTGCGAGAATTAGCCGATTCCGCTACTACTATTTTTGATGTAAAGTCCCCTCGTGACATCCTCTCAATATTTGCGCTTATTCTCGATATCCAGTTGGTTTGCCAGCGGTTGATTAGTAACGTTAGCACAAGACTTATTGCTGCTAGCACAACCATTGCAGTTATCTTTAATATTAATAACATCCTCAATAAGTCGCTATATTCTAGGAGAAGTTTAGATAACGCATTTTCTTTCTTATCTCTTATTGTCTTGAACGACATGTTGAGGGCCTGACCTATTTCGTACAGTTTTTCTTGATGGATGCGCTCTGACGCACGATTAACTAAGATTTTATTGGTAGCAATACGGTAGTCAGTGATGAATTGTTTAAAACGAGCATCGGACGTTAACTGCGTTAACGTCTCATCAAGCTGAATAAGCTCTGTTCTTAATTTTTTTTCCGGGTCAGGAATATTAATGGTAAATAGATTCGCGATGCGGTCTTGGATATGGGAACTAATAATCAATATCCTGTCTCTATTTTTCAGCCATTCTTGGTCACTAAAAACACCTTTCTGATCAAGCCTTGCGAATTCATCAGCAAGCCAAGGTAGATTAAGATAAAGATTAACTGAATGCTCAGTGAGCATATTTTTCGATTGTAGCTCCAAAGCAAACGAATTAAGTAAGCCATGTAACTCTGCTTGGGTTTTTTCATCTAATAAATTCAACTCATCTTTCATTAAATCAATTATTTTCAACACTTGGTCTTCAGTTTTTTTCAGTTCTTTTAAACTATTGGTTTTGTTATTCGCATTAGATGTCAATTCAGACATATAAATTATATTTTTATCTATAACCTCTACATCTTTTTTTACTTGTTCCATAGATAGAGCAACTTGATTCACTTTTACATATTCATAATAAAAAACAGCCAAAAAACAATTAAGGAGAATTATTATTATGAATATTGGCAGCTGTATTACCCTATTTAATCTATATTTATTAAATATACTCATCAGTTCTATGCACCGTTAATTAAACAATAAACTTCAGACATAAAATGCCCTTACCAAACGGCAATACTTTATGTCTGAATTTTTATGTTTAGTGTTATGTACTTTTTTGTTATGGTTTAATTCGTACTTCTACTTGGCAGTTATCCGTCACGCGACTAAGTAATGACACATCACCGAGTAATTTGCCGACTAAGTTAACAGCTGATGCAGCTTGTGGTTCTCCGTTGCTACTACAAGGTGTTGGGCCAAAAAACAAACACAATGCTCGGTCAGGGGGCCAAAAGGCAACATCACCAACTTCCACAGTTTCTTTTGCATCGCTAGCAACATCAATTTCAACAGGCGTTGTAAAATAAATCTCGTCTCCCCATCGCTTCGCTCTGGAGCGAATAGGCAGCTCAGACAACAGTTTTTCTGCTGTTTCACTGTCGTTCAGCTCAATATCCAACATTATCGAGCCAATTTTAACTTCAACAACTCCCATAATTTTCTCCCTATTACAGAGCGACTGCACCGTGTTCTATCGTGAGGTCAACGATATCTGATGTAGCGATATCACGTGAATACACACCCTTTTTCACGGCGAGAGCTGCTGCCGCTCCAATAGCCTGTCCCATCGCCATACACGTACTTTGAGCACGAATCCCCGCGAGGGATTTTCTATCGGAAGACAAGATTCGTCCCGCAACCAATAGACGATTGGTGTTTTTTGGTATCAGAGCAGACATCGGCACCTTAGGTATAAGCTCCGCCGATTCATGGAAGATTTCATCGCATCCATTATCTTCGTTATGCAGGTCTATATAGTTGAACGCATTACACACACTGTCTTTATAATTCTTAGCACCCATAAATTCATCTAACGTAACGTTGTGCTCACCTACAATACGACAGCCTTCTCGCGACAGCGCTCTTGTGTACATTGTTTTAAGTACGGATCTTTCTGCACCCGGTATTTTATCTTTGACGAATTCGTACATCCTTAACATACGTTTACGTCCATCAATATTCGCTTTCGTTTGACCGTCAGCATCAGTCGTATCACAGCCGTAAATGTGGGTAGAATTGTGCCCTCCCATTTGCAAAAACCAAATAAACTCATAGATTCCAAAATAGGCCCAATCGCCTTTCTCTAGACGACCTTCTTCCATCGCTTCTTCATATAGTTTTTGGGCTTCGCCTTTCCACACTTGTTGCAAATCAATTCCTTCTATACGATATTGCAATGTGCCTGGCTGCCGTTTTGGTGCTCTTACAACGGGTAAATCGAGAGCTCTCACAACATCCGCATCACCAGAGCAATCTAGCAACTCTTTACAACGGGTAATACGCTTAATCCCACGGGCATATGACGTCACTTCCCACCAATTACCATCATGCGCAACTTCACCAATGAACTCATGATAATGGATCTCAACACCGGCCTCTATTGCGGCTTGTTCTGCGATCGTCGCGTAAATTGGTACGTTAATATTGCTGTAGTATCCTGGAGTATCAACCGCTCTTCGTTCAGTAAAAGGTTTGATTCTTAAGCCTTCTATCTCTTTTGACCGGCTAAATAGCTCCCAGCCAATCCCCTGAACCACCGCTTGTTTCGGTGAATGCCAATGATTGGGCATAAACACACCACCATCGGTCATTGTGCCACCAAGCATAGAGCTTGCTTCTACTAAAGATACCTTTACACCCGCTCTTGCTGCTTGAATTGCAGCCACATGACCAGCCGTCCCGCCACCCGCAACGACAACGTCAACCGTTTCTCTTACTTCTCTCATCAATATTTCTCCAATTAAACACAAAAATACAGAACTAGGGCCGTATGGCCATATCCATTAACCGATATTTATGAGCAACCGTTATTCGATTCTCGCCCCCTGTTGGACCAATGTTTGTTGAAGTTTGATGATGTCTAAATCACGAAGGCTCTGATTTTCTTTCACTGAAAGCGCTGCAGCCGTACCAGCACCTTGACCTGTTACGGAACAACACATCATATTTCTCATTGATGTATGTGCGATAACGTCGGCAGATATGCAACGCCCAGCAACGATAAGATTTTCTACCTTTTGGGGAATCAAGCAACTGAGCGGAATTTGGAAATATCGACCTGTCGTCGGCAAAATTAGATAGCCACTACCATCTATAAACTCAGGAAAGATACCGACGCTGTCTTCACAACGGCCTTGATTTAATACGTAATCTTTGTCTACTCGTGAGTCACCAACAATCAGCCTTGATTCGCGTGTACCCAATGTCATACCAAAGTTTCTCAAGCGGGCTTGTTCAAAACCAGGCACATAGTGACGAAGCGCATTTATGGCCCAAATAGCTTGCTGCCGGCCTTCAATTTCGGCCTTACTCAGATCCCACACATCGGTACAGTCATAACCATATGAATAAACCATATTCAATTGCAGGGCTTCTCCTGTCTCGGTAAATGTACTCCAAGTACCGCCTATTGCCTGCGCGTCGCCGGGGATAATGCCCTCTTCTTGGGCTTTGTTGAAAATTTCTTCCATATAGGGACTGAACATATCATCTTCTTTTTCGTCGGTGATGATGCTCCAGTTTTTCCCCCAATCTGAATAAGTAGGCTTCAGATCTTCTTCAACAAATTTATGGAAACGCTTACTATCTACCCCAGCACAGTTAAACATTACTGTGACGCCCATTAGCTCTTTTTTATCGCGCTTGGTATAAGGTGCCCCCGCTTTATAGGCAACATCGGCATCTCCAGAACAATCAACGATTCGTTGTGCTAAGACAGCCTGTCGACCGGATTTTCCTTCGACAATGACGCCACAGAGTGAATCGCCTTCCATAATCACATCGACTACCTGAGAATGGAGTAATGGAGTAACTCCAGCTTCTAAGATCATACGATCAGCAACGTATTTAAAACCTTCCGTATCGATAACTTCACTAATAGACTGCGGTTCAGGGCGAGTGAAACCCAACTCTTTTGCGCGCTTCTCATATTCACGCCCTATACCTTGGCAATCTTCTGTTCCTTCATGGCGATACCAAGCAAAACTCTCAACACCAACTTGTGTTAACACCCCTCCAAAACAGCCAAAACGTTCAACTAACACCGTTTTTACACCTAGGCGGGCAGAAGCAATGGCAGCGCTTAAACCGGCGGGACCACTACCTATCACTAATACTTCGGTTTCAATTAAAACCGGCGTTTCTCTTTTTGGTTCAATAATCTTGTTCATTTATTTGAATCTCCAGATATCTTTCTATATCACTAGATCTTTTTTACAATTCATTTTCAAAATACTTTCTAAGAAATAAAGACAAGCCGTCTTATTCAGAAAAGGGATCGATATACCCCTCTCAATAAATAGCTATTGAGAGGGGCCGATGTTTAACTTTGATTCACTAATACTTCTTCTACTTCTTTTGGCTTTTCTGTCGTCCTAGCTGTGTCCACTTCTAAGTACACTTTCCCGTCCGATTCCGCAACTGGAAAACCGGATGGAAAGTCCAGTTTTATTTGCTTCATAAAGCTATGTGCAACAATGTAAACAACAAACACTAATGGGAAGCCAGTTAGAATAGATACCGTCTGCAATGGTTTCAAACTTTCAGGGTTTATAAAATAAAGACCTAGCGATACAACACCAGCAAGAATCAACCAAAAAGCGATATTCCATTTAGCTGGGTCTTCATCCTGAGCCATTTCTTGTTGGGTCGCAGCAGCAAGAGAATAACCAACCGCACAGTGACCGGTAATGTATGAAATAAGCGTAATCAAACCAAATGCAGGCACAAGTAACCATGAGGCAGGCAGATGTTGAAGCATTTCGATGACCACTTGGCCACGACCGCTTTCATTCATGATGGTCATGAGATCAGCCTGGCCTGACATTTGCAAGTCAATCCCAAAGCCTGGTAACACCATGTAGAAGACCATACAACCAAGGGAGCCGGCTACTAATCCACCCAAGACTAATTCACGAATTGTCCGGCCTTTTGATATTTTTGCTATAAACAATCCAAATGGCATTGCATACACTACCCACCATGAAAAATAGAAGACAGTCCATCCTTGAGGAAACCCAGTGTCACGGATAACATCGGTAACAAAGCTCATATAGATGAAGTTTTGCAACATCAAACCAAGGCCATCGACAGATTGGTTGAGAATAAACGAGGTAGGCCCTAGGACAACAATAAGGATTAGCATGACAACATCCATTCGCACATTCCATTCGCTTAGTTTAGAAACGCCGCGTTTCAAACCAAATATTAATGCAATTAGCGGAATAAATGTCCAAAGGAATATCACCAACGTATCGATAAAGGCGTTACTCTGTTCTAAGCCAAGGAAGTAAACAATGGTTCCTGAAATCAGAGGCGTTCCTAATGCAAGCGATGTCATTACTCCGCCTATCATTCCGAACATATAAAGGAAGTTTATTGTTTGACCACCTAGTTTGTCTGCTTGATCACCAATTAATGGACGAGCAAATTCACTGATTTTAAGCGAGCGTTCTTTACGGATGTAAAAGAAATAAGCAATTGGAATGGCACAAGCGATATACCATGCCCACGCTGAGGGCCCCCAGTGGAACATACCATAAGCTGAAGCCCAACGAGCGGCGTCCGCTGAGCCCGGCTCAATGCCAAACGGTGGAGATTGCATTATCCAGATCCATTCAACCGCGCCAAGATAGAGAACACTACCACCGGTTCCAGATGTGAATATCATACCGAGCCAAGTTGCTGTAGAAAATTCTGGCTTTTCCCCTTTTGTTCCTAAAACTATATTGCCATAGCGCGACGCCGCAAGGTAAACACAAAAGAGAACGGCTGCAACAGTCGCCAGAAGAAAAAACCACCCCAATTCACCAGTGGTAAATGAATGAAGTTTACCTAATAGAGCGGCACTGCCTTTTGGATCATAGAGGAAATATATCCCCATAACTAAGGTTACAATCAAAGCAGGAAAGAACACCGCTTTATCTATTGCACCTTTTTTCATTTCATTGGTTCTTGACATAACCGATTCCTTTTAATTATTTGGTAGGGCACTTAAAGCTTTCAAAACTAATTTAACAAAAGAGTGCCTGTACATGAGAACAAATCATCACTTTAAGTTCAGGTTCTTTGATGGTAAACACAAGGTCACATAATTCGGCTCTTCGTAGAGTATAAAAAGTGACTGACGTCTATATTTCTTACTTTATTCATAACTTGATTCCAAATAGAAACATAGAATATAGTCATGGTTTCACATTGAAACATCACAAGTAACTTAGAGTACAAAATCTCGACGAAAAATCAAAATAACTATTTACAATAATATTAACGATTTCTATTCACTCAAAAAATTAATACAAAATATAATAATCAACACTAATTTACATGACGAATAATATATATAACTACTAGGCACTGAACACTGAATCCATAATAAATATCAAGCATTTACACCATGATAAAACAACTTATTTGTAGTGTATTTCCAGGCGCTATTATCGTTGAGTGCCATCAATGTTTTTTACATTCTAAAACTTATAACGGAGACCAAATGTAATCTCATCCTGAGTATTTTCGTACGCTAACCATTTTGCTCCGGAGTAGTCATTTTCGTCTAATAAGTTGTGTTTATAACTTATATATGTCGCTATATTTTGGAAGTAATATGCATATTCTGCCGCAACAAAATTCATGTCATATTGAGAAATAGTATCAGCTTCAAAACTGGTATAGGTTGTATTAATAACGCTACCATTGTTGAAAAAGTAGCCTAAATACAGGTCGTACGCTGTAAAGTCATCTTCTATCACCGAAGTACTAGAAATCTGCCCTGTCTGGAAAGTAGAACCTATCCAAAAATTATCTGTCGTATATTTTGCAGCAACAATTGCCATAGTATCGGTCTGTTCAGAACCACCGTCGTAAGTTTCTTGATCTGCACTGGCATAACCGATACCAAACTCAACATTATCCGTCAACTTATAGGCGACAACGACACCATAACCATCTGATTTACGGTCACTATTTTGATTAACACTTGCCTGAAAAGTAACATCATTTACACTTGTCGCATAACGCATTGTATTTTTTGCACGATCGGCAGTGGTAACACTTAATTCATTAATATAACCGCTATAGTACTCTGCCATATCAGAAAAGTTAGTAAGATAGGTAGTGGCATTGTCCTGATGACCATAGTAAACGTCCCCAATTTGAGTTTTAAAGCCAGCGTATAAGTAGCGAGTGTCAAACTTGGTGTCAGAACCATCCACCGCACCAGTTCTTTCTTTGATTTCTGTTTCATACCTGGCCCTCATGGTAACGTCATCATTTAGAATTTTTTCACCAAGTAAGTAGATACGTGCTCTAGAAATATCATTAAAATTATCAGCATTAGCGTCACTGATGTTTCCGCGAACCTCCACTCTACCACCTAATTTAAAACTACTATTATCATCTTTATATATCTCTGCGGCATTCACTGTGGTAGATATTAACGCCAATGTAACTAGAACTGGCAATATTCTTACTCTCATATTTTTTCCCTCTATAAAGTATTGGTTAGTAACTATAATCAGCACTAACTATATTTACTATTCATGAATACAAGAAGATATTTACGTCATTAGAGCCTAATTTATTGACGACATTAACAACAGTTAGTACTTGGACATATAAAAGCAGGCAAATAGTGACTAAGCCCCAAAATATTGCTTTTTTACCGATATATTATTCTTGTTTGAAACATAAGAAATTTTATATTGAAACATTGTTTTAAAAATCGTGTTATAAAAAAAGCCAACAATTGAATTCTCATCCTATTGTTGGCTTTATACGAACTACACTACGCTTTAGTTGACTGGAGAAAAATCTAGACCTCTAATTTTATCTTTCAACCTCGGAATCATGCTCGAACTTGCACTGAATTTTGACAGACCCAATCCAAGCAATAACTCTGTCACTTGATCATCACCTGCCATTTCACCACACATGCTAACGGGTATATTTGCCTTATTTGCCGCCTGACAAGTCAGTTCTATCGCTCTAATTACCGCCGGTTGGTTGTAACTAACTAATTCAGCAACTAAAGGATTCCCCCGATCGGCAGCCATAACATATTGAGTAAGATCATTGGTACCAATAGAAAAGAAATCTGCTTCTATTGCTAACGAATCTGCACTAAAAACAGCTGACGGCACTTCAATCATAATCCCAAGTTTCATCGGGTACTCGTTTTGTGGCAGACCTAATTCCTCCCGGCATTCTTTTATAAGATTTTTTACTTTTTTAAGCTCGTCAACATTAGCAATCATAGGGACCATCAATTGAATATTGGCATATTCACTCGCCGCTCTAAGTACCGCTCGAAGTTGTACTTTGAACAACTGATGGTCGGCTAAACATAGCCTCACACCTCGAAGCCCAAGGAATGGATTCTCTTCTTCTGGAACAGGATAGGCTGCCATTGGTTTGTCACCACCAACGTCCAAGCTTCTGATGGTTAATGGACGTTCATTCAAGGCTTTAGCAATATCAACATAGGTTCGATATTGCTCCTCCTCTGTAGGCAAAACCGCACAGTCTTGAAAAAGAAATTCTGTCCGCAGTAAACCTACGCCTTCCGCACCAGATTTTAACGCAGCGTCAATATCTTCCAGTCCACCTATATTGGCAAGAACATCAATTTTGGTTCCATCCAGAGTAATTGCCGCCGCATTAGATTGCTCTAACTGGCGCTTTGCTTGTGCTTGCCAATCTATCCGTCTTTCTTCCAGTTTTTTCTGAGTTAATTGGTCTGGACTTAGCCAAAGTAGCCCCCCAAATCCATCAATGGTGACGATTTGATTCTCAACTATAGTATTTAAGCCTTGAACTTTAACCAGAGCTGGAATTCCCATCGCACGCGCCAAAATCGCGCTATGGGTGGTTTTTCCTCCGCCGCTTAAACAGATACCCAAGACTTTTTCTGGATCAAGATTCGCAGTGTCCGATGGTGATAGTTCGTCTGCAATGATGATTGAAGGCTTATCCATAATGAACTCACAAGATTGCTCATCACATAATGCCATCATTAGCTGACGCCCCACATCCCACACGTCAGCTTCACGTTCTTTAAGATATTGGCTTTCAGACTGAGCATAGATGTTGGCAAGGTCGGTAATTGCATTCAGCCAAGCTTGCTCAACAATAATAGAACGTCCGATTTGTTCCATCACTGTTTTCTCCAACTCCGGGTCGGTTAGAAGCATTACGTGAGCTTCAAAAATCCCGGAATGGGCACTAGTTGCCTTATTTGAGGTGCTTTTTCCTTGATCTTGAATTTGTTGGGTTACCTGTTCTATCGCCTCAAAAAAGGACTTTTTTTCAACTTCATAAGTGTCAAAGGTTCTAACTGGTACCGTTGGCATCGAGCTTGTAAAAAATGTGACGGGCCCTGTCGCGATGCCTCCACACACTGAGATTCCTGAGAGGGCACCATCAATTGATTGTAATTCTGGGTTTTCTTGCTCTAGTTCAACCGAAGGTTTCTCTGAAATATCTTCATTGAAGTGTCTTGTTGCAAGCAACATAAATGCCTCTATTGCTTGCTGCGACTCCTCTCCTTGAGCAATCAGGCGAATAGTGTCACCAACAAGTACGCTCAAAGAGGCAATAGCATTCAAACTTTTGGCATTAACACGCTTGCGGCCTTTTTCAAGCCATAATTCAGCATTAAAGGCGGCCAACTCTGAAACAATAGACGCAGACGGTCTTGCATGTATTCCGTGAGGGTTTTGTACAGTCCAATAATCGCTCTCAATCGCCTGACTCGTTAATTCAATTGAGGTCTCAATTTCTTGAACGACGTCATCGCCTAGGTGCGTGCGTTTTGCCACCAATGCGCTATTCGCTTCTTGAATGACTACATCAATAGATTGGCCAGTCATTGCAGCTACCGATGCCGCCATCGTACCTTCAACAATAGGGGCTGAGCAGAGGCGAACTTTTTCAGAAATTTCGTCAGGTAAAAGCTCGAGTGCCATTTCGGTGCTAAGCAACGCACTACCCATGTCCATAAGAACAAGTACACCGGTATCATCAAACACTTTCTCGATGGCCTCCATTACTTTGACACCATCAGTCCCTATTGGATTATCTAGGTCGTCTATGCCACCAGCAACAGCAATCATCGCTTTACCTTGCGTCATCTGCGTCGCTAATTCCGCGACACCTTCTGCTAAAAGTCGGCTGTGAGATACAATAACTATCCCAACCATTTTATCTACCCCCTAATACGACACGTTGTAGCTCTTTAAGCATCATCATACTTGAGGTTGCACCTGGATCTTGATGGCCAATGCTTCGCTCACCAAGGTAACTTGCGCGTCCTTTTCTCGCTTGCATTGCGATTGTACTGTGGACCCCTTCTTCTGCCGCTTTAACCGCGTTCTCGAGTATCACTTCAACACTCTGTTCAAGCGACAATCCATTCTCACAGGATTCAGCCACTGGCAACCAAACATCACACATTGTTTTGTCACCTTTTACTGCTTTACCTCGAGAAACAACACCCTCTACACCCGCCCTTAACATTGCCGCTAAGTCTTCACTATTTAGGGAGTCTTTAGCATCAACTACGGCCGCCGCTCTGATAAAAAAAGTACCGTATAGCGGACCACTTGCTCCACCAACACTCGACATAAGTGTCATTCCGGTCGTTTTCAGGATCGTCCCAATACTTTGTTTCTCCATTGTGGGTACTTTTTCTGCGACTCGCACAAAACCTCTGTTCATATTGAGGCCATGATCGGCATCTCCAATATCCGCATCTAACTGAGTTAGATAGTCTCGTTCTCGAATAAAAAGTTCCGAACATTGACTTAGCCATATTAAAATTTGTTTTTTTTCAATCGTCATATTAATTTCCTTAACAACCCCAGCGCAGAGCAGGTGTGTTCACAGGTTCACTCCATAATTCAAGCATCTCACTGTCTGCTTGTATCAACGTAATAGAAAAACCTTCCATATTGAGAGAAGTGCAATAATCACCTATTAGATTATGTGCAATTTTATAGCCCGCTGCTTCGCAATGTTCATGAACCTTGCGATACGCACCAAATAGCTCAGAGCTTGGTGTTCCACCTAATCCATTTACCATCACAATCAAATCGCAACCTGGTTTGAATTCATCCGTCGTCGTCTCTTCACTAACCCATTCACCACGTACTCGGTCCCAACGATTGAGTGTTCTGGTATAAGGTGGACAATCGATGAGTTCAGCAAACATTTGCTGAGTCAAACTGTCTAGATCTGTGTATTCACGACGTTCAATTCCTGGCTCACCATGAATACCTACTCCGAATTCAACTTCATTATCATCTAAGACAAAGGATGGTTTACCAGCTGCTGGCACAACACATGCTGAAAGAGCAACACCAAAAGATCGTGCGTTATTATTGATTCGCACCGCTAATTTTTCACATTCATCAAGGCTGTAGCCTTTCTCTACTGCCGCTCCGACCATTTTTTCTATCAGAACAGTGGCTCCAACACCACGTCGGCCAGCCGTGTATAAGCTGTCTTTTACTGCCACGTCATCATCAATGATGACAGAACCTACAGCAACATTATCCGCATGCAATAGCTCAACAGCTGTTTCAAAGTTTAATACATCACCTGTATAGTTTTTTACTAAAAATAATACGCCATTTCCACCATCAACTTTCTTTCCACAGTCATACATTTGGTCCGGTGTTGGAGAGGTAAATACTTCGCCGGGACAGGCAGCCGTTAACATACCCTTTCCAATAAATCCCGCGTGCATTGGTTCATGGCCATTACCACCACCGGAAAGAAGCGCAACTTTTCCCTGATTATCCTCACGCCACACATATCGAGGGTCATATGACACTTTTAACTCTGGATGAGCAGCAATTAACCCTTCCAGTTGTTCTGTTACTACATCTTCCACTTTATTGATAAGTTTTTTCATCGATATACCATTTTTATTCAGGTTGATTGCGACTATTCAAGTCCGTTAATCCAATAATTCTAGGGTTAGTATGTGTGTATTTTAAAATGGCGCAACACGGTAACTTTTCGTTTCAAATTGAAACGCAAGTGAAGATGTTTCTTTTCATCTTGGAACAAGAATTACTACTCAATAAGAGAATGTGACTTTGGTCATAATATCAATCTCCCAATAGCTTAGTTAAAGATACTTTGTGCTGTTCTTCATGAATGTAGCACTGACTCAGCATCTCTTCGTTACCTTTTATCTACCCCGCTTTATTGTAGCTATCACAAGATATAGAGAGTTAAGCAGGTAAAATCTTAGCTTTTCTGAATGGTTCAAACCAAGAACGCACAAGAGAGAATAACTATGGATAAAATCATTATTTCACCAAGTAAATATGTTCAAGGTGCCAATGTATTAAATAGCATTGGTGACTATGTTAAACCGCTAGGCACTAACGTTCTGGCTATTGCTGACAGTTTTGTCACCAAACTCGTTGGCGATACAGTGTCAAAAAGTTGCACAAGCTCAGGCGTCGAATTACAAATGTTTGAATTCGTCGGCGAATGCAGTCGTCCCGAAATTGAGCGTCTAATGACGGTTGCTGAAAATATAGGTGCTGAGGCAATTGTTGGTATTGGTGGTGGTAAAACACTTGATACCGCTAAGGCCATCGCTTTCTATTCTAAAATACCAGTCATTGTTGTTCCGACCATAGCTTCAACGGACGCACCGACAAGTGCGCTCGCCGTTATCTATACGCCTGAAGGTGAATTCTCAGAATATTTGATGATTCCAACTAACCCTAATATGGTTATTATGGATACTCAAATTATCGCAGCGGCACCTACCCGTTTGCTTGTTTCTGGTATGGGTGATGCTCTGTCTACTTATTTTGAAGCACGTGCAAACGGTATCTCAGGAAAATCGACAATGGCAGGGGGGGCACCAACACGTGCCGCTCAAGCACTGGCAAAACTTTGTTATGAAACATTGATCGAAGATGGCCTTAAAGCAAAAATTGCCTGTGATCAAAATCTATCGAATATCGCTGTAGAAAACATCATCGAAGCAAATACTTATCTTTCAGGTATTGGTTTTGAAAGTTCAGGTCTTGCAGCAGCGCACGCGATCCACAATGGTTTAACTAAACTAGAAGAGTGTCATCACTTGTATCACGGTGAAAAAGTCGCCTTTGGTACATTGACTCAATTAATTCTAGAAAATGCAGCAATGTCTGAAATAACTGAAGTATTGAATTTCTGTAAATCTGTTGGCCTTCCAACAAACCTAAAAGATATGGGTGTAACTGAAATCAATCGCGATAAGCTGATGGAAGTTGCTGAGGCTTCATGTGCAGAAGGTGAAACTATCCATAACATGCCATTTGAAGTAACACCAACGCTTGTATTGGCGGCTATGCTAACGGCGCACCAATTAGGCAGTTAGTTTCGAAGGTACATTAGTATTTTGCCTATAAGCTAGGAGCATGAAGTGTTCTCCAATATTGTCCGTGTCATCTGGAGGCACTTCATATCGATTAAGCGAAAACGGCGAAGACGCTATTTAAATGACATTGCCGAGGGTAACTGCAATTCTAATGACGCTATGGCGAATTTTAACATGGCACCTAATTAAGAGTTAAGTTAAGTCACCTCAGATCATCGCCGCAAATTAACACTATGCAGAGCTTTATTATAATACAGTACGCTCTTATCATTTCGCGCCACGAATAGCCAAAATTGAGATTTGTTTGCTAAACTCATAGGCGACCATGTTATGACCATTGGATTGTTATGAAACTCATCACTGCTGTAATTCTTACCTTTTTCTGCATTTCTGTCGCTTACGCTAATGAAAATGTACATGTAGCGTTTTCGACATCACAGTCCGTTGCTGAAGAGCAAGCAATGCAAGACATAAAGGTGAGCGGGGTAAGTGATACTATTGTCGATTTATCAAACAAATGGTTTCCTTTCAACAACACATTATTCATTCAGTTTGGTGCTAGCGAAGGACCACTTTACGACCCAGAAAAGCACACTGTATTTATTCCCTATCGCTTCTATATTGAATCACGCCACTACTTCGAAAAGAATGATTACGAAAAGAAGCTCGGGAAATCGGCCAAAGATGGCGCACTAGACACATTGTTACATACACTTTTACATGAAGCTGGCCATGCCTTTATCGCAGATAACCATATTCCTGTGCTGGGCAAAGAAGAAGATGCCGTTGATAACTTTGCATCAATCATACTATTAAATTACGTCGATTTAGGCGACGATATAGCCATCAGCGCTGCCGATATGTTTGCCTTTGAATCCGATGACAGACCTGACTACTATGAGTTTGGTGAATATATCGACGAACACAGCTTTGACTTACAGCGCTACTTTTCAACCTTATGTTTAGTGTATGGAAGTAATCCAGATAAATATAATTATTTGTTGGATGAAGTAGAACAAGATTACCTAAAAGACCGCAAGGAATACTGTATCTATAACTTCGATGCCATGACGCAGAACTGGTTGGTTTATTTAGGGATGAATGAAAACCAATAATCAGGATGTATCATCGAATTACATCTAGATAAAATAACCTGACGTGGGCTTAACGTTGACGCTTTGTGAGTGACCTTGCTCAGGTCTCAGCTACCTTCTCATTACTCAACTGCTTTGTGAATTCATGACAAGCTTGTGGATACCCAAGTAGATAGCCCTGAAACGCCTTACAGCCAAGCTTGGTCAGCAAATCTAGCTGTTCTTGAGTCTCCACACCCTCAGCAATAACACCCAACTGTAGGTTCTTCGCCATTGTTATTACCACTTCGACAATAGACGTTGTATCAGAACCGTCGGTTAAGCCAGAAACAAAAGATCGATCTATCTTAAGTTCATCAAGCGGGAGTTCTTTTAGGTATTTTAACGACGAATAACCGGTACCAAAATCATCGATAGAGAAAGAAAGACCTTTGTTTTTTAACAACAGCATTTTGTTTTTAGCCAATTCAAAATTATTCAGCAGTAAATTTTCTGTTATCTCTAGAACAACGAGATCACCTGGCACTTGATACCGTTCAAGCAGGTTAATCACATAGATTACAAAATCAACTTGGAGGAAAAAGGTAGGACTTACGTTGATAGCCAGCTTTTCAAGATGTCCTATTACATCGTCATCCCTCCAATTCTTTAATTGCTTGATACTCTCTTCTAAGACCCATTTATCAATATCAATAATCAGTCCAGTTTCTTCCGCATGAGGAATGAATGCTTGTGGTGTCAGTAAGCCACGCTGAGGATGATTCCATCGAACGAGAACCTCTGCTCCGAAAATAACATCATTCGTATTAACCTGTGGCTGAACCCATATCTCAAACTGATTTCTATTGATGGCTTCGTAGATACCTTCTTCCAGGGCCAATAGATGTTGTGCGGCATACTGCATTTCTCTTTTGAAGAACTGTACGCCATTTCGACCCAATGATTTTGCTTTATACATGGCCGTATCTGCGCGGCGAAGAAGTTCGTGAGCATCTATGGCTTCGTCTGGAAAGAAAGCAACACCAATACTACCCGTTGTATGCAGCGTTATGTCTTCGAACTGCAATGGGTCGGAAATACGTGACAACAGACTGTTGGACATCTGTAACGCTTGCTCAGCGGCATATTCGGCGTTATCAGCAAGGTCCATCAGGCCAATAACAAACTCGTCACCACCAATCCTGCCACATAGCGCTTGGGTTCCAAAAATTTCCCGGATACGCGATGCAACTTCAATTAATACGCTATCACCAACCGAATGGCCGAGAGAATCGTTAATTTTCTTAAACTGGTCCAAATCGAAATAGAGCAAAGCACCATATCTATTATCATCTTTATGCCGTTCTATTTTACTCGCTATCTGTTCAGTAAAGAGCCTCCTATTGGCAAGCTGTGTCAACGAGTCATAATAAGCAAGCTCATGAATTTTTTCTTGTGCTAACTTTTTCTCTGTGATGTCTCGAGCATTCACCATGACGAATGCTTCACCATCAATGACTATAGCGGTAGCTCTGCACTCTAAATACACGCTTTTCTGCTCTTGGAGAATGTTAGACACTATAGTATCTTCATACCCATGAACTTCTTTGGCGATCACTTTTTTGAATATGGTTTCCAACTCACAGTCTGAATAGGTTCGACTAAAATCGGCCAAGCTTTTACCGATCAATTCAGATGAGGTTTGACCTGTTAATTTTTCAGCTAAATTATTGACCAAATGGATAGTTGAGCCGTGATGGCACAAGAACATTGCATCACTAGAATTTTCCATCAACATTCGTGAAAAACGTTCACTTTTTTTTACGTTATCTAACATCTCAATAAGTTTTAAAGAGGTTGACTGATTTTCTTGCCACTCTTTACTAAACCGATCTACTAATATCCCCAATTCATCATCTCTGGTATATGGAAGAGAAGAGATGCTTTGAGCTTTATTTAAATTATTAACCCAATGAGCTATACGAATGACTGGTTTGGAAATATAGGTATAACTAAGCGTGACAAGAATGGCCGTCAATAGAACAGTAAATAGCAGAGAAACTCCAAAGTTAACCATCAGTTTCTTTATCAGGTCATTGGCTAATACCGATTCATCAATGACAATCGTTAATATTGCGTGTCTCGTCTCATTTGAACCGACGATTATTTTATAAATTTGCTCGGAAGGAATGTTGACCAATTCAGACACGAAACGAAGAGAGGTCGTCATTGGATAGGTATCCTCGCGCGTCTGTTCGCCTAACACATCTTTGAAATCATCTAAAAGCAAAGCACGCTTTATTAGAGGCTGTCGTATTAGCGAGGTCAATATTTCGTTGGCTTGCGTTTCATCTAATATGTAAGCAGCGCGACCAAGCGTATCTCTATGTAAATCAACTGAACGAGCGATCGTTTCAGTTTGTATAACTCTATCTTGTTGTAAACCAAGGTAAATCTGCGCGGCAGAAGATAACGCTCCACAACATAGAGATGCAACGAGAACGTATATAGCTTGTCTGACGGAAATACTTAGTTTCAAATTCTTGTTGTTCCTTAAAATCCCAGTTAGAAGTACTTCGCTTGAATGTCTTTATACGTGCCATTTTGCTTAATTATTTTTAAACCACGATTAAATTCATCTAAGATGTCATCACTGTGTGGATAGCCCTTGCTAATACACAAATGAAGTTTATTCGAAGTGACATCCTCCAGATACGTCGCTTTAATATTATCTACTTCTCCCATGTTTTTTGCGTCATGCATCGCAGGAATTTCAGGTCCGTATAAAATGTCGACACCGCGATGTAACACATTAACCAACCCAGAACGAATATCGTTAGAGTTTACATAGTCAATCTTATTCATACGCAATTGATTCGCAGTCCCCCAACTGGAGACCGTCGTCACACTGTAATTCTTAAAATTGTCGAGGTGCTTGATCTGACTTGTATCCATGCTTTTTAGAGTGATGGCAGCTTGTCGAGTTTCACTAATATATTCGCTAAATAACATATAGCTTTCCCTTCCCTTGCGCTTACTGCAAGAAAGTCCTCCAGCAATCTCCCCAGCTTGCATTGACTTCATAATTCGCTTCCAAGGAAGAGTTTCAAAGTCAACAAGTTGCCCACTCTCCTTAAAAGCAGCAGACACAACATCGACATCCATACCTGATATTTCATTTTTATCATTGATGATCATATAAGGAGGGTAATTGACCACATAAAAAACAAGCGCGTCTTTAGCCGAAACCGACATGCTTAACAGATAAAAACTCAAAAAAGCCAATCTATATATCAAGTGATTCACCGTAATAATTAAAATGATACTATTAAAATTGGCTCATATTTGCAGTAATTGCAATTATGGTATTCCAATATTAGGCATTTACCATCATATCGCTACAAGCTACCTCGTATTGTTAATTTTTCACTTCATTCCTTCCACCCTGACTAACAAATTGTTCACCGCATTAACAAAATGCTCACAGCACAATGAACAAACCGACAACACCCGTTACTATTCTCATTTTTAATCATTAATTATCAATTAGTTATAACAACACTATCATTTGGCATGAAATTGGCATGTTTATCAAAAATCAGCAAAACCTAATCGTCTGTACATTTTGGTTTGTTGTTGCATAGGAGTCGCTTCTCATTGCCTCACATCATGAAGTTCTTGTGCAGCGTCCAGTAGTATGAAGCTGAGAACTCAAATCTAGGAATACTGAAAAATTTAGATTTCACATATAAATACAAGGAATTTTCAATGTCAAAATTATTTTTTAATGAGCGTAAAACGCTAGTTAGTGATGCAATCGACGGCCTTATTTATAGTAACCAACATGATAATTTAACTCGATTAAACATAGACGAGCATATTCGTGTTGTCATCAGAAAAGACTGGGATAAGAGCAAGGTTGCGCTGATATCCGGCGGCGGTGCAGGGCATGAGCCAGCCCACGCAGGTTTTGTTGGGGAAGGTATGCTTACGGCTGCGGTATGCGGTGACGTTTTTGCCTCTCCAAGTGTTGAGGCAGTATTGAACGCTATTCTTTATGTCACCGGAGAAGCAGGTTGTTTACTGATAGTTAAAAACTACACAGGGGACAGATTAAACTTCGGCTTAGCGGCAGAGAAAGCGAAAAAATTAGGCTACAAAGTGGAAATGGTCATCGTCAACGATGACATCTCAATAAAAGACAGCAAACAGCCTAGAGGCATTGCAGGTACAGTATTTGTTCATAAAGTTGCTGGATATTACGCACAACAAGATGCCAGTTTAGAAGACGTTCGACGTCATGCAGAAAGTTGTAATGAAAACGTCAGCAGTATTGGTGTCGCCATTACTAGCTGTCATGTCCCGGGCGAAGAGAGTGAAGATCGCGTTCCTCCGCATAAGGCGGAACTGGGGTTAGGCATTCATGGTGAACCTGGCATTGCTATCATAGATATAGATCACTGCAATACGGTTGTTGAAGTATTAGCTGAAAAACTATTAGAAAAAACCAATAATCAAAAACACGCACTGTTGTTAAATAACTTAGGCGGAACCTCTCCTTTAGAAATGAGCTTGCTGACGAAAGATGTAGTGGAATCATCTTTGGGCAAAAGCATGCAGTATCTATTTGGGCCAAAACCTTTCGTTACTGCAATCGATATGAAAGGCTTTTCACTATCTTGCGTCGTCCTGACCGATGACATAGAGAAGGCATTATTGGCGCCAGTGTCGGTAGAATCTTGGTCCCACGGAATGACCGTTAATGAATGCGCACCTATTACCATAGAAAAAGTATCAAACAGTGTTGAGTTTACCCCTTCTCAGTCCGCTGGTGTTGAATCCATTGTTGGACAAATCTGCGACACCATCATTGAACTGAAGTCGGAATTAAACCGTCTTGATGCCCTTGTAGGTGACGGCGATACAGGATCGACTTTCTCGTCTGGTGCATTGAAAGTACAACAAGAACTAAACAATAAGAACTTACCTTTAGCCGATGTTCAAAAACTGCTAGAGCTTGTTGGTGAGCACCTTGCTATGTCTATGGGTGGTTCAAGCGGTATCTTACTTTCCATCTTCTTCACCGCAGCCGGCACTCATTTTGGTAAACATCAAGATTTACCAGAAGCATTGCTTAGTGGCCTAGAGCAAATGAAGTTCTTTGGTGGCGCAAAAGTTGGCGACCGTACCATGATTGATGCATTAGAACCCGCACTATTAGCGTTAAGAGATGAAAACATTTCTTCTGCAGTTGAAGCTGCAAAAGTAGGTGCAGATAGCACTGCGCAAATGTTAGAAGCAAAAGCAGGCCGTTCAGCATACCTCAACAGTGAAAGCCTTCGTGGTGTTAAAGACCCGGGTGCCGTTGCGGTAGAAAACGTATTTGCAATATTTAAATAACACGATCTTTTTTACTGTTAAGCCAAATTGATCGAACACTTTTTTAATAAGGAAAAAATCCATGGATAAGATTATCATTTCTCCAAGCAAATATGTTCAAGGCGAAAACGCACTTGCTAGCATCGGCGATTATGTTAAACCACTTGGGCAAAAAGCCTTAGCAATTGCAGATGATTTCGTAACAGGGCTTGTGGGCGAGCAAGTAACCGCAAGCTTTGCCCAATCAGAGGGTGAGTTGGTACTAGAGAAGTTTAATGGCGAATGTAGCCGCGTAGAAATTGATCGCCTAATTGCACTAGCAAAAAGCAACGAGTCTCAAGTTATCATCGGTATCGGTGGTGGTAAGACTTTAGATACAGCTAAATCCATCGCTTTTTACTGCGATGTACCTGTCGTTGTTGTACCGACAATTGCCTCTACAGATGCACCAACGAGCGCATTAGCGGTTATCTACACGCCAGAAGGTGAGTTCAGTGAGTACTTGATGATTCCACGTAACCCTAACATGGTTATTATGGACAGCAAGATAATCGCCGCGGCTCCAGTTAGATTGTTAGTCTCAGGTATGGGTGATGCTCTATCCACCTATTTTGAAGCTCGTGCCAATGCACGTTCTGGTGGTCAAACAATGGCAGGTGGTGCACCTACACGTGCAGCTCAAACCCTTGCAAAACTGTGTTACGACACACTCATCGAAGATGGTGTAAAAGCCAAATTATCAGCCGAAAATGGACTGACTTCACCAGCCGTTGAAAATATCATTGAGGCCAATACCTATCTCAGTGGAATCGGTTTTGAAAGTAGTGGACTGGCTGCTGCTCACGCGATTCACAATGGCTTAACCAAGTTAGAAGAGTGTCATCACCTATACCATGGTGAGAAAGTGGCATTTGGAACCTTGGTTCACCTCGTTTTAGAGAATGCGCCAATGGCAGAAATTCAGGAAGTATTAGCATTCTGTAAATCTGTTGGTCTACCAACCAATCTACATATGATGGGCGTTAAAGAGCTTAATCTTGATAAGTTATTAGAAGTCGCTCAGGCTTCATGTGCAGAAGGTGAAACCATCCACAATATGCCATTCGAGGTGACCGCCGCTTCCGTACTATCCGCTATCTTAACGGCGCATGAAATGGGCAAGTAAAAACTAATTAAGTCCAAAACCGGCCTCTTCACTTCACTGGGCCGGTTTTTTTTACTTTTCTTATAGCGTATGACTCTTTCATTAACTGGATGCGTTTTAATCATCGCTATCGATAGGCAATGTTTCTGATTTTTGCTAATAAATATTATCTATTGAGACACGAAGACCTTGTTGGTTAAACAAGTGACTACGACGCGAAGAGCCGAATATTGTAATAATGTCACCAACGTTAACCGTTAGTATTTCCCCCCCTTTAACGATGACCTCTCGATCATCAAAATACACGTACAAGTAACTTTCACTGCCTAATAATTCGACCGCGAATAGCTTAGCATCAAAAGAGAAGTCAGCATTTTCGAGCGATAATGACAGATACTCAGGACGGATACCAAGCAACAATTTTTCGTGATTACGAGCCATTTGAGTACATTGAAATGACAACTCACTGCCCTCACACAGTATTGTGGTCTCTCCCTCTTTGTTGTTTTCTATTGTTGTCACGGGAATAAAGTTCATCGCTGGCATACCAATGAAACTCGCAACAAAACGGTTGCTTGGGTTATGAAATATCTCTAGTGGTGTACCTTGCTGCTCGATTTTACCTTGGTTTAATATCACGATACGATCCGCCAGCGTCATTGCTTCTGTTTGGTCATGCGTAACATAGACCATGGTAGCTTGAAGTTTTTGTTTAAGCTTAATCAGCTCAAGTCTCATTCCTACACGTAGCGCTGCATCCAAATTTGACAATGGTTCGTCGAGCAAAAACAGTTTTGGATTACGACTTATTGCGCGCCCTATTGCCACACGCTGACGCTGACCACCGGATAGTTCTCTGGGTTTTCGATCTAATAAATGCGTAATTTGTAATGTATCTGAGGTAGTACGCACGCGTTTTTTAATCTCCTTTTTATCCATGCCCGCAATCTCAAGACCAAAGCCGATGTTACGTTCCACGGTCATATGTGGGTATAGCGCATACGACTGAAATACCATCGCGATAGCGCGGTCTGCTGGTTCAGCATCGGTGACGTTTTCATTATCTATCAACACACTGCCACTGGTGACTTTTTCGAGACCGGCAATGATCCTAAGCAATGTTGATTTTCCACAGCCAGATGGGCCGACTAGCACGCAAAACTCACCATCTTGTACACTAAGATCTAACGGTAAGATCACTTTAGTATCGCGGAAACTTTTACTCACATTAATTAGACTGAGGTTCGCCATTGTGTGCTCCATTTTCTATATTGTCTTTTGTCTCAATAGGACAAATTCAACATGTGCCGTTTGACTTTAAAAAGGTTCGATATAATTGCCACTGCTTCCGATATTCATCGCTAACTGGACGTAGGTCAGCCGTTTTTATTTCTTTACAAGGCAACACAACATGAGTGGTTGCTATCTGTGAATCAGCGGCAAGCAAAGCAGCACCAATTGCACTGGCATCGAGCTCATCTATTCTGTAGCACTTATGTCCCGTGGTGCTGGAAATAATCGCTAGTAAAGCGTCGATATGCGCACCGCCGCCAGAAAATATCAATCTATCCACAGAGATATTGAGCTGCTGCGCTTGACGAATGATGTGACAAAATTCAAGTGCCATTCCGTTGAATAGTGCTCGGATAAGATCGGCCAACTCTGTACTTGCTGACTCATTAAACCAAGCAGCACGCACATCATGAGTAGGTTCTGGCGATCCAATACCCGCCATAAAAGGCATAAAATAGACGTTTGAACTCTGCTCCAGAGTCGTCAGTGAATGAGCCTGAAATGTTTGTTTCGACAAATTATGTAATCGCATAAACCAGTCGAGAGTGCTACCAAGTGATGGAATAGTGCCAATGATTTGCTGCTTGTCATCAAATCCAATCGGAAACCAATGAAAGTCGCCTCTCCATACGTTCGGAAACGCCTGTTTATCGAGATTAAAAGACAATACACCCGACGTGCCCAGAGAGACGGAAACCACACCCTCTTGGTGACCTCCGACAGCACGAGCAGCGGTGGCTTGATCACCAGCACCGACGATAAGAGGGACCTTTCCGCTTTGTTTACCATAACTGGCGAGGTCGAGAAACCCTGCTTCTGTCCGCGCGTCTACTACAGTGGGCAGAGCGGACGAGGGTAATTTGGCCATTTCGATAATATCTGATTGCCACTGTTCATTTTCTGGGTCGAAACATTGAGTCCCTGCGGCTTCATTGCTGTCGATAACAAACGGTGCATTAGGATCTAGCGCTGCACGTATGATGTCTTTGGCGCAGTATAATCGAGACACTTTGTCAGGCAGTTGAGGGTCTTGTTCTACCGCCCACAGCCATTTGGCTAACGTAAAGTCGGGTAAAGGTATGTTGCCTGTCCTCTCAAGCCACTGGCTACGAGATAAATCTAAGTTGTTTAAAACCTGAAAGCCGTCCATGTCGAGCCAAAGCTTAACTGGAGCAATCGAGTTGTTGTCTTGATTTACAGCCAAAAAGGTGTGCATTTGCCCTGTAAACCCAATAGCATCTGGGATGCGTATCTGCAGTAATTGCGCCAAAAGCTGATGAGCAACCGCCAACCATTTCTCAGGATCGCGTTCCGGTGTCCCCGATTCGTTATAGGGACAACCATGGCTATACAATACTCTGCATTGATCGTTTGCGATCTCGATTAACACCGCTTTCATTGATGAGGTGCCCACATCCAAACCTGCAAAAATTCGTTTCTCTTTCATGGTTGTTATCCTTTCACTGCGCCTGCTGTAAGCCCACGGACAAATGCCTTCTGAACGAAGACGTAAAGAAAAATGAGGGGGATAGCAATAATGGCCAATATGGCGAACAATGCACCGGGATTTGCCATATAAAAGCCCGAATATTGCATAGGGATTATAGTGAGCGTTTTCATTTCTGATTCCGTCATAATAACTAACGCGAGAAAAAACTCGTTCCATGTCACGATGAACTGCCAAATGGCCACAAAAACTAATGCAGGGCGCACCATAGGCAATGCAATATGCCAATAAACCTGAAAAGCATTACATCCATCTACTTTCGCGGCATCAAACAACTCTTTAGGTGAATCTTCAAAAAACGCTTTGAGTACCACAACCGAAAATGGCACGCCTAATGCGATATAAGGCAATATCAAACCTAGGTAACGGTTCACCCAATCAAAGTTTTTTAAAAGAATCGCCAACGGCAGGACTAGTGACGCAATAGGCACCATCAATGTCGTCAACAATATTGCATACAGTACCAATGAGCCCGGCAATTTTAATACCGAAATAGCAAACGCGAACAATGATGAAAGCACGATAACTGCTAGCACGGTCATCACAGTGACGACGATGCTGTTAATGAAAAACACATGCAGTGGGTTGTCTATTATCACGGTAACAAAGTTGTCCCAAGTGATTGGCCACACAAATAAGCTTGGATCAAAAACTTGCGCAGGCGTTCTTAGTGCCATGGTAAACATGTAAATTTCAGGGATCATCCAGATCATCAACAACACCAAAAGCACAGCATGAATGACGATGCTTTTTCTATTTTCTTTGTTTAACCATTGCTTCATGGGGTATTCCTTTTATTGTCGCTGTCAAATTGGCCGCCCAAATAAACGATCTGCAGGACAGATAAAATGAAAGCGATCAACAAGACAATGACGGACAATGCCGCGCCAACACCTAAGTCACCAATAACAAAAGACTGTTTGAAAATATAGGTACCAAATATCTCACTGGCACGGTTTGGTCCACCATTGGTCATAAGAAACACCACGGGAAACGTTTGCAAGGTGCCGATAATGCCGAGCATTAATAATGACTTGGTCGAAGATGACAACATAGGGATGATGATGGAAACAGCCATCCTCAACCCTTTCGCGCCGTCGACTCTTGCTGCATCTAAGATCTCTCTTGGTAAGTTACTCAACCCGGCGATATACATCAGCATGGAAAAGCCAGTCCACTGCCAAATATTGACCACGATTAAGGCGAAGATCGTATATTGAGGGTCGCCCAACGGCGAGTTGGCTAATTCAATACCAAATAATTTTAGATACTCTTGTCCTATCCCATAATAGGGGGCGTAGATTTGAATCCAAATGAGACTGACTACAGAGACCGATGTCACTACGGGAATAAAGAATAAGGTGCGAAAAAAAGTACGCCATCTTTCGGTATAAAACTCAACATAATAGGCAATTACGCCACCTATGAGCATCTGAACTGGAATGGTGATTGCCGCCCACAGGAACATGTTTCTCATCACAACCCAAAAAACAGGGTCAGTAATAACCGTTAGGTAATGTTGTAGACCTACAAAGTTTCCTAATGCTACAGATTCACCGTCAAAGGTACTATTTGTGACTACCCATGCAATTGGGTAGGCAATGAAAACCATAAATATTACTGTTGCGGGTACCAAAAACAAATAGCGACCAAATTGGCGTAATATTGAGCGTTTTCTAACATAAGAGACATTCATGTCCAAAGGTGTGGAATTCATCGATACGTCACCTTGAGTTGGTCTTCTTGATGCACCATCAGTCGTTATTGATAAGAATAAATAAGCGGGCTTTTGACGATGCCTAAATTATCGAACCTTTTCTAATGATGATTGCCACTGCACGTCATTGCTCAGTGGCAAATCATTCACTCATTCTAGTTACCTTGTTACTTTGTCAGCTCTTTATCTGTTGCAACTTGCATTTTTTCCATTGCATCAACTGGCGTAAGGCTACCCGCGGCGACACCTGCCAATGCGTTCTCTAATGCATCCGATATACTTGGATTAGCGAACCTTTGATTCTCCGCTACGGCTAAATCGTTCATAAAGCGAACTGAAAGTGACTGAACATGTGCACTAATCTCTCCCTTCGGCGTGTGGCCGACGAATGCGGGAAGATCGTTAAGATCATTGAGTGCTTGTTGTAATGCTACACCATTAACCAATGAGGCAAGGAACTTCCAAGCTGCTGGATTATTTTTGCCATTCGCCGTCAATCCATATCCAATATCAATACCACCAACGGGTGGCGACGCTCGGTCTGAGTCTGGCATTGCAGGTAGGTGGAAGAAATCAAAACCGTCCATGTTTTGAACATATTTCGACAATGGAGGTGGGAATTTACTTTCCTGCATCCACCACGACCCTAACGCCATCATACCGACTTTGCCTTGTGCAAAAAGCTGCGCTCCGGTTGGATACGCATGTGCGCCCAACGCCCCTTTTTGAAATACACCATCATCAAACAGTTTCTTCCACGCGGCCATTGCTTTAACCAACTCAGGATCATTCCACTTCGCTTGTCCATATTGGGCCTTTTCGACCAATCCCGGCGAGTATTGATTGGCAAGCATCAAGAACACATTGATATTTTGCCATCCATCCGCTGCGCCCTGAAACATTGGGATGTAACCCCCATCCGACAATTTTTTCGACGCTGATACTAATTGATTGTAGTTTTCAGGTGCACTTAGACCTAATTTATCGAAGATTTTTCGGTTATACCAAATTGCCAAAACCTGCGACTCTTGAGGCAAGATATAAAAATCTTCGTCCCCAGACGGATTTCCCATTTGCATCTGTTTGATGTTAATAGGGAATACGCCGTTCAACCAGTCATCGCCCCACTCTTTAGAAGCGAGACCATTTAGAGGGACTAAATGAGTCCGATAACGTTGCGTGAATGCACCGGGTTGCAAACCGATGACATCAGGTAAACCACCGGATACTGCTCCCGCTTTTAACGCGGTAATGTATTCTGGTGAATAGTTGTAATAGGTGTATTTAACGTCAATATCTGGGTTAGCTTCTTCAAAGGCTGCTATGGATTTTTGCATTGTTCCTTGTACAAACCATGACCAAACATTAACCGTTTCTTTCGCGAAACTCGACGTACTCAGTACCGCTATAAAGAGTGCGCACAAAGTTATTTTGCATCGACTTTTCATATTGCTGAACTCCATTTCCGTTTCAGCCACTGGCGCCTCATTTCGCATACTATAATGAACTGCCAGAGGGTAATTTTGTCAGTGTTCAAACCAGTACTGACAACCTGTTAACGAGCGGATCACCCGCTAATTCAAATGCTTCCATCAAAGCGTCTGGATGACCAGACTCACCAAATCGGTCTTCAATCCCAATTCGATGTAATAAGTGTGGGTGGTTATTCTTATCTAGTAGACTCCCTATTGAGTCGGCCAACCCACCATGAATGGAATGTTCTTCCACCACTGCGATTGGCCCTTGCCAAGATTTAATGGCGGCGGCTAATTCATTCGCCAATGGTTTTATGCACGTTATCGCCACAACTCGAGCATGGATACCTTGCTCTGCTAAACCATCCACCGCCTCCAGTACTTTAGCGGTCAGGGTACCTGTCGAAAAAATCGTCAGATCTTCGCCTTCTTTTAATACTCGGTAGGGGGGACTAGTAGAGTGAGGTTTGCTTTTGGGCGATAATAGTGTCGGAGAAGGAAAACGCGATAGACGCACGTATGTTGGCCCATCGTAAGCAAGGATTTCCTCTATCACCCAACTCAAATCATTTGCATCGATGGGTGAATACACTCGAATATTAGGAATGGAACGCATAATTGCAATGTCTTCCACTGCTTGCTGAGTCGCACCATCTTCTCCCAAATTAATACCGCCGTGAAAACCGAAGAATTTAACATTAAGTTTCGGATACGCCACTGACATTGCAATTTGATCACAAGCTCTGCGCGTTAAAAACGCCGCAAAAGTATTCACAAATGGTACGAATCCCATCGTTGCAAGGCCCGCAGATATACCAACCATGTTCTGCTCAGCAATACCAATATTGAGATGGCGTTTGGGGTATTTTTCTGCAAATGAAGCGGTTTTCGTTGATTTAGAAAGGTCCGCATCTAACAAGTAAACATCTTCATGTTTTTTCCCTACCGACATCACCGCCACTGCATAGGCATCCCTTAAAGAAACTAAGCCATATTGTTCAAAATCCGTTGATATACTCATGATGCTACCTCTTCGCAAGCTGCCAAATATTCCTCATCACTCAAGGCATGACTGTGCCAATCTACCTGATTTTCCATGAAGGAAACCCCAGCACCTTTCGTAGTATTTGCAACGATAAATCGCGGAACATCGCCATGTATCGGCGAGGTTGCCCACTGTATGGCCTCCACCATCTCAGCCATTGATTGACCATCTATCTCGATTACAGCCCAACCAAATGCTTCTAATTTCGGTCGATATGGGGTGAGGTCCTGTACTTCTGCAACGGTGCCATCGTTTTGAATTCCATTCGCATCCAATATCGTCACGAGATGCGATACACCGGCGGCCCCCGCATAGGCTATCGCTTCCCAGATTTGACCGCTGTTCATTTCGCCGTCCCCTACAATAACAAACGAAAAATTCTTGCTGCCTATTCGTTCTAAGGCAATGGCTTGCCCTATACCAACTGACAGCCCCTGTCCTAATGACCCTGTTGACATCTCAATTTCTCTGAGCCTTGAACGGTCGGGATGACCTTGCAATCTTGAACCAAGTTGACGCAAGGTTTGTAATTCTTCGACTGGCAACAATTCAACCAATGCAAGCACGGCATAAAGTGCAGGCACGGCGTGGCCCTTGGATAAAATGACATGGTCTCGGTCTCGTTTCTCTATCCACCCTCCTTGCGGTTTAATTCTGTCGCAATACAGCGCAACAAGCATTTCAATGCACGACATGCTACCGCCTGGATGGCCAGAACCGGCTGCATATATCTGATCAAAAACATATTTTCGAGCGAGCTTTGCTAGGGCTTTTAACTCATTAATTTGTACTTGTTCTGTCATGTTTTTTTCCTTTTCGTTTCTTTAAGGAGCTTTCCACGATCCAGTGCGCGGTTAACCTGATCGGTGACGACCATTCTTCCCGGTGAATCGACGACAAGGCACTGGTAAATAACTTCATTAAACATAATTTGCATCATTCGGTTCATGGCCGCATCCATGCCATATAACCCAGTCCCTGGTGGGGTAAGCACGGTGATATCGGCTAATTCGCTCAGTGAGGAGTCCGCTTTCGCTGTCACTATCAATAGCCTGCTGCCTCGCTCTTTAACGATCCGAGCGACTTCGACTATTTCACGCGTAACCCCAGAATAAGAAATGATGATGGCAAGATCGTTTTTACCCATTAGGGAGGCTTTAACCAGTTGGGTGTGAGAGTCCAGATCAAATTGGATCGACAGGCCAATTCGCAACAGTCGTTGGTAAAGATCCAACGCCGCAATGGCCGACTGCCCCACACCAAAAGTGATAATTTTGTTGGCTTGATTGATTTCTTTTAGCGTGTTGGCTAACACATCCGACTGTTCAAGAATGTCGGAAAATCGCAGAGCTCGAACTGAGCAGTTACTAAAAACTTTGTGGGCAATATCTAGCGGTGTGTCATCAACAGATAAGTTAGGACCACTATCTTGGCTGCTTTCAATTTGAGCTTTCATTGCTCGGCTGCTTTTCATGATGTCAGCGCGTAACTCACGTTGTCCAGAACACCCAAATCGTTTTGAAAGCCTGCCTATTGTTGCGCGGCTCGCCTTAGCACTTTGACAGATTTCATCTGTGTTTAAGGTCGCAAGTTGGTATTCCGATAAAGACAACAAGTATTCAACCAGTCGTCTTTCTGCTGGGCTCACTTTTGTATTTGTCAGTCTATGAATTATATTTTCATTTTGCATAGTAGAGTCCAACACAGGTTTTCCTTGTTAATTCTGACATTAAACATGAGTCACTTTAACTCATATTGATCATTTTTTAACCATGCGTGAACTATAGCGACTCATATTGGGTAGATCAACTGTACAATAAACAAACAACGTCTCAATTTTGATATTCATAGATAAAGAGTAATATGGCCAAAAATCGAGAATCATTCTTAAAATCGGCAAGCCATTGTTTGTTCTGTAAAAGAGTGGCATAAAACACGAAAACGAACGACCATATCAAGCTTTAGTTGATGGAGCCCTGCTTTATATGACAACAGAGTGGATAGAAGGCATTGTCTGATGTGACGGTGAGGTGGGTTTACTTTTCTTGCGCCGTTGTTCCTTTCATTTCTCGTCCATTGAATAAGCATCTTAAGGATGAATGAGTGATTTTTATCCATTACCATAGTATTAAAATGTAATTGAAAAAAAACCGGCCATTTATCAGGCCGGTTTTTATTAACACATCTTATTGATTAACCACCAATTAGATCTTTATAAGCAATCGTTTTACCTTGAGGTTTCTCGTTAGATAACTTCGCTTTTGGTGAACCAGGTTGGCTCAACCAAAACTCAGGATCTTTCTCAGGGTTAAGCTTAGGACCACATTCGCCCTGCGCTTTACTACGCTCTAAACGCTTCAATACTTTGTCTTGAGCCAGTGCTAGACCATCCATAGCTTGTTGCGGTGTTTTTTCACCACTAGCGGCTTCAGCAACATATTGCCACCATAATTGTGCAAGCTTCGGATAATCAGGAACATTGGTTCCTGTTGGTGTCCATTGCTCGCGAGCATCACTGCGATAAAATTCAACCAATCCACCAAGTTTCGGTGCCATGTCGGTCATCGCTTGTGAATTAAGGTCCGATTCACGAATAGGTGTTAGACCAACGATAGTCTTCTTCAACGAGAGCGTTTTTGAAGTTACAAATTGCGCATACAACCACGCGGCTTTACGATGATCAACAGGTGTTGAATTCAAGAAAGTCCACGCACCAGTATCTTGGTAACCCAGCTTCATTCCATCTTCCCAGTATGGGCCTCTTGGTGACGGAGCCATACGCCATTTTGGTGTGCCATCTTCATTTACAACAGGTAGGCCCGATTTAGTCATATCTGCAGTAAATGCGGTATACCAGAATATTTGTTGAGCGATACTGCCTTGAGCAGGTACGGGACCTGACTCACCAAAGGTCATGCCAGCAGCTTCAGGTGGCGCATATTTTTTCAACCATTCTACATACTTGGCCGTTGCGTATACGGCAGCTGGACCATTTGTAGCACCACCACGAGCGACGCTTGAACCAACCGGGTTACAACCTTCAACGCGAATCCCCCACTCATCAACAGGAATACCATTAGGAATACCCTTGTCGCCAGCACCAGCCATTGATAGCCATGAATCGGTAAAACGCCAACCTAAAGATGGATCTTTTTTACCGTAATCCATATGTCCATAAATACGTTTACCATCAATTTCTTTTACTTTTACAGAGAAGAACTCGGCAATATCTTCATAAGCAGACCAGTTTAGTGGCACACCTAGCTCGTAACCATAATCGTCTTTAAATTTCTTTTTAAGATCAGCGCGTTCAAACCAGTCAGCACGGAACCAATACAAGTTAGCAAACTGTTGATCCGGTAATTGGTAGATTTTTCCATCTGGTCCAGTAGTAAAGCTCAAACCAATAAAATCTTCTAAATCTAAGGTTGGAGAGGTGACAGCTTTACCTTCACCAGCGATAAAATCACTGATTGGTACCACTTTTCCGTAACGAAAGTGCGTACCGATTAAATCTGAGTCATTAACGTAGGCATCGTAAATATTACGACCTGATTGCATTTGAGTTTGAAGTTTTTCAACCACATCCCCTTCTTGAATCAAATCATGATTTACTTTAATACCAGTAATCTCGAAGAAAGCCTTCGCTAAAACTTTAGATTCATATTCGTGAGTTGTAAGGGTCTCAGAAGCAACATTAATCTCCATGCCACGAAAAGGTTTTGCAGCTTCAGTGAACCAACCCATCTCGTCCATTTGTTGCTTTTGACTTAATGTTGACGGTGTAAATTCTGTACCGATCCAATTCTCGGCAGCGTCACTATATTGGTCTGCTAGCGCCATGCTGCTACAACCTGCAATTAACATCGCGATGCTCAAACGGCCCAGTTTGAAAACTGATTTATTTTTATTAAACATTCGTTCTTCCTTTGTTATTTAAAGTGCACATTAACTATGTACTTACTATTGGCACAACCTAGTGCCAAACGCGTCCTTCTCTAAGACCCCTAAATTTCTTGTGTTTTCACCCCCATTTCATAACAATTAACAACCAGATTATTGCGACTACAAAAGGGATCCAAATCGACATTTCTGTAAACCCGACGAACCCTAGATGAATGTACGCAGCACTTAATAAGCTTATAAACAACCTATCTCCACGAGTAGTTTCGATAGGGAAAAACCCTTTTCTTGCAACACATGGGCGCATTACTTCCCAACAAGTCATCGCTATTAATATGCAGGCAATACCCGTATAAAATAGTGCTGAAGGCAATGTCCAAGCCATCCAATTCATATTTATCTCCTATACACGACCAAGAGCAAAGCCCTTCGCCACGTGATTTCTAACAAACCAAATAACCAACATGCCAGGTAAAATCGTTAAGACACCAGCCGCTGCTAGTACGCCCCAATCAATACCAGATGCACTCACAGTACGTGTCATAACAGCCGCAATGGGTTTTGCACTCACTGAAGTCAATGTTCTCGCTAGTAGCAACTCAATCCAGCTAAACATGAAGCAGAAAAATGCCGTTACTCCAATCCCTGAGCTGATTAAAGGGATAAATATTTTCATGAAAAATTTCGGAAAACTATAGCCATCGATATACGCTGTTTCGTCAATTTCACGCGGAACACCAGACATAAACCCTTCAAGAATCCATACGGCTAATGGCACGTTAAATAAGCAGTGTGCCAAGGCGACACCTATGTGCGTATCAAACAAACCCACAGAAGAATAAAGTTGAAAGAACGGTAATAAGAACACCGCTGGTGGTGCCATACGGTTGGTTAATAACCAGAAGAATAAATGGTTGTCACCAATAAAACGAAAGCGTGAAAATGCGTAAGCAGCAGGCAGGGCTACTATCAGACTAATCACCATATTCAGTGATACGTAGTAAATAGAGTTGATATAACCCATGTACCAACTAGCATCAGTGAAGATCGTTGTGTAGTTAGCAAAAGTAAAATCGTTAGGCCAAAATGTAAGGCCTCCTAAGATCTCTTGATTGCTCTTGAATGACATCATCAACAGCCAATAAAGGGGGAGTAGCAAAAATAATATATATAAGCTAAGGCCCAGTGTTTTTCTCTTGTTCATAATTGAATCCTTTGCGTTAATTATTTGCTATCGCCATGGGTCATAGCAGTATAGAAAAGCCAACTGACTAATAGGATTATCAAGAAATAGATAATAGAGAATGCACCAGCAGGTCCTATATCAAATTGTCCTACTGCCATTTTAGTCAATGCCTGGCTCAAGAAAGTGGTTGAGTTGCCTGGGCCACCACCTGTGAGTACGAAAGGTTCGGTATAAATCATAAAACTATCCATGAACCGGAGTAACACACCAATCAACAGAACACTTTTTAGTTTAGGAAGTTGGATATAACGGAAAACAGCCCAACTAGATGCTCGGTCAATACTCGCCGCTTGGTAATAGGCATCTGGGATAGCGCGTAAACCTGAATAAGCAAGCAACGCCACTAACGATGTCCAATGCCAGACATCCATCAGAAGTACCGTAAACCAAGCGTCCATAGGATTAGCGGCATAGTTATAATTCATGCCTATTTCATTTAGTGCCCAACCAAAGAGCCCTATATCTGCACGACCGAAGATTTGCCAAATCGTACCCACTACATTCAGAGGTACTAAAAGAGGTAAAGCCAATACCAGCAAAGTCACGACAGACCAGTTGCCAGATTTAGGCATCATTAAGGCCACTGCGATCCCAAGAGGAATTTCTATCAGTAACACGGCCCCGGAAAAGATAAACTGACGTACTAATGAATCCTGTAATCTAGGGTCACTCAAAATTTCTCGGTACCATTCGGTGCCAACGTAGATACGTGTGTTGACGTCAAAAATATCTTGAATCGAATAGTTGACCACAGTCATAAGCGGCACAACGGCACTAAACGCCACCAGCAGAACAACGGGTAGAACTAGGAACCATGCCTTGTTGGAACGAGATTTATTCATTATTTTCACCCTTAGAGACAAGAAACTCGTCGACATAAAGCATTAACCATTGATCTGGAAAGCTAATAAAAGCGTTACCTTCTGGAACAGGTTGGTCTTCTTGCAGGCGTGCTTTAATTAAAAGTCCATCTAGATTAAGGCTAACAATTTTATAGGTTCCGAGATCTTCAACAAATTCGACTTCGGCTTTGTAAGCTTCACCATTTGGTTTGTCCCAAACATGTATGAATTCCGGCCGGATACCTATCTTTAAGTTGTCTGAATCACACTTTTCCAACGCTTTCAGTTCTTGTTCGTTAAGGGTAAATATCTTTTCTCCAAAACAGACGCCTTCTTCACAACGCTTTACTTCTAGAAAATTCATACCTGGGCTACCGATGAAGTAGCCTACAAATGTATGGTTTGGTTTTTCAAACAACTCACGCGGCGTACCAAACTGAACAACCTGCCCTTCATACATCAAGGCTATTTTGTCTGCAAAAGTAGAAGCTTCAAGTTGGTCGTGGGTGACATACACCATAGTGGTATTGAACTGCTCGTGGATTTGCTTCAACTTTCGACGCAGTTTCCACTTTAATTGCGGATCGATAACCGTAAGAGGTTCATCAAACAAAATAGCCGACACATCATCACGTACCAAACCTCGGCCCATCGATACTTTCTGCTTCTCATCCGCGGTAAGGTTCGCGGCTTTTTTCTTCAGTACATCGGTTAGTTCAAGTATGGCTGCAATCTCGCCAACCTTGGATTGAATTTTTGCGTCGCTGGCCCCCATGTTGCGCAATGGAAATGCCAGATTGTCAAAAACAGACATGGTGTCGTAAACGACAGGAAACTGGAAAACCTGAGCAATGTTACGATCCTGCGGTGGAATATCATTGACCCTCACTCCGTCAAACAATACGTCGCCATCTGAAGGCTCCAGCAAACCAGAAATAATATTAAGCAAAGTAGATTTCCCACAACCTGACGGTCCAAGGAGAGCAAAAGCGCCGCCATCCTGCCATACGTGGTTCATCTCTCTAATTGCATATTCTGGTTCCGCTGCCGTCCTATCATAACTATGCGCTAAAGATTTTAGGTGGATTTCAGCCATGATAGTTACCCTCGATTCTGCGACTGGAAGCTTGGATTAATTGACCATCCATTTGAAATACATTGAGTTTATGGGTTGGCACATAAATCTTGATTTTTTCATCCACGTTATAGTTATGCACGCCAGATAAATGCAATACCATTTGAAAGTGCTCATTACGCACATGCAAGAATGTTTCGGAACCACTAATTTCTGCCACTTCTACTTGGACTGAAATTTCCAAATCATCATCATTTTTCGGTAACAAACTTAAATGACTCGGACGTATTCCAAATTGATACTCCCCCTCATCTAGAGACAGAAGCTCGGACGTCAACGGAAAGTGCACCGTGTTATCGAAGGTCACTTCGGCTTTGGTTATGTTGCCTGTAATCAAATTAATAGGCGGTTCATTGAATAAGGTTGCCGCAATAACATTGCACGGCGAGTGATAGGTTTTAGCCGTTGGGCCGCTCTGAATTATCTGCCCCTCATGAAGTATGGTCGTGGTACCACCCAACGCCAGAGCTTCGTTAGGCTCGGTCGTTGCGTAAACAGCGATGGTGTTACGCTCAGCGAATAAATTACGCATTTCTTGACGTAATTCCTCACGTAATTTGTAATCCAAATTAACCAAAGGTTCGTCAAATAAAATAATGTCGGCATCTTTCACCAACGCGCGAGCCATCGCAGTACGCTGCTGTTGACCACCCGAAAGTTCTAAAGGTAAGCGAGAAAGAAAAGGGGTGATGCGCAACATGTCAGAAATTTCCATCACTTTCTGTTTGATCGTGGCTTCCGACTCCTTAGCCAGTCGTAGCGGTGAGGCGATATTGTCGTACACCGTCATGCTTGGATAGTTTATGAATTGCTGATACACCATGGATACATTACGCTTCTGGACTGGAACACCAGTCATATCTACGCCATTCATCAATACACGACCCGAAGTCGGTTTATCCAATCCAGCTATCAGACGCATCAAGCTCGTTTTTCCAGACAATGTTCGACCAAGCAGTACATTAAATGATCCAGGCTCAAAACTGAGATTTGCCTGATTAATGTAATACTGACCGTCCACTATTTGTGTTACATTTTCCAATGTCAGGGACATACAGCGATAATCTCCATTTTGATTAACTGCAATGCAAAATTAATTTTCTGTTCAATTTTGCCAATTCCCTAGCTGTACTGCCAAATTCATGCCATATTTTAAAATCCAATCTAACCGTTTGTTATAAATGAATATTTATAGAAATTATATGAATTCTACCTCCTGTTCAGTTGTTATTTAATTGAACAATCGTTGTTAAGTGTGTGAACAGAATGTAAACCAAACTGTTCAGGCACAGCTTACTGATATTTGTATGAGTTATGTGATGGGGGTTAATGTATTGTTTCGCAAATGTAAGCACACTATGGCTACGAAAAAACACTCAGGTTATACGCTCACTATTAAATTCATCATTTGAGAAGATGGGAAGTCATTCATGCTTAAAAAGTCCGCTACGAAAGTTGACCATGCTACAACGATCAAACAATCTTGGATGCGATGTCGAGAGTCGGGACTTACTCATCAATCAGAACCAAATGTTGACCATATAACAGGTGGTTCACTGTCATCGCTGCTTGAAGAGCACCATCGCCTTATCGAAACCACTCGCAACGAAGTCCTCCCTTGTTATGAAAATTTGCTGATTAATAGTAAGAGCCAAGTCATGTTGGCTGACCATCAAGGCTATGTGCTTAAGAGTTGGGGTGAACAACAGATAAAGAAGAGCCGAGAAGAGTTATTCGTTCCGGGCACCGATTGGAGAGAATCTACATTTGGAACAAATGCGATTGGCACAGCATTAAAAACAGGCAGCGTTGTACAAATTCAACACGACGAACACTTTTTGATTTCCAATCGTTTTATGACCGGTTCTGCCGCCCCTATTTTTGGCATAGACCGCCAGATGCTTGGTGTTATCGACATATCAAGCGACACATATTTACCTGATTCTCACACGTTAGGCATGGTGAAAATCATGTCACAAGCGGTAGAAAACCAAATCATTATTTCTCACTTCAAGAGTGAGTATTTTTTACTGCGTTTTAATACCAGCGTTGAGAATATCGATAGCCAGTGGTCAGGGTTAATAGTATTTGATGAAAACGGATTAATCATCTCCGCCAATCATCGTGCTGAGCTCATATTGGGTAGCGACTTAAAACTGGTAAACATCTCTGAACTGTTCAATATCAATGTTCACCAACTCATAAACCAACCGAAAGGTTTTCAGGTCCCGTTACTTACCGTCAAAGGGTTTAGAGTTCACGGTATATTGGATAAACCTACCCAGCCAAAATCGAAGGTGTTGGATTTTAGAACCCTCGTTAAGCAACCTAAAGAGCAGAAAAAGCACGTATCAGAGCAACACAAATTTCACCTAGACGAACTCAATTTTGGCGACCCCATATTTGAAAAAGCGGTCGCTCAGAGCAAGCGAATTATCAACAAAGATATTCCTATTTTGATCTACGGTGAAACCGGTGTTGGTAAAGAATTTTTTGTCAAAGCGCTGCACCATTCAAGCCAACGTTCCACACAAAACATGATCACGGTAAACTGTGCCGCGATTCCCCAAGAATTGGTTGAGTCTGAGCTATTTGGTTATGAGAAAGGAGCCTTCACTGGTTCAAGCCAAAAAGGGTATATAGGGTTAATTCGTAAAGCCGATAAAGGGACACTATTTTTGGATGAAATTGGTGACATGCCAATGAATGTTCAAGCACGTCTACTACGAGTATTACAAGAGCGCAGAGTCAACCCTCTTGGTAGTACTGAATCTTATCCCGTTGATTTTAAGCTTATTTCTGCGACCAACTGTAACCTTAAAGAGGCGGTCGCTGCGGGGACTTTTCGCAAAGATTTGTACTACCGAGTCAGCGGGTTAAATATAGAACTACCAGCACTACGTCATCGAAGCGATCGTAAGCAACTGATCTATTTCCTTTTGGATTATTACGCAGAAAACAAACATCACGCTCAAATAACAGAACGAACGATGCAGAGTTTTTGTCAGCACAGTTGGCCCGGAAATATTCGCCAATTGGTCAGCGTCATACAAATTGGACAGGCGATGTCAGACAACGAAGCCATTGACTTTGAACATCTACCGGACGATTTTTTCGCGGATATAGAAGCGGAAGCAAACAATGCTAAGCCTGTCATTATTAATATAGAAAACAAAGCACATTCGATCAGTGCTGAGCCCTCCGCAGAGGACATAGTAACGCTGTATCAATCGCTCAGCTGCAATATTTCAAAAACGGCAGCCGAGTTAGGCGTAAGCAGAAATACTGTCTATAAACGCTTACGCGAATGCGGCCATAAATAACAAGCAAGATACAGATATTCGAAAGGTTCATGACCCTTGTCTATGAACCCATCATTTAAACCCGATAACTCGACTCCAACTCACTGATTCCTAAACCACTTTTCTTACTTACTTTAAGCTGAACTGGAATACGTTCTTTCATCGCCTCAATATGGCTTATCACTCCAATCATCTTCCCAGACGCATTCAAACTATCTAATGCATCCAGTGCTAAATCGAGCGTTTCTGCATCTAAGGTACCAAACCCTTCATCGAGGAACAGCGAATCGATACTGGTTTTATGGCTCACTAGATCCGATAAACCCAGTGCCAAAGCAAGGCTGACTAAAAAGCTTTCGCCTCCCGATAATGTTTTAGTGTCGCGTACTACATCCCCCTGCCAAGTATCCATTACCGAGAGCTCTAATCCTTCTCCATGACTACGCTGTAATTGGTAGCGACCATGTAATCGAGACAGCTGGCGGTTAGCCAAGTGAATCAAGTTATCTAAGGTCAGTCCTTGTGCAAACTTACGAAATTTATCGCCACTGCTAGAGCCAATCAGCGAATGCAAGTACTGAATATCGTCATAGGCCGCTCTGTACTGCTCAATTTGATCAAACAGGTTCTGCTGCTCTTTGCGACGACGCTGATCCGATTGAATCTCGTTCGCCAACTCACCTTCCCTTTTCGTCGCTTGTCCTATGATCGCTTTGAGCTCACTTAAGCTCTGCTCTATGCTGGATCTGCCCGCCTTTTGATACTCTTCAGAATACTCATCCGCCATTAAAGCGTCATATTGTTTGATGGCGGAATCAGATATGGCTTGTGCTCTTTCCAATGCCATCACACATTTTTGTTTCATGTTCGTTAGGCGATGTCGTTCTTCGTGATCCAATAACGCGAGCTCAAACGCCTGTGTTGAGGAGAACTGACTGAGTTCTAGCAACCCATTCCACTGAGTCTGTTGTTCATCACATTTTTCTTTTGCCGCTTTCAGGTTGGCGTTCAGGATCTTCCGTTCCCCTTCTACCGCCTTTTGTTCTTGCAGGGCTTGTTGGAAGTGTTTCTGCGCGTTAGCCAGCGCTTGTTCCGCCTGAGCAAACGCATGCAGACTACGTTGTCTTTCTTGCTCCACGACTCTCTCGCCGAACAACTCAATTCGCCTATCAACCAGATCAACCAATGTTTTTTCTTGATCGCTTAATTTCTTATTCTCAATTCCTAGGCTTATCTCTATCTCAGACAATCGATGATGATGAGCCTCCAAGTTGGATTGAAGCGCCGCATATTCTTTCTGTCTCTCATTGAACTTCAGCTCATTGGCTTGCCATTTAGCCAGATCTTGCTGTTTTAACGCCAACCAAGAGACTAAGTTCGTCTCTTGTTGGATAACATAGCCACAATCCGAGATATTGTTCAGCAGGTCACTTTGTTGTTTTGTCGCTTCAGATTCTAGTTTGTGTAAATGCTGTACCGCTTCATCTATGCTTTTCTGTTCATGCTCGACTTGCTGTTGTTGTAATCTTGCCGCTGACTCTAATTGATGGTGTGCTTGTTCAGATTGCGAAAGACTCTCCTTTGCTTTCTGTAACTGATCTTCAATATGGCGAAATTGCACAGTAAAGTCCGACAGTTTATTACGTTGCGTTTCTCGTTCCATTGCATAGGCGTTCAACGCTTGGCTGTTTTGTATCGGCTCTGGATAGTCAATGGTCACCGCCGTTTTTTGCCATAATTGTGATAATGTTGACTGCTCTTTTTCAAGCCAGTTAATCCGTTTGTCACCATCCTCAATATGGCGAATTAAGGATTCAATATCGCCCTTTATATTTAGCCCGTTGGTCTTAATGACCATCAGTTCTGCGGCGGCTTTTTCTAACGCGGTTTGCTTCGCAGACACGTCAAATAGTTGGTCAATATTTTCGGCAAATGGATGGTCTTCCGACCCACAAAGTGGGCATGGGGAATCGTCTTTTAGCTGGATCCGGTAGAGTGCTAATACCTGCTCTTGTTCCAGCAACGCTTTCTCTTGTTTCACTTGTTCTTCTAGCGATTCTTTCAAGCTATCTTGTAAGCGATACTGCTCTCTGAGATGAACACGCTGAGTCTCTTTCTCTTTTTTCTGGTTATCAATATCAACCTTGGATCTTAACTTCTCTTGTTTTTCTGTCTCATGACCCACCCATTGAGTTTGATAGCCATGCAATGTTTGTACTATTGCGATTTTTTGATTGAGAACGCTCAGTTGCATCTCTATCTGAGGCAGCGTATCAACAAGTGTAGACGCCGTCTGCAATGCCTGTTTTTCGGCATCCGTTTTTATCACTCGCTGTTTTTTTTGTTCCAATTCAGCACGACTTTCAGATAGCCTTTGTTGTTTAGTTTTACCTTGTTCAATTAGAACAGTTATCTGCTGTCCTAACTGTTCAATATGGCGTTTTTGTTGCTGAACATTGCCGGAATGACGCTCAATTTGATTCAGTTGCTCACTCCATTTCCCCATATGCTGGTTAAGCGACGCATCGGCTTTATGGTCGGTCTGAAATTGAGTGATAACGCCTATCGCTTGCACTACCTCTTGCTTATCTGCAAGTGCTCGTTGTTGGATTCCTTGAAAACCGTGATACTGTTCTTCCTGTTCAGTCACCCTTTTTTTGATCGTCCCAAGCGCGCTATTTTCTAATTTTATCTGATTATCAAGCGGTATGATTTGTTGATTAATTAAGGTTTCTAACTGGTTATTCTCTTGCTTTTCTATCGCTTGTTTTTCTGTTGCACTCACTGAGATTAATTCGAGTTCTTTCGTTCGATTATCTAACGTCTGAATCGCTTGATGCTTATCCGCAAGGCGTTCTTCAATAAGCTGTAAGTGAGTATTCGCTTCTTTTAAAAGCATATATGGGGAACGAATTTTCTCTGCGGGTTCGCACGCCGCCAATCTATCGAAATCGGGTTTGGCGTGTTCTAACTGTAGTTTAACAACGTCTAATTGGGATTGCGCCTCCGCTTTCTCAGCGCTGTATTTCTCGACATTAATGTACCAATTTACATTGGCCTCAAGGCCGGAAAGTTGTTTTACTTGTTCCGTCTGCTTGTCGCTTAACGCATTAAGCTCTGCCGTTAACAATTGTTTCTCTTCTTCATTGAGAAGATGAACACCTTTTGCCTGAGCTTCTAGCTCTGCTAAATCTTGTTTGGCTTGGCTATAGTGTTCATGTACCTTTTGAGATATCTGGCTGTAGATCTCTGTTCCGGTTAACTCTTCTAATAACTCCGCACGTTCTGACTCTTTCGCGTTTAGAAATGCGGCGAATTGTCCTTGAGACAACAGCATCGACTTTGTAAATCGACCAAAATCCAGACCAGTAATCGCCTCTACTAGCTCACCCTTTTTCTTTAGCTGGTTTGCCAGTACTTTACCTGACTCAACTTCAGCCAATTCAACCGTAGCGGGCTGGAGCTTACCATCCACTTTTCCTCTGGCTCGCTTCATCCCCCAAAATGCTCTGTAAGCCTTGCCCTTCACTTCAAATTCAACTTCTGAAAGGCATTCCGTAGTGCCACGCGTCATTAATTCATTGTTCGCGGGGGTGATAGGCCCTAATCGCGACGTTTCTTGATACAGGCCAACACAAATAGCATCCAGTATCGTCGTTTTCCCTGCCCCCGTTGGGCCGGTAATGGCAAACAGGCCATATTCAGAGAAAGGCGGTTGAGTGAAATCGATTCTCCACTCTCCCTTTAGTGAATTGAGATTCTGAAAACGTAGGCTTAAAATTTTCATTCGCTCTGCTCCCCATTTTCAACTTCTTCAACGATTTGGTGAAAACGCGTTTTTATTCTTGCCAACCTTTGAGATTCATTTTCGCTATCTAGCGTTTCGTGTTCGACTCGCTTTTCAAACACATCGAAAGGGGTAAGTTCAGAAAGGGTTTCAAGCTGCTCCTGTTGCAAGCTTTGTGTTTGCTGTCCTCTGGCTCGACGTAGTTGCAGCACCTCAACATTAAGGTCTTCTGTTAATGCCTGAACTCTTTGCTGTAAGTCGGAAAGGAAATCCTGTACTTCGACTTCAACGGCAAGCCAGACAGGCTGCTCATCGGTAACATCACGATACGATTCGAGCTGTTTTTCTATATAGGTTAGATCACCCTTTATCATTTCCATTCGTTGAAAAATGGGGATTTCAATAATTTTTATATCTGAGCGTTTCTCTTTTTCAAATTCAACGATCACCACCTGTTTGGTGGATTTAAGTTCATCAAAACTTAAAGGAATAGGTGAACCGCAATAACGAATATGTTCAGATTTCGCCACTATCTGCGGGCGATGGATATGACCGAGGGCGATATAGTCGGCCGGTGGAAAACCATCAGCTGCAAAGGCATCGAGTGTGCCGATATAGATATCTCGCTCCGAATCAGTTTTGGTGACACCCATTGCAGTTAGATGACCTGTCGTGATAATTGGAACCTGTATATCCCTCTCTTTGCGGCGCTGCACGGCTCTCTGATAAAGGGACAAGTAATGACCCTTTATCGCCTCTCCTAATTGTTTCTGTTTCTCATTGCCAGACGATCCCGCAACGCTTTGCATGACATCCCTTGCCCGCACAAATGGCACCGCACATAGCAACGCGCCGATGTCTCCAGAACAAGGCAGTTCTATGATCTGGCTGTCTAAATCGTCTGAAGTATTGGCAATGACATGGGTATTCAGACATTCAACAAGAGGCTTAGATTCATTCAACATAGAGACTGAATCATGATTCCCCCCCAATACGACCAAGGTACAGTCAAGCGAGTTCAACTGCACAACGAATCGGTTATATAGCTCTCGGGCATAGCTAGGTGGCGTGCCAGAATCAAACACATCGCCAGCAATGATTACCGCGTTTACCTGCTGTTCTTTAACAAGCTCAAGCAACCATTGAATAAACGCTTGGTGTTCATTTTTCCTGCTTTTAGTAAAAAATGACTGCCCTAGATGCCAGTCGGATGTATGAAGAATTCGCATAGAAAGTTCTTATGATAAAGGCTATTCACTAAAGATTATTTGATTGTGCCAACTAAGTGCAGTTCATACAATCGATCCCTTATAAAGAAGCGAGTTTTTGTATAGTGTCCGAGAGGATTTAGGCAATCCAGAGGTCTCAAAGGTTGTGGTTCTCGCTTAACAATTGATAACTCAGTAAAAACAAAAGGGCACATCGTCATCGATGTGCCCTTTAAAACTGTTTATTATATTACCTAGTTCTTTAAGTGTTCCTGAACTCAGATTAACTTAAATCGACGTCCTTTGTACCCCACAGGTAAGTCGCCGCAAAGCCAGCCGCATAAGAAACACACAGTCCAGAACCATAAACGGCCATCGCAATAAAGATACCACTATTGGATGTCATAAGCGGCAGAGCAACGATACCTGAAGGTCCGAATACCGTATTTAGACCCACAGGAAGACCGAAATAGGAGATCAAACCGATATAAAAACCCCCTGCTGCACCACCAATACATGCCGTTATGAAAGGCTTCACTCTAGGAAGCGTTACACCATAAATTAATGGTTCACCAATACCCAAAATACCTGGAATAATTGAACCCTTAATTTGTGTCCGTAAAAGAGAGTCCTTACCGGCTTTTTTATACAAAGCGAATGCCGCACCAACTTGGCCCCCGCCTGCCATCGCCAAAATAGGAAACAGTGAGTTGAACCCTTGTACGTCCATTAACGCAAAGTAGACAGGAACGAACCCTTGATGGATACCAAACATGACGGAAATCAAGAATAAACCCGCCAAAATTGCACTACCAATTGGGTTACCGTTCAGGTTCAAAAACAGCCAGGTCATCCCACTATAAAGATAACCACCGATAGGCATGATGATGATGAAAGTGACCGCGCCCATGACCAACAACGTAAAGAACGAAGTAAGAATCATATCAAGATCGTCTGGCATATATCGACGAATAAAGCATTCCACTTTGGCCCCGACAATGGCGGCAATCAAAACACCAATGATGTTCCCTCTAGGGTCAATACCATGACCAAAGAAACTGTCGATACCTGAATAGAAACCTTTTGTCGCCTCAGGGTCGTAACCCAATACAAACAAGGCCGCGATAATGGCTCCATTGACACCAGACCCTCCAAATGCTTTCTGTGCATTGTATCCAATCAATATGCTCAGGAAGCTGAATAGACCTTTACTAAATACCTTCATGTAACCAATCAGATAGATTAAGTCTTCACTGGGAGTATCGGCTGCTTTAATGAAGAGTTGTTCAAACAGTGTTGCGAAGCCTAATAACAAACCCGCGGCGATAAAACCGGGAATTAATGGGGTAAAGATTGTGGCAAATTTTGATAAAAATTTATGCACGCCGCTGGTATGTTTGGCTTTCACCTGCTTTTTCTGATCAGAGGCAACATCTGAGATATCAAGTACTAGACCTTCAGGTGTCACTAACTCATCAACAGAGTTGCCACGTTCAGCCATCATAGCATTCAGCATTTCCGCCGCGGTTTGTGCCTTTCCTGGCCCCAAGACAATCTGTAACTGATCATCACTTTCTACAATACCTAATACACCAGGCACGCGTTTTAGTTCACTGTCGTTAACCAACTCATCGTTACTCAACACCAGACGAAGACGGGTCATACAGTTACCACATTGCTGTATATTTCCTTCTCCACCGACAAGTCTAATGATCGTTTCAATCATCGTGTTATTTATCTTAACCATTATTCATTCCCTGTTGTAATGACGTTTATTTCGGCTATTTATTCAAAGGATTTAACGATTGATCGCCGCCCTAATAAATCCATTATTTTTTCGAAGTAATTCATCTGCGCGGCTAAAATCTGTCTCGGTAAGCACCATCACGACGGCCGTTTTACAGTCGCCACCACTTTGCACCAACACGTGTTCTGCCGTCTGTCGATCACACCCTGTTGCTTCCATCACAATATTCTTTTGGCGTTCAACTAACTTCGCATTGGTAGCCGCCACATCGACCATAAGATGGCCATAAACCTTTCCCGTACGAATCATGCTCCCTGTTGTGAGCATATTTAGAACAAGCTTTTGAGCCGTACCGGCTTTCATTCTAGATGAACCGGTAATGACCTCAGGGCCGACAACTGGCGTAAGGCAAACATCGGCTATCGCATTCATTTCTGATTTTGGGTTACAGGTAAGACTGATGACCTTTGCTCCTAAGTCCCGCGCATATTCCATCGCTGAGATGACATAAGGTGTACGGCCACTCGCCGCAATACCCACAACAACATCCTTGTTTGATAGATGAATTTTCTTTAGGTCATTGCGCCCCGCCTGCTTGTCGTCTTCCGCATTCTCTACCGCTTGTAAGATGGCCCGATGGCCACCCGCGATCAACCCTATAACCTGCTCAGGGTCAGTGCCATACGTTGGAGGGCATTCACTTGCATCAAGAATACCGAGTCGCCCAGAAGTACCCGCACCAATATAAATAAGTCTGCCGTTGTTTTGAAAGGCATTGGCTATAAAATCGACCGACTCAGCGATTTCCGAGAGGATGAGTTCGATCGCTTCCGCGACTTTCTTATCTTCAGTGTTGATCACCTTCAACATCTCTTTGGTTGCCAGTGTGTCAATATTTTTACTCAAATCGTTTCTACTTTCTGTCACTAATTGGCCTAGGTCCACAAAACATCCCTTCAATTTTCTGCGTAATGCACAGAGTGTATGGAATATTTAATTCCAAATCTTGAACCTATGTCGCAATAAATAATTCCTTTTAGGAATAATTTATTCTTCTATGCCTGAATTAACGCAATCTGATATGATTTTATGAATGGCTACAACATTTAATCTGAGTGATAAAACATGGCATTGCTGACAAAAATAACAAATCTAAAGAATAACTTATCGGCAAGTAGTCGCCGAATTGCTCAGATAATATTGGATACACCTTCAGAAGCACTAAAAATGTCCTCGCAAGAAATGGCCCAACAAGCGAACGTGAGTCAATCTACCGTCATTAAATTCGCGCAAAAAGTAGGATTCAAAGGCTTTCCCGCACTTAAATTAGCATTGAGCCAAGAGTTGGGAAGAAAGCGGGCATCAAATGAATCTCACAACTTGCACAACGAAATTAGCATCGAAGATTCCATTCCTGATATTGCACATAAATTATTAGAAGAAAAAATTAAGGCCATTCGAGAAACAACGGAATCCATTAATTACGATGTATTTGATAGCATTGTCGAATTAATTGATAACGCGCAAAGAGTTCAATTGGTCGGTATTGGTGGTTCGGCATTGGTAGCAAAAGACTTCAGCTATAAACTATTAAAAATCGGTATCAATACGATCTCAGAACTCGACACGCACGTACAAGTCTCTGTTGCTCAAACTCTATCCCCTAAAGATGTTCAATTTGTCATCTCATTTTCTGGCAACAAAAAGGACGTTTCCGTCGCCGTTCAGTCAGCAAAGAGTAACGGTGTGCCTATCGTGGCTTTAACCTCCGTACTTGGCGCTGAGCTGAGGAAAATTGCCGACTATTGCCTCGATTGTGTCGCAGATGAAAGCCGCTGGAGAAGCTCATCTATCTCATCTCGAGAGGCACAAAATACGGTTATAGACCTCATATTTATGGCGCTTATCCAAAAGAGAGGGGAGATGGCAGAAACTCTGATCAGTGAATCTAGGGAAGCGGTAAAGAAACTCGAACTGTAAGCGATGCTGCATGCCGTTACCAACTTTCACTGCCGGTGATTCCACCTATTTCGTTTCCATATCGAATTCCCCTTTTAAGTCACCGATTTTTGCTTGATACTTAGCGGGCAGCCAAAAATAAAAAGGGAATGAGAATGGCCGAACAACAAAGAGACATAACGCTCCGATTTCTAGCCGAACCCGGTGATGTGAATTTCGGCGGTAAAGTGCACGGTGGTGCCGTTATGAAGTGGATCGATTTGGCCGCATACGCCTGTTCAGCTGGCTGGAGCGGAAAATATTGTATCACCGCCTATGCTGGCGGCATACGATTCGTCGCTCCCATCCATGTAGGAAACTTAGTTGAGGTGAGCGCCAAGGTTATCTATACCGGCAGTAGCTCAATGCATATCGCGCTAGATGTTCAGGCAAGCGATCCTAAGGAGTTGAATAAAACGCTCACGACACATTGTATTGTCATCATGGTGGCGGTAGATGCGAATGGTAAGCCGACTAAAATACCCGAGTGGATACCTATAGAAGAAGAGGACATCAAGCTGCGTGACTCTGCGATAAGACTAATGAACATGCGCAAAGAGATTGGTGAAGAGATGGAAATGCATGTAAAAATGCTGAGATAATCATTGCGCATATCGTAATGAATACGTCATTACGCCCATAAAAATAGCCTTAAAAAGAGCCGCCACCCTAATATCTTAGGTCGGCGGCTTTTCATTTTGTCCGTTGTCATTTTTCTTTAACGCTTTTCTGTTCTAATCCTCAACTCATTGTATATAACTCAAACATCCACAATAAATAACGGTAGGCCTTCAATTGATAGATGACCGATCTCTAATTACACTAAGTGATGACACAATAGGAAACTTAAGTGCAGTAGAGTACCAGTGGGTACGTACCATGTACGTTGAAGGTTATGTAAACGAGGATATTAACCATTACATCCAAACTTGTTTTGGTGGCGACGGTATTTTTGCAGATCTTTTTAGAAAAGTGGCCCTGCATGAAGAAAGTATTTATGTATTAATGCGCTACGTTGGCTGTGCTCCTTCCAGTAAAGAGTTATAGCGAGCAACAACTATTTCAGGCATAAAAAAGAGCGACCATTTGGTCGCCCTATTGCTTCTTATCTTATCCTTTCACTCCACCTGCCGTCAGCCCACCGACAAGCCAACGCTGTGCCAGCAAAAATACTGCGGTAATAGGGACAGCAGACAATACAGCCGCCGCCGCAAAATCGCCCCATAAATAGTTTTGTGGGTAGAGATACTGCTGCATACCTACCGCAAGTGTGTATTTATCTACATCAGATAATAATAACGACGCGACAGGTACTTCGCCGACAACACCAATGAATGAGAGAATAAACACAACCGCTAAAATTGGTACTGAAAGTGGAAGCAGAACCAACCTAAATGCTTGCCATGGCGTTGCACCATCAAGTGCTGCGGCCTCTTCAAGTGAGTTATCAATGGTTTCAAAATACCCTTTAATCGTCCATACGTGTAGCGCAATACCACCAAGATAAGAGAAAATCAAACCACCATGAGTATTCAAGCCTAAGAACGGTATGTACTGACCTAACTTATCAAATAATGCATACATTGCGACAAGTGCCAGCACCGCAGGAAACATCTGGAAAATCATCATTGCTTTCAAGATAGTGTTCTTACCACCAAACTTCATACGCGCAAATGCGTAGGCAGAGGTCGTCGATAACGCAACGATGAAGATAGACGATATTGCCGCGACTTTCACTGAGTTCCACAACCAAAGAAGAACAGGGAATGGCGGCGGTGTTACCGAGCCGTCTGCGTTCGTTACAGAAAAGCCTAATGCCAGTTTCCAGTGCTCTAGAGATGGATTCTCTGGAATCAAACTACCCGTTGCAAAGTTACCCTCACGGAACGAGATAGCAATAACCATCAACAGCGGAAAGATTATCATTGATAAGAATATCCATAGAGCAACATGGGTTGCCCATACACGATATTTCACATTTTTACCTTGTACAATTGCCATAATATTGCTCCTTAATCCTGTGAAAGTTTCGTGAATCGTAGGTTGAATAATGCCAGACCACCAACCAATAAGAAGATAAGCGTTGCAATCGCACTCGCCAGACCAAAGTCTTGACCGCCACTACCTTCGAATGCAATACGATAGGTATAGCTCACAAGTAAATCTGTGTAACCAGCAGGCTCTGAAGTTCCGATCATGTTTGGACCACCACCGGTTAACAGGTAAATCATCACAAAGTTATTAAAGTTAAACGCAAAGCTAGCGATGAGCAATGGCGTCAACGGTTTAAGCATCAAAGGAAGCGTTATCTTGGTGAAGTTCTTCAATGGCCCCGCGCCATCTATTGCCGATGCCTCATAAAGATCATCCGGAATAGCCTTAAGCAGACCCATACAAAGAATCATCATATATGGGAAGCCTAACCATGTATTTACAATAACGACCATGACTCTGGCTAGAACAGGATCAGAGAACCAGTTCGGGCTCAATCCAAATATGGTTTCCAGAACCATATTGATCTCACCAAAGCTTTGGTTGAATAAGCCCTTAAAGATAAGAATAGAAATAAATGCAGGGACAGCATAGGGCAAGATAAGCAGCACGCGATAAGCGGCACGCCCTTTCAATGACTCCCATTGAACAACACTCGCCAATACAAGGCCAATAACCAGTGTTAAACCAACACTCAACGCCGAGAACGCCACTGTCCAAATGAAGATGCTAATAAATGGTTCTTTGATTCCATCGTCCTTCCAGACACGCTCGAAGTTTGCAGTATCAATATTGACGATAAACCCAGGTGATATGGTGTTGCCAATAAATGCACCGTTTCCATCAATGACTTGATAAAAACCGACGTCCATATTGGGCTTCAATGTCTCACCTGACTTGTTGTTGATCATGGATTCACCATCATCTTGCAACGTATACAGAGATGCGACAGAAGCAAACTTACGCAAGCCACTCATGCGGATATCAGAACCATCAGGCATATGTAAATCTACATTACCGAGAGAAACTTTGTTCTGAATGATTGTTTTAATTTTCTCTTTTTCACCCTGAATGTCTGACACGATATTCAAGTCAAGGTCCGTTTCCGCAAAGCCTTCTAGGGTGAACTTGTCAGTGGCGAGTAGCTGTTCGCCTTTCGTGACAACAAGTTGATGACCATTGTCAGTTTTATAGAGATTAAATGGAAAGCTCTCACCACTCTGGTAAGTTCTATCGAGTAATACCGTCTGCGCTCGTTCTAACGACAGCTGATTTTTGGCACTATAGTTTGTAAACGCTAGACCGACAGTATAAGCAAGTGGGAAAAGAATGAATAAAATCATTCCCGCTATACCCGGGTAAATATAACGATGTGCGTATGTCTTTTTACTACCAAATATATAAAGAGCTAGAGCGGTAAGCACCACTGTAAGCAGAGCGAAAGCGAGTTCACCGCGAGAATACATTAGAATTGTGGCATAGCCATTCACTATACCTACTGATGCCAATAATGCCCATTTGATAAACACTTTTTGGCTTGAAGGTAATGCGGCAGATGCCGTTGCACCTGAACCTTGAACTGACTGCATAAGAAAACCTGCTAGCGATTAAAAATAAAAAATACTAAGGAGAGGTTACCCCCTCCTAAAAATGAATAGGACCTTCAATTGCTTTCGTGACTGTGCAATCTATGGGCCCTATCTGTTTACTGTTACTTCGTCATTTGCTTGTCTGCGTCTGCAAGTGCAGCATCAACGGTTTGGCGACCATCTACGATGTTAATGATTGCATTTTTGGCGCTGCTCCAGAACGCACCCATTTGCGGGATGTTAGGCATGATTTCGCCATTCATTGCGTTATCCATTGTTGCCGCTATACGCTTGTCACTATCCAGTTCTTTCTGGAAAGAATTAAGAGCAACTGCACCTAATGGTTTGTCGTTATTAACCATACGCAGTCCATCGTTAGTAAGTAGGTAGTTTTCGATAAACTCTACGGCTAGATCTTGGTTAGGTGACGCCGTGCTGATACCCGCCGTTAACACACCAACGAATGGCTTAGAAGATTTACCGTTAAATTTCGGAAGCGTTGCAACGCCGTAGTTAATACCTGACTTCTCGATATTACCCCAAGCCCATGGACCATTTATAGTCATGGCTGTGTTGCCTTTGTTAAACTCTGCCTCAGATACTGAGTAGTCCATATCCGGAGAGATTATACCTTTATCTATAAGACCTTTAACAAAGTTCATAGACGCTTTAACGCCATCAGTAGCAATACCCGCATCTTTTACGTCATAACCAGATGACGTAAATTTAAACGCGTAACCACCATCAGCCGCCATTAATGGCCATGTGAAATACGGTTCTTTTAGGTTCCACATAATGGCTGTTTTGCCATCTTTTTGCAGCTTCGCGTTTAACGCTTCAACTTCTTCCCAACTCTTAGGAGGAGTAGCCACTAAATCTTTGTTATAAATAAGAGAGAGGGATTCAATCGCGACTGGGTAGCCGATCAACTTACCGTCATATTTAACCGCATCCCACGCAAAATCTACAATTCCATCTGTTACTTCTTTCGAAGGCTTAACTTCTGCTAGTAAACCAGCTTCTGCATAGCCGCCAAATCGGTCATGAGCCCAAAATACGATATCTGGACCGTCGCCAGTTGCCGCTGTTTGAGGGAATTTGTCTTGAAGTGCATCAGGGTGAGCAACCGTCACTTTAATACCCGTGTCTTCTTCAAATTTCTTACCAACTTCCGCTAGACCATTATAGCCTTTGTCACCATTGATCCAGATAGTTAGTTGACCTTCTTCAATGGCTGCGTTTGCACTTAATGAACCAAGAGCGGCTAGTGTGCATACAGCAACAGTGCTTAGGGCTTTTTTCATGTTTAATATCCTTTTTATATGTGAGATGTAGGGCTCTTTTTAAACGATAAGCCATATTTCGAGTTGTATCATCTTAAAATACGAGTAAGTAATCATCATCCTATATTCTACGCCCCGTATGGTATGGGAAATTTTCGTGATCGTCATCTGCATTGGACAGAGAAGCCCATCACACAACGGCCATAATATGAGATGTAAATCACGTTTTGCACATCCATTTATTTGAAGTGGATCTTGTTTTGCATTTCTACGCCTCCTACGCCTCATCCCCCACTACTCCCCCTGGAAATTAATTCTAATGGAGGATGTGTAAATTGCATTAATACTGGAAACTAAACACCATCAAGAGTAGTGATTAGTTGTTAATTGCAAAGCACATATTAAGATAACCGTAAGTAAGCTTACTAACTCTCTCTTTTTTTAAAACATTTAGTCAAAAACTGTTTCCTACTTTTTATTGTCTACCGTAGTATTTGTATACTGCTAGACGATAAGACAAAAAATTAATCGAGGACAAGCTACATGGCGAGCGTCACGTTAAAGAATGTATGTAAAGCTTATGGCGACTTACTGATCTCCAAAAATGTTGATTTAGAAATCAAAGAAGGTGAGTTTGTTGTTTTCGTTGGTCCATCAGGCTGTGGTAAATCTACGCTATTACGCTGTATCGCTGGTTTAGAAGAGATCACCTCTGGTGACCTCTATATAGGCGAAGAACGAATGAATGACGTTGAACCATCGAAACGTGGTGTTGGTATGGTTTTCCAATCCTATGCGCTATACCCGCACTTGAATCTTTATGACAACATGTCGTTTGGTCTTAAGCTTGCAAAAGCAAGCAAGGCTGAAATCGATAAACGTGTATCTCATGTTGCTGAAATATTACAACTTGGTCATCTGCTAGAAAGACAGCCTAAAGCACTTTCTGGTGGTCAACGTCAACGTGTCGCAATTGGCCGTACCCTTGTTTCTCAGCCGAATGTATTCCTACTTGATGAGCCTTTGTCCAACCTTGACGCCGCGTTGCGCGTAAACATGCGTAGCGAAATCACCAAGTTGCAACGTCAGCTAGGTTGCACCATGATCTACGTAACGCACGACCAAGTCGAAGCAATGACAATGGCCGATAAAATCGTTGTGCTCGATGACGGTTTCGTCTCTCAAGTAGGCAAGCCTCTCGAACTGTATCATTACCCTGAAAATCGTTTTGTTGCTGGCTTTATTGGTTCACCAAAAATGAACTTTATGAGCGTTAATATTGAAGAAGTCGAAGCAGAGCGTGTACAGGTTCAACTTTCTAATGGCAATACGCTTTGGATTCCAGTCGATGGTAGAACCGTCAATAAAGGCGAACGTATGTCGCTAGGTATTCGCCCAGAGCATCTACAAAATGCTGAAGAAGCCGACGCCGCCATCGAGGGTGATATTCAGATTGTCGAAAAACTCGGTAACGAAACCCAGATCTATTTGCATTTAGACAGCGCAGATGCGGATGTTATTTACCGCGCTCCTGACACTCTCGCGGTAGAGGTTGGGGACAAGTTCTCTATTGGTCTAGCCGCCAATCGTTGTCACCTGTTCCATAGTGATGGCAGAGCATGTAGACGACGGCACAAAGAGAATGGAATAGATTTTGATTAAAATCTAATCAAATCAAATCGCTCTAACCGTAACCACTAAAACCTTGCTCATCCTTAGCAAGGTTTTTTATTTTCTCACCTACTCCGCCCTCTAAAAATGTCCTAATAGCCTATTGGAAACGCGACAAATCTTCTTCATTAACCTCACGTCAATTCGATTCTCATATTGAGAATACGCAAATCTCTCATTTTAACATCAACAAAAAATCAATATATTTCCTTTATTTCAACAACTTAAAATGTGGCACATAAAGTGTATTTACCTATCTACACACAACCACATAAAGAGTCATTGTCATGGAACTTAGAAAAATAGACGCAAGTGAAACACTCCTTACTCTTCAACTTTCAGGAGACTTGGACGCAAATGGAAGCAAAGAAGCCCTCCCTCATATTGATCAAGTCCTTTCGGAAGATAACCATCCAGAGATCGAAATCGACCTAAAGCATGTTTTGTTCTTAGATTCCTCTGGTGTAGGCGCCATCGTATACATGTACAAACGATTAGTTGAGCGAGAAAGAAATATGCGAATTGAAAACGTGCATGGACAACCACTCGAAATTATTACGCTGCTTCGTATCAATCAAGCGATATCTGTAAATCAAAAGAGAGAGGCCGCATAGATATCATCTCTATGCGAGACTTAAGGAGAAGCCAGCATGAAACACAACGCCTATAAACAACTATTAATCCTTTTTAGCATCAGCTACCTAGTTGCATGTAGTAGTAGCTACCCAGAAAGCGGTCGTGGTGGCTTGGCAGAAAATGATTTTGAATCTGGCTTCTCCCCTGTTTTACCTGATGAACCACTCGGCCCCGAGCACGGGCTAAGATTCGACTGGCAAATAAGTAAGCTTCATCTCGACATGTTAGTACAAGAAGGCGCTATATGGTGCTTCCCCGCGGCGGTTGTACAGAATCAAGAAAGGCAAAATAGAATCGCCAGAGAGCTTGAAGGCAACTTGTTACTCGATGCCGCAAACGACCTCATTGTCCAGAGAAAAAGCCTCAACAAATTGGAACAACGGCTGACTTATGTCACCAGTCAGGCCGATTGTACACCACCAACAAGTCAACAAGACCAGCAACAAGAACTGGGTGTCATTAACGAGTTATTCGCTATGCTCAACGTTGACAATCAATTTGCCCAGAACTCAAGTGAGATCAATCCAAAATACATGGGGAACCTAGCGCAGGCGGCCAACATGTTGAAAGAGAATAAGCATCTAAAGCTTGCTATAACAGGCCATGCCGACGCGTCAGGTAGTGTCGAATACAACGAAACGCTAGCATTAGATAGAGCCAATCAGGTGAAACGATACCTAACCATTTTTGGCTTGAACCCAGCGAGAATTAAATCCAGTTCTCTCGGCTCAAGCGCACCGCTTTTCCAGGGTGATACCGCGGCCGTTCAATTAACCAATAGAAGAGTTAGCGTTGAGATTATCTCAAGTAATAACTCGACCGTAGCCTTAAACACAAGGGGCTCATTATGAAACCCACAAATCTATTTTTAGTCACATTAACCTGCCTATTTGTCTTACTTTTCACCTCGGCCTCTCAAGCAGACTCAAATGAGACGGTTAACATTGGCGATAACATACAGGTTAACCTTCCCGGGGAAAGCAGTTTAAATAAAGGTTTCCAGGTCGACCAAAAAGGACAAATAACCCTGCCAGAGATTGGCGCTGTTTTTGTGGCCGGATACGATGAAGTGCAGCTCAAAAATATCGTACTCGAACGCCTTTCTGTCGCTTTTAGAGATCTGCGTAACGCCGAGGTATATGTCGCTAAGAAACAATTAATCGTCATGGTACAGGGGTATGTTAAATCACCCGGTCAATTTACTATCCCTAGCAATGCAGGAGTTCAGGCAGCGATCACTTCCGCGGGAGGTCTTCGTTCTGGTGCACAGTTAGATAAAATACTGTTAAAAAGAGGCTCGGAAAACAGCGTCTTCAATTACAAAAAATTTCTTGATACCGGCGACAATAGTGTTCTGCCTAAACTTCGTTCACTCGATACAATTTTCGTCCCAGCATCACCGCTTGTTGGCAATATAGAGCAAGAATTCAACCCACTTTCTCAGGCCAATTCAGGCGACAGTTCAGACCCTAAATCTGCCATTAAAGTTTTTGGCGAGGTGAACTCACCGGGGTCTTTCTCTTATAGTGCCGAGACAAACTTAGTCGATATATTAATGCGTTCTGGTGGCGTTACTCGTTACGCTAGCGTTGAACAGATTCGTGTTATTACCGATAACAACCCTATCCTTTTCAATCTCAAACGCTACCTAGATTCAGGCGATAGCAAACTCCTCCCTATCTTGTTACCTGGATCAACCATTTTTGTTCCTAAGCAAGAAGAGGAGATTAAATCGGGTGCTAACACCGTTTACGTAATGGGTGAAGTTGCCGCACCCGGTGCATTTGAAGGAAAACCGGGGGCAAGCTTTATGGACATCCTTGCCAATGCTGGTGGCCCGACAAGGTTTGCAGAATCAAGACAAATACGCGTAATTAAGAGTGGTGGGCAAGTCATCAAATTTGACTTAACCGCCTACACAGAAGGTCTAGGAACCAACCGACCACCATCGATCATGCCCGGTGACGCTATTTTTGTACCTGAAAAAACCGACATGAATGAAAAATCGTGGCTAAAAGTGTCACCTAACCGCGCCGTTAATGTGATTGGGGAAGTAGTTAGGCCCGGAAGGATTGAGTGGTCAGATGAAATGGACTTTATGGACCTACTCGCTCATGTCGGTGGGCCAACACGTAGAGCCGACACGACAAAAATAGAAGTCGTATCAACTAACAGAGCAACCGGAGAAAAAGAACTACAGACCTTCAATTTAGATGATTTTATCAAAAAAGGCGCGAGACGATCAGACCAACCCGTCATATCAGCCGGATCGATAGTTCGCGTCCACGACCTACCGCAAGATCCATCAGACAACAAATCCCAATGGGTCAGACAAAGTTCTGATGCTTCTATCTACATATTTGGACAAATAAACGCGCCGGGCCGTTATCGATTCACTAACGAAATGCATTTCTTGGATATATTGTCTGCCGCCGATGGCCCAACAAAGGACGCCGATATACACAACATTCGAGTTACGCACAGAGACAAGAGTTATTCTAAAGTGAGCAAATTGAACCTAGCCCTATACTTTGAGACGGGCGACGAGTCCCTACTACCAAAGGTAAAACCGGGCGACACAATTTACATGCCAGAGAAAAACCGTAATTGGTTAGATCGTTCTAAAGAGAGCACTGTAAGAGTGCTAGGGGCGGTAAATGACCCTGGACGATACGTTTTCAACGATTCTATGACGATTCTCGATATCCTTGCGGAAGCGGGGGGACCAAGCGAGGACGCATACCTAGAAAAAATCAGCGTCGTCAATATTTCCACTAGCCAAAGCCAAGCGAGAACCTTTGACCTCATTGAGTTTAGCAAATCAGCCAGTTTTCGAAATTTGCCTGTCATTCGAGCTGGGGACACCATTTATATTCCCGACAGAAGAGAAAGCTTAACGGAAAAAATACGCCTTGGCCTTAAAGACGTTCTTCAAATTGCAACCACCATTGTTTTAATAGGGGCGATCTAATGACTATACCCGCAATGCACGCCGAAATAGAACAGATTTTTATCGAAGCCGAATTAGCTGACTGTCGTTCACTATGTATCACTTCATGCCAATCAGGCGAAGGTGTCACATCATTAGCCATCGCCTTAACCGAGCGGTATCTGCTAGCAGGTTACCGCACGTTAATCATTGATCTCAATATCCACAAACCCAGTTTTAGTGTGCTGGAATTACCCTCGTTAGAACCCAATGAATTTTGGCTAGAACACACCAGCTCAGCACAGTGTTTTACGGGCGTTGCTTCTCCTATCAATCCTCCGGCACAACTCGCGTATAAACGGCCCGGACATCTCAAAAAGAACATAGAAGAATGGAGCAAACAATTCGATCGCATCGTGATAGATACGTCTCCAATACTCAATATCAATAAGAGTAACATCCCTTCCCAGATTGTTGCGACAGCCTGTGACCGAACCATTTTAACTGTACTGGCAGGGGTGACAAACAAACATGACGTCACACAAGCGATGAAACTACTTAATTCATCTCAGATACAGCTACTTGGCACCGTTTTAAACACCAAAGAGCAGCCTAGTTTATTATTCGAACTCAACAGAGAAATAAACAGACTGGCCTTTCTTCCTCGTAAATGGCGATCCGCTATTACAAATAAACTAAAAAAGAATCAATTTCTCTCCATCACAGTATAGTAAATAGTGGATTATTACCTAAACTAGTACTACAACCATTTGAAAAGATAAAGATTATTGATAAGGGCAAATAATGATAATAATTAGAACAATCCTAATATCCTTGATAATGCTCATTTCTGCACCTATTTGGGCCCACCATTATACCTTTGGTATTGTACCCCAGCAGTCTGCAAGTCGACTTGCTAAACAATGGTCACCCATATTAAAGGCACTTTCAGAAGAGACTGGGCATGAATTTGTATTCAAGACGACGAGTGATATTCCTACCTTCGAAAAAAACCTCGCTAAGGGAGAATATAGCTTTGCCTACATGAATCCTTATCATTTTGTTGTATTTAACCAGTCACCGGGATACCAAGCTGTAACGAAAGCCAAAGACAAAATGATAAAAGGCATCATTGTCGTAAAGAAAGACAGCAACATAACGGAGGTAGAGCAACTCAATAACTCCGAAATGGCGTTCCCTGCACCGGCTTCATTTGCGGCCAGTATACTTCCTCAAGCGTACCTAAACGCCGCCAACGTTAACTTCACGCCTAAGTATGTTTCATCCCATGATTCAGTCTATTTAGCGATAGCGAGAGGATTCTTTCCTGCGGGTGGAGGTGTGATGAGAACGTTCAATGCGATGCCCTCAGAAATAAAAGAACAACTTAACCCTATCTGGACCACCAAAGGTTACACACCCCATGCCATTGCGGCACACCCGTCTATAGATTCAAAATTACGAGAGCAAGTTAAAGACTTTTTTGCTAATCTTGCGAATACTCCAGAAGGTGCAAAAGTATTAGAACCATTGAAAATAAAAGCATTTATGCCCGCGAAAAATAGCGACTGGGATGATGTGCGAGCTCTGGATATTGACCTCATTCAAACGAAATAGTAGGACAATAAGATGAACCTTCGTAACAAGACTATTATTGGTATTGCGGCAATTGAGACTTTTCTCTTAGTCATTCTTGTCTTTAGTGCTATGTCTTTTTTAGGCGATTCGAATGAGAAACAATTGATACAACGAGCCCATGCGACAACGACTATGTTTGCGCACGCCATCAAAGATGCAGTATTAACGACCAATCTTGCGACACTCGATGACCTTGTAAATGACATTATGGTGCTCGAAGATGTGGTCTATGTTCAAGTAAAGAGTTATGGGCAAACACTCTCTTCTGGTGGCAATATTGAGCTGCTCGAAAATGGTGTAAAAATTGATGAAGACTTACGATCTGTCGACGATGGTGTATTTGACACCAAAATCGACATTAAAAGCGATGGTACCGTATATGGTTCTATCGAAATAGGCTTTGCAACCACCGCTATTAGTAAAATGTTGGATGATGCTCGTAAAGCCATAATAGGCATCGCCTCTTTAGAGGTTCTGCTAGTGGCTCTGTTTTCCTTTGTACTCGGTACCTATCTGACCAGAAGCTTAGTCAAACTAAGAAAAGCAGCACACACGGTTAGCAAGAAAGGACCAGGCTATCAGCTGAATCTACAACAAAAAGACGAGCTAGGTGAGGTTGCAAACGCCTTCGACATCATGTCTAAAAACCTTGAAGACAGCTACATCGATCTTAAGGCAGCCCGAAAACAGGCAGAAAAGGCGAATGAAAGTAAAAGCCTTTTCCTTGCCTCGATGTCGCATGAAATTAGAACACCAATGAATGGTGTTATTGGGCTACTTAATTCTCTCAAGCAGACCCCATTAAATAACGAACAACAAAAACTGGTTAATGTCGCCACCGACTCCGGACTATTTCTCCTATCCTTAATCAACAACATTCTCGATTTCTCCAGGATGGAATCGAATAACATGAGCATCGATAGGAGGATATTCAACCCCTCTGACGCGACTCAGTCGGTCATTGACAATGTCAAAACACTAGCGCTTGATAAAGGCTTAGATTTGAATTTGAAGTCCAACCATCTCCCTGAATACCTTGTCGGTGATGAATACCGTTATAAGCAGGTGTTACTTAATCTTATCGGCAACGCATTAAAGTTCACCGAGGTAGGGGATATTGATATCGAACTATTCACGACAAGAACATCTGAAAACCATGCAAAAATTACCTGTAAAATAAGAGATACCGGTATCGGCATTTCTGAAAAATCGCTGCCTTACCTATTTGATGAATTTACCATGGCAGATCAATCCTTCTCTCGTGATAATGAAGGGTCTGGATTAGGTCTTGCCATCTGCAAGAAATTAGTCAACCTAATGGATGGCGAGATAACAGTAGAAAGCACGGAAGGCGTAGGGAGTTGTTTTACGGTTCATCTTCCTATGGAGATGGCAACGCGTGACGACTTCCAACAATCCAAAGCATTACCAAACAATCTACATCCAAAGTGCTTGCACAGTCGCATTCTAGTTGCAGAAGATAATAAGGCGAATCAACTCGTCATACAGAGCCTTTTTAAACACATTGGATTAAACATTGATATCGCCAACAATGGCATTGAAGCGGTTCAAATGGCTCAAAACAACGTATACGACATTATTTTTATGGATATCTCAATGCCCGAAATGGATGGAATAGAAGCGTGCAAAAGGATCCTCAACGCCGACAATAAGACCGGCGCTACATTACCGATTATTGCCTTTACTGCGCATGCATTATCTGGCGACAAGGAATCATTTGTTCGCGCAGGCATGACAGATTACTTATCGAAACCCGTCAATCTTTCAAATTTAATCAATACACTAAACAAATATGTCGCACAGGAAAGTGAAACAGACATTCAAATTAAATCGCCAACAATCAAGGTAATCCCGGTAACGACAGGTAACGCCGCACATTCAAAATCACTTATTAATGAGTCAACGCTACGACAGATGGTTAAAGATACGAGTGCCGAAGTGATGCCAATGTTGATTGACCACTATGTAGACGAAGCGCAAAAAAATGTCCGCAAAATGCTTATCGCACTAGAAGAATCCGATTATGCCACGCTAAAGTTTGAGGCACACACGTTAACTAGCTCCTCACTCGCATTGGGCAATACGAGCCTAGCCGAATTAGCTAAAAAAATAGAATCCCTCTGTATCGATAATGAATTCACAAAGGTAAAAGCGATCACAGAAAACTTAGACTCGATTGCACAAGATTCATTAGATTCGTTGCAAAGAAGAAAAGAACAAGGATTTTAATGAGATAAAACAGAATTAACGCCTTTATAGTCTATTCTATAGGAATGATGTCCCATATGAAAAACACAAGGGTATAGGTATGCGACCAAAAGTATTACTTGTCGAAGACTCAACCTCGCTCGCTATTTTATACAAACAGTACGTCAAAGATGAACCTTATGACCTGCTACATGTAGAAACAGGGATGGAAGCAAAAGCATTTATAAAGAACTATGCCCCCCAATTGGTCATTCTTGACTTACAGCTCCCTGATATTAGCGGTCAAGAGATACTAGACTGGATTCAAGAAAACGAAATCCCCTCTTCCGTTATCATTGCTACGGCTCATGGTTCCGTGGATGTTGCGATAAGCTTAATTCAACGAGGAGCCAAGGATTTTCTAGAAAAACCAATCCAAGCAGAGCGACTCAAAACCTCTATTCGAATCCATTTAGAAAATGCCAAACTAGAGCATCTCGTCGAGGATTTAGAGAATAGCCTAGACCGTTCTAAGTTTCATGGATTTATTGGCTCAAGCGTACAGATGCAAGGGGTGTATAAGATCATTGATTCTGTTGCCCCAACCAACGCCAGCGTATTCATCAATGGAGAGAGCGGCACAGGAAAAGAAGTGTGTGCGGAAGCCATTCACCACCAGAGTGATAGGAAGAATAAGCCATTTGTTGCGATAAACTGCGGCGCTATCCCTAGAGACCTAATGGAAAGCGAGATATTTGGTCATATCAAAGGGGCATTTACCGGCGCTACAGCGGATCGAAAAGGAGCCGCAGTGCAGGCTCACGGAGGCACACTTTTTCTTGATGAGCTTTGTGAAATGGAACTAGAAATGCAGAAAAAACTGCTACGGTTTCTTCAAACGGGTACGTTTACTCCCCTTGGTGAAAGCAAAGAAAGAAAGGTGGATGTTAGAATTATCTGCGCCACTAATCGAGACCCACTAAAAGAGGTCGAAGAGGGAAGATTTCGAGAAGATCTTTATTACCGCGTCCATGTAATCCCTATAGAGATGCCACCACTTCGAGAACGTGGAAAAGACATCATTACATTGGCGAATCACTTTCTTAAAATTTATGCCAAACAAGACGGGAAAAAATTCACAGGCCTAGAAAAGCCCGTTCAACAGCTTATGAAACGCTACCGTTGGCCCGGAAATGTTCGTCAACTTCAGAATATCATCAGAAACATTGTTGTTCTTAATGATGACAAACTCGTCGCAATGGAACATCTCCCCTCCCAAATAAGTCATGCTGATATAAGCAGTAATGGCGAAAGTAAAAAACCACGACAACCAGAGGTCGTCGAACAGTTAGAAAAACGACAACACGAGGAATCTAACATCATTGAGCCACCGCCATCAGGTGAACCGTTCGAAGCAAACAGACAAGCGTCAACAATAATTCGACCTATGTGGCAAGTTGAAAGAGAAACGATACAAAACGCTATCGATTTTTGTGATGGAAATGTTCTGACTGCGGCGGTGCTACTGGAGCTAAGCCCATCGACGGTTTACCGTAAGAAACTGGCTTGGGAAACAGAGGATGAATACAGCGAAACCTAACACTAACCCCTTGTTAAACGATGATATTTGGTTAGCGGTGGACAGCCAAATATTGGGTGGCATTGAGACCCATATTTTGGAACTAGCCTCTGGCCTAATACAATTTAAACAAAAGGTTAGAGTGGTACTTTTAACCGAATATTCAGACTCACAACCGATTTTAAGTAAACTAGAATTGGCAAAAATTCCGTATAATTTCTTGTCAGAATTGTCTAACTGTAAAGGTAATGCAAATGTATTGACGCAGCTGCGTTGCGCCCTCAAATTACACCGGCCTGCGCTTATCCACACTCATGGATATAAAGCCAGTGTTGTTAGCCGGTTGGCATGTTTACACTGTAAATGGATCGCACCTCCAAAGAGTACGGTTCAAGTTTCGACCTATCATGCTGGTGAAGCCCCAGTAGGAAAAGTGAAACTTTATGACATGATAGACCGTTTTACCGCTTCTCTCTCTGATCTGAACTTTGCCGTCAGCAAAGATATTGCCAACAAAATACCTTCTAAAACGCATGTCCTAAATAACTTTGTCGCACTGCAATCTTGTCCGACACGCTTTGGCGAAAACATCGCCTTTGTTGGACGACTAAGCCATGAAAAAGCACCAGATCGCTACATTGAACTCGCCAAAAACTTTCCGCAACATGATTTTCATCTTTACGGCTCAGGACCGATGACATCGCAACTTGATAAAATGGCAGGGGGAAATATTTGGCTTCACGGCCACATCGATGATATGAATTCCGTTTGGAGCGATATCGATGTACTTATTATCACATCGCGCTTTGAAGGGTTGCCAATGGCCGCTTTAGAAGCAATGAGCAGAGGTATTCCCGTTATTTCAACCAACGTTGGTGCTTTGGACTCACTTATCATTAGCAATGAAAATGGATGGATTGGTAACGATATGACAGAACTGAGCCACGCCTTAAACATTTGGTTACTCGCCTCAGAACCCACAAAAAGTGCCATTCGAACAAAGGCGCGTCAGACGATTGAACGTCGTTTCTCTCTGCAAGCGGTAATCCCACAGTATTTGGAACAGTATCAAACCGTTTTAGAACAATCGTAGATATTCTATTTAACCAAGCTAACCTGAGCTCAGTAAATTGTAACTGTCGGAAGACAATAAAGTTTGATTAAATCTAAACTTATTTTTGGACAAAAATGAGCAAAAGCGTTTTTGAGCAATAAGCCTTCCCCCTCTTTCTCATTATTCTAATCAATGATTACCAGAATCGAATAGGCGTGTTGTAGAGAGAGATAGCCTGAACCTACGTTTTTATATGAAACCAACTGTATTTCTATATGCAAAAGTACTCTTTATATAAATTACACTATTCCATAGTAAAACTTAGGTTTTCAAGTGAAGGGTATTTCTTACGAAGATGCTCAACCACTTCAACGGTAAACCTCACCGGATTAACCATTAGGCTCGGGGTACTGCCTGTCGCACCATTTGCACTGGTGAAGAAATTATTGTCGCCTTCAGCGCCTTTAATGATGCCAACTAAAATAGCGGGACGGCCAATATCTCCATAGTCATCTTCATTTGAATCTGGGAGCCATTCCATCAACACCGCGCCACCACTCGCACCTCCAAATGTAAAGGCGTCTACTAAATTAAAGCCGCTATTAGTGTTAAATATAGGGGCAAGCACCACTTCAACACCATAGTGTACGTAAGTAAGATTTCGACCACTATCACCTAACTCTTGATCGGACGAATAACCTGCAACATAGAGATTTCTACGAAAACTATCGAGATTGCCAAACAGTCCATCATCCTCTGTAGAGTAGTATTCCATAGCCTCATAATGGAAGGGGCTATCATACTCATAAGAGAGATCCCAATCGATTAGAGGGATAGTAACCTCACTTAGCAAATAAACGCCTTTGATAACGGAAGATGGGATGGGCGAGCTTAACTTAAGTAGAGCCCAATCGTAGATATAGTTAGTGATTTCGACAGTCGCTTTTCGGGATACAACTTTATTATTGTGAGTAGAAAGCCATGTCATCTCAGCATCGCTCTTAAGGCAATGTGCTGAAGTCAGAACGTACTGAGAATCATCCAAGCCATAATCAATGAGGGTTGCAGAACAACTATTTGTAGAGTTTGATTGAGCAATGGTGAGCTTCCCAACCGCACGCAGTAACTGTGGTGACGTGGGACTGAATTTCTGCCTAGTATCCTTTTCTGTCAATCGATCCATTCCGTAGCTCGTAGAGGCAATAAAACCGGATAATAGTAAAACCACTTTAATAAGTGTTTGCATCTGACTTCCTTGTCAAAAATAGAATAATGATTCTGCATTATTTGCAATGTGATGGCCATAGTTGTTGATAAATTGGCTAATACCATCGAAGGAAAACAGACGGTGAGACAATAGTCTGAAGAAGGATAACCTGTCACAGTTTCCGGTGATCGATTCTGGCACACCTCTGGACAAAACAATTTACTGCCACTGAGCTAAACCGTTCCAATCCGATTAGAAAAAGTATCTTGAAATCTTAAACGCTTGCTATAAGCGTGTCCGAATTATGCACCAAAAGCCAGTTTCAAGACTTCGCTTTGATTGCAATAGTTAGTGATCGGCGTTGCTACCTAAGTCGAGTTAACACCTTTTGATAGCTGCGATTTGATCTCTTATGAATTATTGAACAAGCATGAAAATCGAAGGTTGGAAATAAAGCGAGAGTAGAAAGAGGTCTCACTGGGCAAAACGAAAAAAAACGCCGATTGATTTGCATCATCGGCGTTTAGTGTGCGTTGACTCACTTACTTCTTAGTGGCTGCAGCTCTATTTCTCACGATATTACGTAATCGAGCGTATCTCTCAGCAGAACCCTGGCTGGCATCAGAAGGGTTGTTCGTACGAGTTTTACGGTCTTTGAACGCTGGTTTGCTGTGCATTTTCTGCAATAGTGCATCACGGTTTTTTGGCTCGTACCCTGCTTGCTCTACACGTCGAATCGTATGACCAATCAACGACTCTACTTGTTGCAACGTCAGTTCTTCTTCACGGCTGACAAAAGACACAGCGTGTCCTTTTTGGCCAGCTCGACCTGTTCGGCCTATACGGTGAACATAATCTTCTGCCAAAAATGGCATATCGAAATTCACTACGTGCGGAAGGTCTTTAATATCTAGGCCGCGAGCAGCCACATCGGTTGCAATCATCACACGCGCCTTGCCTTCTTTAAACTCGTCAAGCGCTCTACGACGGGCACTTTGTGCTTTATCACCGTGACATAGTACCGCTTTAATGCCGTCCAGCTTGAGTTCTTTCAATAACATATTGGCCGTTTCTTTGTAGTTCACAAAGACCAATACCTGTTTCCAATTCTTACGACCAATAAGTTCAGATAACATCTCATACTTTCTTTCTTGGTCTACTGGGTAGACAACATGTGCGATAGTGTCTGCCGTCACGTTTTCTTGAGCTACGGATACTCTTTTCGGTTGATTCAACATTTCAGCCGCTAGTTTGTTCATTTGCGGAGAGAACGTCGCCGAGAACAGCATAGTCTGTGGCTTCGTTGAAACACCAGACATAATGGTTTCAATTGATGAAATAAAGCCCATGTCTAACATACGGTCGGCTTCATCGAAAACCAAAAACTCAAGGTTCTGTAGAGAAACACTTTTCTCATCCAGATGCTCAATTAGGCGACCTGGTGTTGCCACTAAAATGTCGACACCGTTCTTTAGTTTTTGAACCTGAGATGACATTTTCCCGCCACCATAAATGGCAGCAACACTCAATGATGTGTACTTGATATAATCTTCAATGCTTTGCGCAATCTGTGCGGCCAATTCACGAGTTGGTGCAAGAACCAGTGCTCGTGTTTGAAATTGGTTATTAACTTTGGTCTTGTCTAATAGCTGCTGAATAATTGGCAGAGCGAAAGCGGCAGTTTTGCCTGTCCCTGTTTGAGCATTCGCTAAGATATCGTACCCTTTACGAGCGAGTGGGATCGCTTTCTGCTGAACAGGAGTAAGTTTTTCGTAGCCGCACTCGGACAGTGCTTTCACAATTTCTGGAGAAAAATTCTGAGATGTAAATGACATTGTTGTGTTCCTAAAATTAAGCGGCTACGACCACGTAAAGCATAACCAAAAATACGGTCGCAGATTGTAGAACAAACTGTATCGGAACGGCAGACTTTTTACCAGTTCGTCGTAATAAGATCGAAAATACGACAATTTAATGGCAACAAGTCCTTTAGAGGCCATATTTTCAAGGTAAAAGTACTGTTTAACCACTCCCAACGACTGACAGTGTAGTGGATTAGAAAATTTGGTCAGATAGTTAGAGTTCTAGGTATGAAAAAACGTAAGTCAAATGATGCTTTGATGAAGAGTGTGTTCAATCGTTCGAAACACACAAAGGGGCAATTCTGAGTGACATCTACACCCAATTTAATTGTGCTCATGCTTTGAGTAGATTCCCTTTTTCAAGGGAATAACGCAATTATTGGCTTTACTATAGCGTCGCACCTAGCGCATTTCCGGGGGTAACATCCCCGCTCCACACATAACATAACCCCTTCCAAAAAAGAAAAGAGGCGTCGTTTTAGTATTGGTACTACCGTTTGTTTTTCTCAAAGACAAAAAAGCCAACAGACCGAGATCTGTTGGCTTTTCAAATTCTAAAACAACGGAATTTTAGTCGTTGTTGTTATCACGGGCATCGAAGTGATAATCAACATTGACGATAGCGCGGTAAAAGATTTCACCGCGAGCTTCAGAGAACTCTTCAATTGTCACAGCTGTGTCGTCTAGTTTAAGGTTAGAGACCGTATTCTCTCCAATGGGGGCCAATTTGAAGCGCAATTCAGAATGGCTCGCTGTTTCCAATGCATCAACGTAGTCAAACCCAGCTTCATATGCAGCCGCTTTAGAAGAGAAACTGGCTGTTGATAGATTTGCTTCACTATAAACCGTTTGAGTACCGGCAAATGCGGTTGCGCTAACGAGTAGAGTGGCAGCTAGAACTGTTAATTTTTTCATCTTATTTACCCTTAAAGTGTCTGTTAAAAATGAGTGACTATTTGTTGGGGTAACTGCCCCTCTCACTCGATGACGCTATTATTTACTATTTATACGTGACGTACATCACACATATTCGCCATTCATCATGGACAATTTAGCATCAATAAAATGAAAGTTTTAAAGGAGAGAAGTTTAGCGACAGAAACTACCAAGGACATACCCGAATATGAGGCGTGTTTCTTCAGTTATTCCGACACGATCGAGATGTCGTTTAAAAATCAGATCAATCACGTTGATGGGCGGTAAACCATTTAGTTTACTATCAATGAAGGACTTACAAGCTGATCCTTCATTTGAATGACAGAGTGCAAACTGTCACGGTTCTGGACAAAAATGCGTTAGGCATTTGTTATGGTTTACCAATTTCCGGTGGGAAAGTATAAGGGGAATGGGTAATACCTACGCACTTTGATTTGAAGATGTCGAAAATATTCAATCCTTATTCTTGTATCTGTATTAATTTGAGATCTTCTAATAGAGGATACAACTTTATGACTACAAGACTAGATTATTACAATGCAGCCCCCGAAGGCTTTCAGATTTTACTTGAACAAGAAAAGTACCTACGAGGACTATTTGAACAACAGCAAAATTTATCGATTACTTTATGGGAGCTGATGAAACTGCGTGTTTCACAAATAAACCAGTGTGCTTTTTGTATTGATATGCACAGTAAAGAAGCCATAAGAAATGGTGAATCTAAGCATAGACTTATCGGCCTAAGTGCATGGAAAGAGATGCCGATATACAGCGAAAATGAAAAAATCGCACTGCACTGGGCAGAGACAATTAGCTATGAAGGAAAGGTCAATGAACAAGATTATCAATTAACATTTGCAGCTTTTGGTGAACAAGGTGTGGTAACTTTAACTCTTGCGGTCAATGCTATTAACAGTTGGAATCGAATCGCTAAGATATTCAAACCTGAGATTGGTAGCTTATCTAGCTAATTATTGGAAGAATAATCACAACGACTATAATGGATTTTAGAATTGTAAAACCCAAGCAAAAACTATCAGACCATATTCAAGCTATATGGTCTGTTAAGGTTGCTAAAGGAACTTACAACCCTGTCACAAAACCTTTGTACTGTGATGGTGGCTCCGGCGTGATGTTCTTGATGCGGGGAGAGGTTCGGTTAGATGGCTCAACTATCAAACGAGCTATCACCTTTCAGCGATACAGTAAGAAAACCCAATTTATTACTTTGACTGAAGATACATGGCTATGTGGCATACGCTTTCAGCCAGGTATGGTTCCGCAATCACTTAATTCAATTTTTCCGATGCAGGGCATGAAACTACTTCATCCCCAGTGACAGATTTATTCATTCAACTCATACATCAAAATAGTCATAGTGCTCATATTGCTACGATCTATAGATGGTGTGTTCAGTATGCGGATCTAAACAATCCTATATTAACTAAACGGGCAATGCTGCTTAATCAAATCAAGCGTGGGAAAATTGGGGAGCAATTCCCGCACAATCAAAGGCAAATCGAAAGAAACTTTCTTCAATGGATTGGAATGAGCCCTAAGTACTTTCAACGTTTAAGACGGGTGAATTTTTGTATACTTGTCTTAAGGGAAAATCCAAACATTTCACTCAGTGAGCTTGCATTCGACCAAGGATTTTCCGATCAAGCCCACATGACGCGAGAATTTAATACTTTTGTTTTAACCACGCCGGGAGAAATAAGCCAAAAAATTAGAATAAAATCTGAGCGTTGATTTGTAAAAGCAAGCTGGCTTCTAGTTGTAGAGTATGTTTTTTAACTTGCCTTGGGGCAGAACCGATTTACAAGCTTCAAACGACATCTACCATTCAATTGGCTTCTGCTATCCCAAAACGACAATCAGTAACGGTCACATACAGAGTTTTCTAGCTGGTAACGACTCGAAATATTAACTTTTCTATCATCGTAGTTAATTTCAGCGAGAAAGTACGATAAGACAACGGCGCTCAGCAGGAGCTTAATTAACACTAGTCTGGATACCTATCAGAAGTTAAAAAGTCAGCCTACAGACCAGATGGGAAGTTGTCCATTAATGATAAAACTAACAGCCAAATGTTTGAACTACCTCTTAAGTAGACATAAGTCTGTCAGTTTTTTTGCTAAATTAGCAACCCAAAAATTAACTAGAGTGTAGTACAACTACTTAGTTAAACACCCTGATTTGATGACGATGATCTCTCACTGATATCTGAATACCCACGAGTTATTATTTGTTCATCTCAGTCTTTATCTTCAGCATTCTTTTTCCGAGCTCTTTCTGAAGAATATTTACGCCATGAGGCGTCATTGTATTCCACTGTTGACATTCCTTTCTCGTTCGACCGCAACCCAAACACCAAGCCTTAGCGCTTGAAAAATCACACGCATCGATACAGGGGCTTTTTTTCTTTTTCATTTCTAGCATCTCACCTTAATTCGTTCGTGCTCAAACGTACACGTTATCAAAGCTTAAGTAGTACTTGGTTAACGCTGGATTCTAAAATTCGAAGGCGGTTAAATTCTTCGAATAGGCGTTGTTCTATATTTTTGAAGTTAAGCGGCAGTGTACGCTGACAAATACCGTAGCTACTACCCAGTGTTTTATACCCCTTCCAACTCTTTATCCGCTCTCCCTCTAGATCCATAAATTGACGAATGAATTCAAACTGAGAAGGACAGTCTTCTTCAACGTGCATACACACTGGGAACAACTTTTGCTGAATCTGCGGCGCTTCGATAAACGTCTCAAAATGGATCCCACCTTGATTTTGATTGAACCAATTCAGTTTGTAGAGTTGAAGATAGTTCCCACGATTATAAATTTCCCAGCCATCATCAAACCAATTTTCCTGTAGGAGCATCTTCTCAAGATTACGAAACACGCCTTTTATGTCTTTCATCAAATTTATTCTCATTAATTACTTCGTAAATTTACACAAAACCCTGTGGTCAAACACTGTCTGAACACTTCCTGTTTGATTCTCGACCTTGATACCTAAGCGCAAGGTAACCGTGTCTGGGTGCATCTTTTCGACTATCGGGTTTTATACGATCTGATTTAACGTACTTTAATCAAGGTTGTTTACGCCAGACAAGGTATAAAACAAATAAGCCACCGAGTGCCGCAGTGACGATACCAACGGGTAGTTCTTGCGGGGCCAAAATTGTTCGGCTTACCAGATCACCAACCAACAAAATGACCGCGCCCCAAAGTGCGATTAGAGGGAGCGCCCGTTTATGGATTACACCTGAATAAGGACGAACAAGGTGTGGCACCATAAGACCAATAAAACCAACAACACCAGTGAGTGACACAATGGCCGCAGTGCAAAAGGCGCAGCAGAGAAAGATCTCTCTTTGCAACCGATAAACATTAATACCCAGCGATCGTGTTGTCTGTTCGCTGACCAATAAGGTATCGAGTTCACGATAGCGCTTGGCTATCAACACAACAAGGCAAAGCACGCCCACTGCCGCAAATATCAAATTATCCCAGCGAGCAAGCCCTAAACCGCCCATCGTCCAGAACAAGATGGAGCTTGCCGCCCGCTGATCGCCCGAATAAATCAGAAAACTAGTAATGGCACCAAATAAAAATGAGATGGCTAGGCCGCACAAGATAAGGTTGTTGTTACCCTGCTTTTTTTGCATTGAAAAGAGCACCATCACAGCGGTGGCCGACACGATGCCGCCGGTGAATGCGGCAATAGGAAGAGACCAAATGCCGAGTGCATCCCCTAGTTGAGTAATGATCAACACCGCGCCTGCAGAGGCACCGGAGGACAATCCAAACAGAAATGGATCGGCCAAGTCATTTTTGGTTGAGGTCTGGAGTAACGCGCCTACCATAGCAAGCCCCGAACCGGCAATGACGGCCAACAATGCTCTGGGCAACCTAAAATCTATCAGTATTCGGCTGGTCATATTCACCTCCTCATCATTGAAGGAACGCAACCCTGTTAGCACTTCCCTCAAAGACAAAGGCACAGACCCAAATTGTAAACTCAACATAAAAGCGAGCAGAATTGCAGCAATACCAACTAACCATGCCACTCGGTATTTGTTAAGTATCATCAAACCGTCAACTACCTTTTCACTTGTTGAGGAATAAACGCATTCGCGAGCTCCTCAATAGCGCCTATATTGGCAGGACCAGGCGTAAGCTGCTCATATCGTAACTTGACATAACGGCCTGACGTCACCGCATTGGTATGTTTCATTAACGGGTGCTGCTCAAGAAAATGTTGAAGTGAATCGGCACCACTTGCTGTTTGATAGTCGAGAAGGATAATGACATCAGGATTTTTACGCGCAACGTTTTCCCATGAGGTTCTTCCCCAACTGGTTTCCATGTTGCCAGTGATGCTCCGGCCACCCGCTGCTTCTATCATGGCATTTGGCATCGCGTATTTACCCGCCGTGAAAGGTTTGTCTTCTCCTGAGTCATACAAAAAAACGTTTGGTGGCGTATTGGTGTTGCCCGTACCATTTTGTTTTTCCGTTACTTTTTGCACTCTTGCTTTCCAATCTTTTATCAAAGCTTCAGCTTCTGATTGTTTGTCAAAAATAACCCCTAACTTTTTAATGTCATCGTAAAGCAATGCCATGCTGGCACCTTTTTTATTTTTTTGAGTATGAATGCAGCTTTCCGACAGCACTAAGGTGTTGATGCCGTATGGTTTGAGTGTTTGTGGCGTAACTTCACCGCCGACTTTCATTCCATAATTCCAACCAGCGAAAAAGAAATCGGTCTCTGCGGCAACGAGCCTTTCCAACGATGGATATTTAGGTGCTAGCTCAGGGATATCTCCTAGCCTTTCATTGAATGATGCCGACATTTTATACCAGCCAGTAATTCCGGTAACACCGACCATGTTTTCCTGGAGGCCAAGCGCAAACGCCATCTCACTCATATTAATATCGTGAACCACTGCGCGAACGGGACGTTTGTCAATTGTCAACGGGCTACCGCAATTATCAACGGTGACAGGGTATTGGGTATTGGTCGCGTTAGCGACAGAGAGTGGTAAAGCAAATAACAGAGTGGGGATCAAAGACCACTTCATTGGGCGGCTCCTATTAAAGATAAATGGTTGTGAGGTGATGCAGCTTCAAAATGATGAATCGTGCTATGCATCTGAGGATGGTTAAACGAAATAACCCGCAGTCCAAAAACAGGTGTCATGAAATCGTCTCGCATAAGAATATCGGGCGGCGCAAAGGCCACCATTTTTTGCTCAGACATCAAAAGAACATTGTCAGCGAAAGGCGTTACTAGAGGTAAATCATGCAGTACGACAACGGATGCAATACCTCGATGTTTAATGAGTTCCAGAAGCTCGAGGCGAGCAAGTGGATCGAGATGATTAGTAGGTTCATCTAAAAGAAGGAGTCTGGGCTCCTGAGAAAATGCTCGCGCAATACTTGCACGCTGTTGCTCTCCGCCAGAGAGTTCACCAAAATATCGATGACTTTTGTGTGAGAGACCAACATCTTCAATCGCTTGCTTAACCGCCCTATCATGCTCTTGCTTACTACAACAGAACATATGTGGCACACGACCCAGAAAAACATACTCATTGACACTCATGCGCGGATCAACATACTCATGTTGTGCTACTACTGCGACTATTTTAGCAATTTGTTGTCTTGGTAGATGATCGACTCTGTTGCCAAATATCCTAAGTTCACCAGATGCAGTTTGGTACTCTCCCGTAATGCCTTTTAGCAAACTGGATTTTCCACTGCCATTTGGGCCAATAATGGCGACACACTCACCCTCACAAACATCAAACGTGATGTCTGACACAGCCCGCCAATTAGCGGGGCCATTTGCGCATAGACGTTGTGCCGACAATACAGGCTTATTCAATTTTTCCATTGGAGGAGCCGAAGACATTATTAATTGTTATGATATAACATAACAATTAATAATGTCTTTTGTCAATGAATCGAGTGGCCAATCGGTCGAAATACCTAATGGGGCACTTCTGTTTTACGGAACGCCAACTGTCTCGGATTTAGAGAGATCCAATCCAATATCCACCTAGCTCATTAATGGAAAGAAATGTGTTATTAAATTCGAGAGACACCGCTTTTTGACCATCTGGTACATACCACAGCAATACATCACCCTCGTTCCCACGTCGGAGTGAAATGACCCCAATAGTTGGACAACCAATGTTGGTGCATTCAAGTCACTTATTACTAACAATGACAACGGATAGATGGATATTATTTTGATTCTCAAATTGAGAACACGATTTCTTTGTTAGAATTAAAACTATTAAAGTTATTAATATTCAACATGTTAAACAAGATTGACATTCTGGCATTGAGATTGCTGTTTAACCATACTGCTCAATAATATGGACATCGGTATGGAACAGAATACGCATCAAAAGAAATCCAAAAATCACTGCTTAATTTTTGATCCGATTCCGTTCTTCGGAGGTTCAAAGCTTGCCACTCAAGAAGCCCTCAACCAGTGTGATAACGAGTCCGTCTCATTCACTGTCCTTACCGTTAGCCCGACTTGCTGGGAGAGTGAGGTTTCATTAAGTACCCATCAAATAAAGACCATTCACCTTCGAATGCCTCCCCTTCTTTTCAACGCCAGTCACGGAGGACTTTTTTGGGTCAAGCAATTCTATTTTTCTCTCATGCTCTTCATCACTTTACTTCGTATCCCGCCCGTAAACACAGTGGTAGGCATGTCTGGTCCAGGCGTTGATATGTCGCTCTATCTCGTAAAGGTATTCTGGCGGTTTCCATTGATTCAACTTATCCATGGCCCTGTTGCGAAGTCTCGCTCCATTGGTCATTGCTTAACGAAAGCAGACGTCATCTTTGCGCTTGAATCCTGCCACCCGTCAATACAATCAGCGTTTAGCCATTATTTCGGTTGGAGAGTCCACGCTCATTCCGCACGGGAATTTACACAGTTTGCTCTCTCCTCTCCACACTATCTTTTTTTCAACAATGGTATTAGTTCAAATCAATGGCCGACTTCGTGTACCTATGGTGAACCGCGCCTTTTTTGGGCCGCATCTCTACTAAAATGGAAGGGGCTAGATACACTGATTGAAACTGGAAAACGCTTAGGCAATACAACCCCCATACCTACAGACATTTGTTATATAAAGCCGGAACGTACGCAGATCTCGATTACACAAGCACCGGTTCAAATCCCACTTTTTTCATGGCATAAAAACCCTAGAAACCTGGATGAATTAAGAGCACGAAACAATGTATTTGTTTCTACTAGCCAAAATGAACCCTTTGGCTTATCGATACTAGAAGCAATGGCCGCCGGTATGTGTGTTCTCATTCCCAATGACGGTGCCTATTGGGATAGTGTATTGACTCATAAGGTGGATTGTATCAAATACAAACCCAACGATTCTGAAGACCTTTTTCTCTCTATCCAAACACTTATTTATTCTCCTTTCTTGATTCCAGCTATCGGTCAAAAAGCAAAAAGTAAAGCAGAGAACTATCATGCAGAACAATGCTATAGAAAAATCGCAAAGGCCATAGTGCAACCGCACAAACAAATCACGAAAGGGGGTTAACGTGATGATCCGGTTATCAGTGCCCTCAGGTTTCAGGAATATACTCTATTACGGAATAGGTCTATTTCTGATGAAAGGTTTGTCCTTATTTATGTTGCCATTTATTGCCGCTAACCTATCCATTGAAGAGGTGGGTAAACTTGAAATCCTCGCCAGTATCGCGGCATTTCTCGGCCTGTTCATTAATCTATCCATGCACGAAGCGCTTTATCGTTATTCAGGTGTAGAAAATAGCCCGTTGAATAAGAAAAAAATCGCGGCACAAATCTACACGCTGACGGTACTCATTGCGTTACTCACTCTTCCTTTATTGCTTTTATTCTCCGGTTATTACCTTACTCAACTTACGCTTCTGGTTACGCACACTGAATTTTCAATATTAGCCTTTGGTTTATCTATCGAGGGGGCATTGGGAATATCGTTGGCGTGGTTACGCATGCAAGATAGAGCAAAGTGCTTTGTCCTTGTCACCGCCGCAAGCGCAATTCTACAACTGATATTGGTTATTATGGCGATACGATTAGACGCTGGTGTCTCAGGGGTTTTACTTTCCTCTGTTGTTTCACATGCAATTCAACTCGGTGTGCTTCATCGAATTAATAGATGGTCTTTCACCTTTCCTAGTGTTGAGAAAATGAAGACCTTTGCTCGCTATTGCCTACCACTGGCTCTTGCAAGCAGTATTGGTTTCGCCTTGAATGGTGCCGATAGATGGATACTTGCCTATTCTGGATCGCTGGCGGATGTTGCGGTGTACGCCATCGCACTGAAGTTTTCGTTAGCAATGTGTATTCTGGTTCAACCTTACGGCCTCTGGTGGATGCCCAAACGGTTCCAGCACATAGAGAACTTTGGTTGCCAATCGACGGCCCAATTGTCCCAATACGGTTTTGTCTGGATCGCTATGCTTGCCGCGTCAATCTCTTATTTAGCGCCTGTTTTTATCACCTTAGCGCTGCCTGAGGGCTATTCAGATTCAACCAAGTATGTACTGGGAACCCTCTCTATCGCACTGATGAAAGAGCTGAGCGAAATAGGCAATATTGGTCTCCTTTACCGTCGTAAAACTGGCACACTACTCGCTATCAATATCGTCGCTTCAACCGTAGGCGTTTCTGTTGCTTGGTTGCTCAAAGAGTCAGGCGTTTGGGGAATAATATTGGCCCTTAATATTGCTCAACTGCTTAAACTGATTCTGATATTCGCTCTAAGTCAAAGGTACTATTTCATTCCTTATCAGACTCGTCCTATCCTATTCATTTTTTCCTTCACCGCCTTGTTCATCCTAGGTTCCTATTCGTTGAACGGTTTAACCGCCCAAATTATCTTAACCATCGCCGCGCCATTCGTGATTTTAGCAACAGCCATTATCTCTGGCCTTATCCCTTCCATTTTTCTACCCAAATTGAACAATAGCAAAGAGCTCGGTCGTTTATGAAACTCTCACCGAAAACCCACATCCCATCCGGCCACCGTTATGCAGGCATAACACTTGTTACTCTGTGTTGCGCCGTTATATCGCTTATCTGGACTATCGCTCCCAACCCTGTTGTGGCCCTCATACTATGCGCTTTACCACTAGGGGTACTTTTTGTTATTAACCATATGTTTGGGTTGGTTTTTCTCTTTGTTATCTTCTCATTTTTTCGCATTCATGAGGTTATCCCTGTACTTTATCCATTGAAGATCCCGTTGCTATTATCGGCAGGTGCTCTACTTGCTCTTGCATGGCACAGTGTCATTAGCAAGACACTCACTCCCTATTGGCATCCCTCTCTTTCTTGGTTAGTGGCGTTTTGGGTTCTCATATTGATCGGCATCGCGCTTGCGTCAAACCGACCTATTGCCATTGAGTACTTTAAGAATATCTATTGGAAAATCATGATCATGACGCTGGCTATTATCTGGATAGTCAACCAGGCTAAATACCTTTCTTACATTACACTATTGATTAATTTTTCTGGTTTATTGGTGGGCAGTGTCGCCGTTTATAACTCAATAAATGGCATTGGTCTCGTGGAAGGCAGTCGTGTCACTATTGGCCGTGATATCGGTTCAATGCTCGGCGACCCAAATGATTTAGCACTCGTTTTGATGTTCCCACTCGCGTTCTCAATATCAACCTTTATCACCAAAAAAAATCCATTGATGCTTCGTATGTTTGCAATAGTCATTAGCGCCATACTTATCTACTCTATTATTGCCACGCAAAGCCGAGGCGGGCTATTAGGAACACTCGCCATTTTCTCCGTATTAGCATTGGGTAAAATCCGTTCAAAAACCTTGTTATTTTTCCTTGGTATTACCGTAACGCTATTTCTCTACTTCTTTGCCGGGATCTCAGAAAGAGCCTCTGGGGGTGCAGCTGAAATAGGCGTAGATGCATCTGCGATGGGTCGCTTATATGCATGGCAAGCCGCATTTCGAATGTCATTAGAAAATCCCCTAACGGGTGTTGGCCTCAATAATTTCTACTCAAATTATTTCTATTACAGCTCTCATTGGGATGGGTTGAACCACGCTGTACACAGCACTTGGTTTGGTGTGTTAGCGGAAACAGGAATGCTAGGTTTATTTGTATTCATCAGTTTCATCGTGTCTTTAATCAGAACAGCAAAGAACACCGTAAACAAAGTTAAAACACACACTTACCCAGCAAGTGTAGAGACCATGGCGAATGCCGTTTATGCAGGTCTAATTGGTACTGTGATCTCTGGTACTTTTTTAACTCAAGGGTTCAACTGGCCAATCTACATTCTTGCTGCGCTCACCATTTGTGTCGCTCAAATTGCTAGTCAAAATGAGAATTCAAAACAAGAAATTCTGTAACCAATTGATTTTATGCTTTTTATTAAATGGCACATTCTGTGAAAGTCTTATTGAAAGGAATCAAAAAAAGGCTTTATCATGATGACACTTTCCCCCAACAACCTGAAAAATTGGTTGAAGCAGAGTTCTAACCCATACCATCAAAAACTGTTCAGCTTGCTAAAAAGCATACGAACCTTCGATATGCCTACGCCTAAAGCTCTCAATAAAGCACTCTACTTCTTGCTCATTCTGACCAGAAATTTTTTGAGTAACGTGACTCGAATTTTTCTTTATACACCCGCGTTTAAAGGACGAGTGCATTCCTGTGGCAAAAATCTTTACCTTTACACTGGCATTCCATTTATCTCCGGCCCCCTATCTATCGACGTAGGCGAAAACTGTCGTATTTCTGGACAAACCACGTTTAGTGGCCGCTCTACTAGCCATAATCCTAGCCTCATTATCGGTAACAACGTTGGTATTGGTTGGCAGACCACTATGGCCGTCGGCACTCAAATCGTTATTGGAAATAATGTAAGGATTGCCGGAAGGTCCTCTCTATTTGGTTATTCTGGCCATCCATTTGACGCAAAGAAAAGAGCGGCTGGAGACCCAGACCTAAGCAATCAAACAGGCGACATTACGCTAGAAGATGATGTATGGCTGGGTTCAAATGTCACCGTAAACAAAGGTGTCACTATTGGCAAAGGCACCATCGTCGCCACCGGAAGTGTTGTGACTAAAAGCCTGCCTTGTTTTGTACTCGCCGCAGGCAATCCAGCAAAAATTATCCGTGCTATTGGATAGCACAGGCCTTCATATTATCGAACAAGAGGTGATTTATGCATGATCTTATTGTATTTGGTGAAGACCTAGGTGGTTTGCCATCTAGTACACAACATCTGATCACCCGATTAGCTGAAGATAGAAAAGTTGTGTGGGTTAATTCTATAGGGTTAAGACAACCCCATTGGAATAGCAAGGATCTAAAAAGAGTTTGGGCAAAACTGCTACCGAAAAAAAGTCGGGCACCCCACTACGCAAAACCAAAAGTTCAGCACCACAACATAACAGAGGTCGACTTGCTGACTATTCCTGCCCCTAAGTCTGCTTTAGCCCGATATATCGCAAAAGATATGATGATAAATCAGCTCAAACCCATCATTGACGGAGCAAAGCTCAACCAACCTATCCTTTGGTCATCCCTGCCGACCACGGCGGACCTTTGCGGTAAGTTGGGTGAATCCGCTGTTGTTTACTACTGTGGTGATGACTTTAATGCACTCGCTGGTGTAGACCATCATACGGTCAGCAATCATGAGAAAAGACTCATCGATAAAGCAGATCTGATATTAACCGCAAGCGTAAACCTTAAACACAAATTCCCTGCGTGTAAGACCCACTTACTGCCCCATGGCGTTGATACAGAGTTATTTACAAGCCCGCAACCGAGAGCCCACGATCTTCCTTTAGGTAAACCTATTGCGGGTTTCTATGGCAGTTTATCAAACTGGATAGACTACCCTCTTATCCAGTTTCTCGCTGAATCAATGCCAGATTGGAATTTCGTTTTTATTGGTCCTAACGAGTTAGAACAACGAAAACTGCCACATACAGACAATATTTTCTATCTAGGAGGTCGCTCACACCACGATCTACCAAGCTACAGCCAACACTGGGACGTCAGCATTCTTCCTTTTATTGATAACCCGCAAATAAGGGCATGTAACCCTTTAAAATTGATGGAATACATGGCTTCGGGCCAACCTATTGTTAGTGTCGATTTCCCTGCACTTGCGCCCTATAAACAGCATCTTCACGTTGCGCGTTCTCATCGCGAATTTCGTCAAAAACTCTATCAGGCAGCACGATCACCCCGCATATCAAAAGACGCCGTTTGTCATCAAAGTTGGACGGACCGCAGCCAATTTCTCAATTGGCTATTGGAGCTATTATGATTGAACTAAAGATAAGACTGCTTATTCTGTTACAAGCAGCATGGAGACGCCGATATATACTATTGATGCCTGTTCTAATTATGCCTTTTGCCGGCTATATCGTAAGCAAACTGGCACCCGCACAGTATCATTCACACACCAGCATGCTTATTCAAGAAACGGCGAAAATGAACCCATTCCTTGAAGATATCGCTGTCTCCACCGGTTTCAAAGACAGAATAAATGCGCTAAGTACGCTACTTAAAAGTCGGCACATTTTACAATCTGTCGCCCTCGATCTTGGCCTCATTGACGTAGCAATGAGTACCAAGGAATCCGAAAAAGTCATCAGAAGCTTATCGGAAAGGATTTCAGTTCATCTGCTAGGTAAAGAGTTTGTACAAATAAAACTCACTGCTGCGGCACCACAAGGAATGAAAGCGCTGCTGGAATCCATAAGTAACCATTTTATCGACCAAGTCCTCGCACCGGAAAGATCGTCTATCAAAGATTCCGCAGAGTTTCTTACTTTCCACATAAACAAGCGATTAGAAGAGCTCAATAATGCCGAACAAGCCCTCGCGGATTTCCAAAACATAAACCCAAATGTGTCGCCTGAAAGGCAAAACGAAAAGCTGTCTAGACTTGCTGCATTAAAACAGACCTTATCCGAGAAAAAAGCGACGCTTGCAGGGGTTGAAAAAAGTTTGGGTAGCCTAGATCAGCAACTGTCTAGAACCAATCCTGTTGTAGGAAAAATTGAAGAGCAGATTATCGAAGCTCGCAGCCAACTCACTCTTTTGAGAGCCAACTACACTGAAAACCATAGCGCTGTACAAGCAAAGAATCGAGAACTTTCTCGATTGGAGAGCGAACGAGAAACAATGGTAAACGTAAATTCATCCAATCTTTCTAGTGAAAAATTGTGGGATATTGCGAGTAGTATTCAACTGTCTCAATTAGGCAACATGCAGCCTTTACTCATCACTCAACTACAGAGTTTGCAGTTGATTAGAAGCCAGTACGAATCACTTCAAGAAGAGAGCCAAAGTTTGAAGCAGATGATATTTGTTCTAGACAAAGAGACAAACCAATTTGGCGACCAATCAAAGATCTTATTTAACCTACAACGCAGTGTCACCAATAAAAGACGACTCTACGACGAGCTTGTCGAACGATTTGAAATGGCGCAACTCACCGGTTCTCTTGGTAATTTCGAACAAAACAAACGCGTTAAGATTATAGATTTGCCCTATACCCCTAGCCAACCCTCTAATTTCCCTAGCTGGGTATATGTACTCTCTGGACTATTTGCAGGTATCGCTCTTGGTGCCGGGATGGCCACTCTGCTAGAGCTCTTCGACACCACTATTCGTCGGCAGGATGAACTCATTTCTATCACTGGTGTTCCAGTATTGAGTAGCATACCTAATGTCAGTTGCTAAATTCGTTCTCATATTGACAAAACCGACTCGCCTGTAACGAAAAAATCATAACTAACTGTTATTAAAGATAAATATACTTGGCACATTACCTGCAAATTATCTATTAAAGCTAACAATCTATTTAAACGAATCATCTATTGAACACAGAGAAATCCCACATTTATAGAGAAGGATAGCGTTATGGATATAACCTCAACACGCAGACACGGAAAAAAAGTTATCCATGTGGTTCAACACCTCGCCCCTGGAGGGCTCGAAAGCCTAACCCTAGATTTGCTGAGTTTTGCTAACCCAAATGACCAAGTACTGATTGTCAGTCTGGAAGGCACGAAAGAAGAATCACTTAGAAACTGGCCTAGACTTGAAGCGTATCAAAACCAGTTGGTTTTTTTAGACAAAAGACCGGGCGTTCATTTAGGTTTGATTCTTACTCTAATTAAGGCCTTTAGAGCAGTGAAACCCGATGTTGTCCACACCCATCATATTGGTCCTTTGCTCTACGCTGGATATGCCGCGCGCATGGCGGGTGTGGCCGTTAGAATTCATACCGAGCATGACGCTTGGCACCTAGAAGACAAAAAACACCGACGCATTCAAGGTATGGTTCTCAAGGCTGCAAAACCAACACTGGTTGCAGATGCATCCCACGTCAAAGAGAAGCTTACTGCCTGTTTTTCTGGCTCCAACTCGGTCGTCATAAAAAATGGCGTTGATTGTAAGAAATTCAAACCCGGTTCAAAGCAACTGGCGCGAGAACTTTTCAAATTACCTGACGATAAAAGAATAATAGGAACGGCTGGCCGCTTAGAACAGGTAAAGGGCCATGACTTAGCCATTAAAGCACTCGCTCTGCTAGAAAAAGAGGTGATATTGGTTATTGCTGGTGATGGGTCACAACGAAAAAGCCTAGAACGTTTGGTCGAAAAATTACACCTAAAAGAGCGAGTATTGTTTCTCGGTTTAGTCGAAAATATGCCGCGATTTTATCAGTCATTGGATCTGTTTTGTCTCCCTTCACGGTTCGAGGGTTTACCTCTTTCACCGCTGGAGGCCCAAGCGTGTAATATCCCTGCCGTCGTCACTAATGTTGGTGCCTCAGCAGAAGTCTTATGTCCACAAACGGGTGTATTGGCAAAGCCGAATGACGTTGCTGACCTTTCTAATTCGTTAGCAAGAATGTTGGCAAACCGTTCTACGCACCTCCCGCGAGAATTTGTGGTAACAAACAACAACATTCATCAGATGGTCAAAGCGTACGATGAGCTTTCAATGGGAGAACTAGCATGATGGAATTATTACTAATTGTATCTAGCGTGGTAAGCGCTTGTTTAATTGTCTATAGCCATGTTGGATATCCTATGCTGCTAAGCTGGTATAAAAATAACAGGCCATTAAAACCGGTTTCGGTTGTATCGAGGAGGTTCAAAAAAAGCGCAAGAGACGGAGCGTTACCGTCGGTAACACTTATCGTTCCTGCTTACAATGAAGCCCAATGGATTCAGGGGAAAATACGTAACATCGCCAGTTTAGATTACCCACGACAGAAGCTTAATATCATCATCGCTTGTGATGGGTGCACGGACAAAACCGCTCAACTGGCGCAACTCGCAATACAAGAAGCCATATGTGAAGATGTCCATTTTGAGGTTATCAATTTTGCGACCAATCGGGGGAAAATCACCATCATTAATGAACTGGTGCCTCAAGTCACGTCCGACATTGTGGCACTCAGTGATGTATCTGCACTTTTATCTATAGACTCACTACAGATAGCATCTCAATCGTTTAAGGACAAACGTGTTGGCGTGGTCAATCCTAATTACTGTATGACATTTTCAGATAGCCATTCAGAAACAAGCTATTGGAGATATCAAGCTCAAATCAAAAATGGCGAAGCCTGCTTAGGCGCCACAATTGGTTGCCACGGTGCATTCTATTTATTTCGACAATCGCTTTTTCAACCCCTTGATCTCGATACTATCAATGATGATTTTGTCTTACCGATGAAAATCGTTGAGCAAGGATATTCAATTGTCTTCGAACCAAGAATTAACGCGATAGAACTTGAGCAAACAAACCACAAAGACGACTTTGCACGACGACTAAGAATCTCGGCTGGTAACATGCAGCAAGTGTTTCGTTTAATCCATTTGTTCAACCCAAAATACGCGAGCACTGCCTTCACATTCTTCTCTGGAAAAGGGTTGAGGCTACTTACCCCATATCTGATGTTGCTCTGCCTTATATGTTCTCTACTTCTCATTGAACATCCTTTATTCCTTTTTGCTCTCGTCATCCAGATTACCGCGTACAGCGTCGGTCTAATTTGTTGCTGCCTGCCTTTTTTAAGGAAGAGTAAAGTGTTGTCCGTATTAACTTACCTACTGTCCGGCCATTTGGCGAACCTCGTAGGTGGGATCACTTATTTATTCACCAGCAACCTGTCTCCCAATAAAAAACCTCACAGAGAACCATCGCATCAAGCACATGCCAAGAAGAGACATTTCAATTTTTAAAATTCGAGGGTAAAACCATGACCAATCACCATCGAGAAATTTATATCGGCAAACGCATCTTTGATATTCTGATCGCAACCTACACTTTATTATTGTTGTTGCCACTGTTTCCTGTCGTTGCACTGTTTATTAAGGGGACATCCAAAGGGCCAATATTTTATAAGCAACTGCGCGTGGGTAAATGCACGTCAGAAACCATCACGTTTTTTGAGATCATTAAGTTTAGGACAATGTATCAAAACGCAGAAGCAAGTTCTGGCGCTGTTTGGGCCGTTGACAACGATCCGCGTATTACGCCTGTTGGCCGATTTATGCGTAAAACACGAATAGATGAAATCCCTCAGCTCATCAATGTACTAAAAGGTGAGATGTCCCTTATTGGACCACGCCCGGAACGGCCTAGTTTCTACCAAAAGCTAAATCAAGCCATTCCTTTCTTTGTAGAACGAACCTATGGCGTACTACCCGGAATTACGGGGCTTGCTCAGGTAAACCAAGGCTATGATACCTGCATTGATGACGTCAGAAGAAAGGTTGGTTTTGACCATAGCTATGCCCTCGCGATAACCTCTGTCTATCAATGGGTAGTGATAGATTCGACTATCCTGCTCAAGACGATCTCGGTGGTGTTCAATGGACGAGGCCGCTAAATGACAGAGCGAAAAACAATTCTTTTTGTTCACTATGGTGATGACTGGATTAGAGGCAGTGAGCAATCGCTACTCAACCTTATAATTCACATTGACCGTCAGAAATTTCAACCGATCGTTTGGACAAATAACCCTTCACTTCACCGAGCACTAAACAAGCTCTCGGTTCCAAGTCAACTTGATACCTTCTCGCTACTATTTGGGTGGGTTAAACCAAAACTTTCTTTTGTTAACTGGTTCAGACTCATTCGAAAAGGGCAACGTATTATTCGTGAAAGCAGAGTAGACATTGTACACGCCAATAGCGGTGGACCTGTTCAGTGGATGTCTCTGACCTGTCGACTGTGTAAAGTGCCCATGCTCACTCTGCTGCACTGCGATTACCCATTAAGGGATAGAGTCAGTTTAGGTCTGCATTTTTCCCAAAAAACCGTTGTAGTAAGTAAGGCCATCAGTTCTAAGCTTAATGGGGATGGCTATCCCAACGAAAAAATCAAAGTGATTCATAATGGTATTGATTTTTCCTCGCTTGCTCAGGTGCCAAAAATCAATGTCAAAGCGAGATTAAATCTGCCAAAGGACAGCTTTCTATTTGTCACCATTGGCTCGCTCATTTCAAGGAAAGGGATAGATAAACTTATCGATGCAATGCAGGCCATTCATTGCCAACCCCGCAATGTGCATCTACTTGTGATTGGTGAAGGCCGTGAGAAACAACCACTACTCGACCGTATAAGCTCGCTAAAATTAGACAATAATGTTCACCTTATAAGTGAACAGGAAAACCCCGTCGGTTGGCTAAAAGGAGGTTGCGACGCCTTCGTTAGTGGAGCACGTAGCGAGGCGTTTGGTCTTGTTATCGCTGAGGCGGGGTTTTCTTCGCTACCCATTGTGGCACCAAATATAGGGGGGATACCAGAAGTGGTCAGTCACAATCAATCCGCCATACTATATAACCCTAGGAACAAATACGCCTTGCCCAGCGCCATGTTGAGAATCATTCAATCAAAGTCATTACAACACCGGCTGGCAAGTAATGCTCACAAAAAAATTCTCAACCAATTTTCCTTAGAGAGACAGGTGAAGGAAATGGAACTGGAATATTGCGCCTTGATAAACCATTCTCAAAATGAGATTCAATTTAGATAAGTAGACAGTTTGAATATTTTATTCTTATTTATCAATAAGATAAAAATGGCACAGAGATTGATACACCGTTAATAGTATTTCATTATTAAGGGACGTTTCAATGAATAAACTACTTGTGCTTTTCCTCCTTGTCATCACTTCACAAGGTGTCTATGCGCTACCATTCGACACCTGCCCTAGCCGAGCATATCTATTCCAGTCGAAACCCGTTCAAGTCTATGGCGTAAACCTTGTTACCGGCCAGACCACGCTTTTACAAGGAGACACTGGAGTGAGTAGCAACATTAACGGCGTCGGATTTGATTTTGAGGGGCGTTATATTTATGGCTACGACACGACACATAAACAGATTGTCCGCTTGGGCAAAAATTTTCAAGCTGAAACCGTAAATAGCACCGGCTTGCCGAGTGCCTATACCTTTTATGTCGGCGATGTCTTCAATAAGCACTATTATCTTTATCGCCAAGGTAAAGGGCTATTTAAGATCGATCTGTCCCCTCTGGACATAGACAGTGACGCCACACTAGAAGTGGAACAGATTACGAGCGTTGCTAGCCAAAACCTGACTGATTTTGCCTTTCACCCAGGCAATGACCAGCTCTATGGAATTGATAACAATTCCGGCTACCTTTACCAATTTGATACCAACTCAGGCGAAAGCACCTATATTGGAGACACTGGTCAAACCGGGACGTTTGGTGCTGGCTACTTTGATGTCAACGGGTACTACTATGTAGCACGAAACCAAGACGGCTATATCTATCGAATAGATCTATCGGATCAAACCAATATTGATAACGGCTTAGTGACAGCAGTAAAATTTGCAGATGGTCCAATGTCGAATCAGAACGATGGTGCTCGCTGTGCGAATGCCCCGGTCATCGATGAAGATTCAACGATCGATTTTGGCGACGCACCAGACACTTACAAAACCACTCTCGCAAGCAATGGACCTCGACATCAGCTCGACAACCTGACTTGGATGGGCTCTCAGGCGCCAGATGGCGAACAAGATGGGTTAGTTGCACCACTGAGTGATAATTCAGTTGGTATCAACGATGAAGATGGTATCGGCTTTGTTACTGCGATAGAGGCGGGACTAGACGCGATAATAACGGTAGAAGCATCGACCCAAGGTTATCTTTCCGCATGGATTGACTGGAATCAAGATGGGGATTTCACGGATGATGGAGAACAAGTATTCTCCGATACCGTACTAGAAAAAGGAAACAATACACTCTTCTTTATTGCCGATTTAGACGCGGTTGAAGGGTTAACATGGAGCCGATTTCGATTCAGCCAACAAACTAACCTATCCCCAATGGGCGGTTCAACCTCTGGGGAAGTTGAAGATCATCAGATCATGGTTATCTCGGAAGGGATCACCGTTCGGCACTTCCCAAGTGAGACGGGATACGCCACGTTAGCCTACGAAGACAATTGGCCCTATACCGCCGACTACGATATGAACGACGTCGTCATTCATTATCGGATCACTGAAGTTCTTAAAGATGGAGAGATTAAAAAATCTTTTATCAAAGGGAGACTCGCGGCTTTTGGTGCAGATTATCACAATGGATTTGCAATTAGATTACCTAGATTAAGCCGTGACAATGTCGATACCTCTCTTACTCGTCAAATACACAATGACAGTCAGCAGATAAACAGTGGTCTTGAGCTTGATAGCAATGAAGCCATCTTTATCGTCTCAAATGAGCTAAACAAAGAAAAAGGGACAGACTGTCGCTATTTCAGAACCCTCGCCAATTGTCTGGAAAATGAATCATTTACATTTGAACTGCATATCTCAATCGTCGACGGAATTTCGGTTGATGACATAGCAAGCATGCCCTATGACCCCTTTATCTTCTCAACGCCAGGATACTATCACGGAGAAGGCCTTCCTCTTCATCCGGGCAGAAAATGGGAGGTTCATTTACCAGACCAAAGCCCAACCGAAAAATTTGATGGTGATTCCATGTGGGGGCTGGGTATTGACGCCAGTGATGTCAGCAACGAGATCTATTTTAAGACCGCAGACAACCTTCCATGGGCACTATTGATTACGGATGAATGGCAATGGCCATTAGAAAGGGTTGACCTGGTTAACGCCTACCCAGCATTTGCGACCTACGCAGAAAGCGGCGGTACGTTGGAAAAGGATTGGTTTATATCAAACAAAGCCGTCACAAACAAAATCTATCAGCCATAGGAGCCACGTTATGAGAAAATTATGGATAATGTCATTGGTTTTACTTCAAGCTTGTGGTGGCGGCGGTGGGTCAGATAGTGATTCATCTCCCTCAGCAGATACTCCTTCCGAATCAGACACGGATTCAACCCAAGACATCGAACTTGTCGTGCTTCGAGATATGCAAGACCTCTCGATTCCCGATGGGTTCAGTTACAATGCTATCCAAACCTATCAGTTGGACGTGAGTTTATCTGGGCTGCTCTCCACAAGAAGCTATCTGTCAATTTACTCGGGCTTTACGACGGGATCAGATGGCACTTATCAAGCCGACAATGGTAGCAAGGTGACAGGGGCACCGTTAACATCAGGAGTAATAGACGTTTCATTTTCGTTACCAAGTTCTACTTCAGAGTTTCTAGTAGAGGTGTGGACCTACGATGGGAACCTACCTCTACAGAAGGTTTTTTTAACCTCAGAAACTAGTTATATATGGCAAGAATAGTGTGATAGTAAGTACATTAATTATGTATTCAAAATGAACTCAATTCCACAGACCGCTCAAGACATCCTTGTTCGCTTAACAAAGGCCATTAGAGAGTATCTATACAACCACTAGAGACGTCGCTATTTAGAAGTAAAAGTACAACGTAATTTGAAGGCAAAACTAGGGATAAAAGAGAGACAAACCGTTGGAGCCACGTTTATTTATTCAGGCACACAATCCGCACCAATTACAAACTGGCTCTCTTTTCCTTCTGCATCGTATATCACGGTGAGAGGGAATTGCTCTGCGTTCATACGGTAATTAACCGTCGACCCTTTATTGATGGTACTAGACAATCGGTTGCCTGAGTCGGACAAGAGCTTCAACTGTCCCCTTTCATCTTTAGAGGTGATAAGCAGGCGTATTTGAGTATCTTGTTTACTGCAGTCGATGGAAAGGCCTCTATGTTCTATCATAGATTCACTTCCTATAGCGGAAAATGGGATGAGTAAAGCGGCGCATAGCGCCGCTTTTATTAACGAATAATACATATCAAAGATAGTATATATTAGTTTTGTATAATGGATACAGAGTTATTGTTTGAAGATACTAGGTTCACATTAGCCCAATCCTGAGACGTCTGTTGAACAGAAATACCATTCCTACTAGAATGAGTCAGAGAAACCACTGCAGCTGAATTGCTTGAGTTCTGAAGCACTTCGATATCGTTATTGTCAGAAGATCTTAGGTAAACATCAGCAATATTATTTCTTTTTTGGTCAACGATAATCATGTTGCGGTCAGAATTAATCAACTCTACGTCTGCTGTATTATCTCTATTTTGATCAACGCCAATCACATTACCGTCAGAATTGGTCAAGTCAACATCTGCACTGTTTCGACGAGATTGCGTAACCGCTACATCGTTGCCGTTAGAGCTTCTCATATTGACGAATGCCCCGTTATCTCCAAAATAGTTGCCTTTATTTTGCTCGACATCGACCGTATTACCATTAGAATTTCTAAGGTCTATTTCAGCAAGGTTATAAGAAGCAGAATTTTGATCGACTGTTATACCGTTGTTATTAGAGTTCATTAAGTCAATGTAAGCTTCATCACCGTATTCTTGGGTTACAGTAACTGTATTATGGCTAGAAGCACCCATATTCAATTCTGTAAGGTTCCATTCCTCTTGAGTGATTGAAACGTTATTTCTATCTGACCCATTACGGATATCAACATACGCACCGCCCCAGTAACCATCGTTACCAGAATCCTGTGCAATCATCACTGTATTTCCATCTGAATGAGCGACTCTAACACCCGCATTGTTACTCTGCCCTTGCGTAATAGTCACATTGTTTCTATCAGCAGAAACTAACCCAACTACAGCTTCATTCTTATCAGATTCTGAAAGACCTGCTTGAGTAATAGTTACTTCGTTGCCGTTTGAGCCTGCGCCTTTAACTTGCGCATCATCACTTTCGCCATTTTGCATCAAGCTAACCGTGTTTCTGCTACTACCATTCAACTGCACATAACCTTCATTACGTGAGCTTTGTTGCGTAATGGCGATAGTATTGCCGTTACCATTTCTAACACCAACAACCGCCGTGTTACCTTCAAGACCGTAAGGAGAAACGCTGTCTTGGTTAATCGTCACAGTATTTCTATCAGCACCCGTTAGGCTAACGTCGGCTTGATTGTCACTATATTGGCTATTTACAAAGCTGCTTAGATCGTCAATGGCGACTTCAGTTCCTGATGAAGCCATAACGCTGCCTGTAGTTAATGCTAATGAGATAGCTATTGCTAATTTTTTCATAATAGACGTCCTTTATCCTTAGATATTATTAATATAGTTTTCAGTTACTGCTCAATACTGATATGTCGGCCCATGCTGCTCCATACAGCTATTTTGGACCCGCCATTCTGTTTGATGCTGTAGTTGGAACCACCACGGTCTACAACTAAAGCAACGTTGTTATCATTCATTTGTTCGATACTGATACTGCTAGAGCGACGGTTTTTATATTGTTGCTTGAGGAACGCTAGGTTATTGTCGCCCTCTTGCAAAATGTAGCCCTCTTGACCATTGCCACTTTGAACCAATAAAGCAGTATTACCGTCTCCATCTTGTGTAATTAATCCCGTATTGTTAGAACCATACTGAGACAAATACACGTTATTATCTGAGGAGCCAGATTTTATAACCACTCGTGCTTTATTAATTCCGCTACCAAAACCATCTTGATCAATCATTACTTGGTTATAACTTGCCCCTGTAATTTGTACATCGGCATAATTATTATAATGACTATCAAGCTCAGAGCCGGCTAATAGGTCAAACGAATCCGACCTGTCAAACCCTCCATCAACAATCTTGTCTGATGAGAAATCAAACGACGCTAAGGTCTCCATTGGAAATATCAGAACAATAGAAAGGGCTAAGACTTTAGGTATCACCTTAACAATCCTCATGTTGCACTCCCTGCTCCGTTGTTCCCTATGAACGCTTACATTATTGGATTTTGAAGAGGATTCGACAATAAACTTTAAATTGATTATCTAAGTTATTTATTTAGCTTTCGCATGAGTAAATTAAAAAAATACAGACAAATTTAATTAGATTTTTTCGACTGGACTAATACGAAAGTTTACTTATACTTTATATATTAGTAGCGACTAATTAAACGGCATTATCTTATTCTGTATTTGACACAGAATTGACAGTCTTATTTATAAGACTTATATACTTGGTTCATGAAACTAAACTTTCGTGATTGATAAATTTTCAATATAAAATTAAAATATGGCTATTAGATGATTTCCATTTTTGTCTAACCTAAAAGCCTAACGTGGACATTAATATGACAAATAAAGTAGTCACTGTATTAACACTGTTTTCTACTCTTTTTTTCATCTCATCGGCTCTGGCTAAGATAGAAGACTCAACACAGAAATTGGAACATGATAAACCGCTGGAAAACAACCAACAGCTTGAAGTGAAAAAACCAAGCTTTCAAAATTTTGACGAGGTTTCGGGATTAATTGTAGATAGGACAATGACGAGATTAGGAGAGGACTTCTACTTCTTTTTTTCTCAAAAACTGAATGACCGATACGAAAATGTAAAAGAAAACTTCGAGATTAGAGAAAGACCGACGGCACTTTCCGGAAGCATAGTCGGTGTTTATCATTCTGGAAAACCTATATATAGAGCAGCGCTTTCTCCTGGACGTCGACAAGCACAAGAAAAGGCCGATGAAGCAGTGAGTGCAGTGAGTGATTACATCATTAGATGGGAAGCCGAAAGACTATTTCAGGATACGTTTGACTTGGACCATGATGAGTTTTAATAGAAGAGGCAGGGATGAAAATTAAATTTACAATGAGTTTGCTGGTCTTTTTCGCATCCAGCACGATGGCATCAGAAATGATCTATACACCAGTGAACCCCAGTTTTGGTGGATACTCAGGGAACAGTACTCACCTTTTCGGTGTCGCCAATGCGATTAATGATTACAAAGCGCCAGCGTCAGAAGACTTATACGAAGAGGAATCTGCATTGGACAGATTGGCTTCGAGTCTGGAATCAAGATTGCTAAGTCAGCTATTGGCTGATATCGGTACCGGTAATACGACCGGTAGCCTTGTAACCGAAGACTTTACACTCAATGTTCAAGAAGAAGGTTCCGGGTTGGTCGTTATTATCGTCGACAACGAAACGGGTGAATCCACCAGAATCAATGTTAGCGGCCTTAACCCTGATTAATAATTTATCACAAGGAAGTACGATGAAAAGACTAATTACGGTCGTCACACTGTTGGTTTTAGCGGGATGCTCTAACTCTTTGAACATTCCTGATGCAGATGAAACGCCACGTCTTATGCCACGAGGAGCAACCTATTCGGATCTCGTTGCTTTACCTAGGCCAAGAGGGAAAATATTAGTATCAGTGTACGATTTTAGGGACCAAACTGGTCAGTATAAACCCTCGCCTAACAGTAATTTCTCCACCGCCGTTCCTCAAGGTGGTACCGCGCTACTAACCACTTCGCTTCTCGACTCCAATTGGTTTATCCCTTTAGAAAGAGAAGGGTTACAGAATCTACTGACAGAACGTAAAATTATTCGTGCCGCACAGAAGAAAAACCAAAACCTTTCTAATCATGGTTCCGAATTAACGTCTTTAAGTTCTGCAAACGTGGTGATTGAAGGTGGTATTGTTGCTTACGACTCAAATGTCAAAACCGGTGGTTTTGGTGCTCGTTACTTAGGTATTGGCGGTGCGAGTGAATACCGTAGTGATATGGTCACCGTAAACCTTCGTGTGGTGGACGTGAGAACCGGCCAGATCTTATTAAGTGTGACTACCAGTAAAACCATTCTATCTTTACAGGTGACTGGCGATGTATTTCGATATGTTGACTACAAAGACTTGTTAGAAGTGGAAACCGGCTTTACAAATAATGAGCCCGTCAATGTCGCGGTGATGTCTGCGATTGACGCATCAGTCATACATTTAGTGGTTGAGGGTATTGAACGCGGTATGTGGCAACCAGCGAATCCAGAAGAAATGGACAATCCAATTATTAAAAGGTACTCGCAAGAGAAACCTCAATTACTGTAATAAATACGAATTAGAAATGTATTAATGAAACGTATTAAAATAGATGCTCATGTTTATTCATGGGCATCTATTTTAATAATTCAGGGGTTAAGCAAGCTCTTCAGTTCCTATATTTCCCTTCGCCCAGATAAGCGCCTGAAGCCTATTTTTTACATTGATTTTTTTAAACACATTGTGCAAATGTGTCTTCACTGTATTCTCGCTGACAAATAATTTTTCAGCAATCTGAACATTAGAATCACCTTTGCCGATCAGCTTGATGATCTGTTGTTCTCTCTTGGTTAGTTTGCCATAGGAGGAACTGGTTTTTACACTGGTGGTCTTGCGGTAATGCAGTATATATTGTTGCGCTAGCTTGCGACTTAACCAGAGTTCGCCACGCAATATTTTATCCATCCCCTGAGACAGCAGATGAATGTCATCACTGTTATAAAATACACCCACCAAGTTAGTCCAGTTTTTAAGGTCTGAATACTGGCAAGATTTATCACAGTTTATCAACGCTTCCCCGCTGTTGGGGAAGTAAGCATCTCGACATGCAGCGTACCTTTCTAGTCGCTCTTCGGAACAGACACTCATATCAATCACAACCAAGCCCTTCACTTTTTTACCTTTAATGAACAGTGACTCTGATAGATTATTAATCGCAATAATATCGATAGAGGTATCGAGTGATTTTTCTAATGCATCCTTTAGCAACGAGGACTGCAGACTATTCTCTGTTATGAGTGTAATAGTCTCATAGACTTTTTCTTCATTTTTCATAACTTCACTATTTTTATTATATAATCCATAGACAACTCATTCCCCCACTAGGGAATACATCAAAAATATGAATAGTTAGGATGGAAGTCAAGTTTCATATTTATTAATTATTTGGCATTAGAAAGCAAATTCAGAATGATACTTTTAATATCAACTGGTTACCTACAGATCTCATACTTGAGAAGGATAAAACATAGTTAAAAGAGCAAAATTATTGAATCTACTAAACCTAAAGTTCAGGGGTTTCTAATGAAAGTACTAGTTCTGAAAGCCCTCTAGTTAAGAGCGGTCTTCACTATCATTTATACCTATCTCACTCAAACAAATGTGGAAAAAGTTGGCGTTTTTCTTCGTCACTTAAAGACTCTACCCGTTGGATATTATTCTCTGGGATCGATTCCGGGTCAGGATAATGCTTCAATACCCGTTCCATGCTCTGCTCTCTAATTAGATGGATAACGGGCAACGGTGAACGGTTGGTTAGATTCTCATCGTCATCTGGATGGGCTCCACCAAAGCAGTAGTCAGGATGAAACGTAGCAACTTGAAATATTCCTTCCCAATTTTGTTGCTTAATAAGGGCATCAACCCAATCTAAAAACAAGTTGTAATCATAAAAATCTTGCAACATATCGGGTATCACAACCAGAGTGGTTTCCAACTGTTGTGCAGTTGTCGAATCCAAGATCATCAGTTGCGCCAAAATATCTTCTAACAACTTCTCTTCAGTTTCTGCATGAGAAACCTCGATTTTAATCTGCTTGTTGCGATTCGGTTTCGCGGCAAAAGGGCAAAGGTTGAGCCCAATAACGACCTCTTCTAACCAATGTTGAGTTTGCGTTATTATGTGGTTATCGTTCAAAGTATCTCCTACGAAAGCGTTTTGTTCTGGTTATGTTTAAGCAAATAACACAAAGAGAATATAGCCAAGCATAGCAGTGTACCACCCGCCATCACGGCTAACCACGCTCCGTGCTGCCAACAATAAATAAGAAAAAATCCCCCTAAACTACCACCAACGTAATAATGAACCAAATAGAGTGCTGTTGCTGTCGCTTTCGCCGTTATCGCTTTTTGACTTACCCAACCGTAGGCAAGTGCATGCGTAAAAAAAGCGCCGCTACTGATCAATAACAGCCCACAAAGCATAAATGGAATGCTATCAAAGTAAGCCAGAAACATGCCTAAACCTGTAGTAATAGTGCCTAAAACCATTCCGGTAATGGGATGTCTCTTCGCCGCCCATTTTCCACTATAACCAGAACTAAGCGTACCAGATAAGTAACAGAGGAAGGTAAGAGAAGTAAGGCTAGAGGGTAAGTTATAAGGTTCATCAGACAGCCTAAATCCGATCACTGAAAACAGATTAACGAAAAGAGCAAAATTAAAACCACCGATGAGCATGGCAAACCAGACTTCTCGATTTCTCAGATGTTGTATCAACTGGCGATTGTGGTGGAAAAACACCCCTCGTTGCGGTTTAAAGTGTTTTTGCGCAGGAAGGTTCTTCAGTACCGCAAAACCACCCGCTAACGTTGCTATTGCAATAATAATCGCGGCGACTTGCCAACTGAAAAAATCGGTGAGCACGCCACCGACGATTCTTCCAGTAATACCACCTAGAGAGTTAGCGGCGATATACCCTCCTACGGCTTGTGTTAGCGCCGCTGGAGACATCTCCTCTGCCATATACGCAACGGCAACAGAAGCGAAGGCAGCCAACGCTACTCCCATGGATGCTCGTGCGATAACCATGCTATAAAAACTCGAATCTACCAGCATGATGATATTGATGATAGGCGGAACAAAAAGCCCGATTAGCATCACTTTTTTTCGGCCAAAGGATTCAGAAACTAATGCCCAAGGTACAAGAAATAGAGACAGGGTTAAGGTCGTTGAAGCGAATATCCAGTTCACCTGAGTCGCACTGATAGCAAGTTCTTTAGCGAGGTGAGGCAGAATAGGTTGGAAAAGGTAGAGATTACAAAAAATAAGAAACGAGCCCAACGCCATAGTAACGCTGACCTTTTTGTACTCATTGCTACCAAATTCGATCATACAGAACCGTTACCTAAATCAATCGATCAAAACTATCCATCACTTGTTGGCATTTCATCACTCGCCCATGACCTTGTCCAGTTGTTGCAACTAACGTCACTTTCCCCCCTTCTTCCGATGCCTGCTTAGAAACCGAAAATTTCGTAAATTTATCGCCCTCATCGTGCACAATGATAGTTTGAGCATCTCGGTTCAGTAAGTGTTGATACGGGTCAATAATATGGATAGGGTAATGATATTGCTGGGATATTTCTGTGACAACGTCTTTAAATAACTTTATTGAATAACCTGACCGCTCAACGCTGCCAAATAAATTGTCTAAATAGTCTAATACCGGAGCAATCAGAAGCATTGGACAGTTCGCTATTTTTACATGTTTACACTCAAGCGCTGATGCCGTTCCCATGCTGTGACCTACAAGCCCTGCCACTTCATTCACACTATCTAGTACCTTCTCTAGGCAATAAACAAACACAGGAATATGCCCATAAGCACCGCCGCTTTTACCATGTCCTGGATGATCGTAAGCAAATGCAGTAAAGCCTTTTGACGCGATATGTTCCATCAGCGGATAGAATTGACTAGAGGTACCGGACCAACCGTGCGTAAGGACCCATGTTGGACCACTTCCCAACAAATAGGTCTTAATTACCCCTTCAGACGTTTCAACTTCGCCGTGCACCAACCCTTCTGGTTCATCATTGAATGGCCGATTTCTTATGGGCGTAAGCAGTAACTTTCTGGCGGTTTTTTTTGCATGATTAGGGGCAATAGTATGGTGAAGACGAGTCGTTACATTGATCAGTTTTTTCTTAATACTAAACTTGCCTGCTGTATTGAAGTAAATTTTCCCACTCACGTTACTACCTACTTTATTTCCGCCAATTTTAGACTGAATGCACTATATCAGTTTAGCTTTAAAGTTCTAGTAACATTTTCGAAACATCTTGATTTTTGATCTCAGTTTTCATTCGTTGATAGGTATGCAACAATGACAAACCGCGATAAATCACTCCCCCAAAAGGATTTTTATGGGCAGCTTTATTGAACAGTTACTGTTTTCCGTCTCTATCACTGGGCCTATTTGTCTTATGTTATTGCTTGGTGTGGTATTCAAACGCATCGCACTTATCAATGATTCATTTATTGATGTTGCTTCAAAACTTGTTTTTCAAGTCACACTGCCAGCCCTGTTGTTTTTGAGTATTGTTGGCTCAGAACACGATTTTTCCAATAGTACGGCGCTCATCGGGTACGGCATCACAGCCAATCTCATCTTCTTTATTCTCGTTTTCATCTTAACGAAACGTCTCTTCCCCCATTCAGACGACAACGGCGTAACAATCCAAGGGAGCTACAGAGCAAACACGGCAATTATTGGACTGGCTTATATCGCCAATGCTTACGGCGACACTGGTGTTGCCCTTGCCGCTATTTATGTGGCACCAATGACTATCTTGTACAATATTCTTGCGGTTATCGCATTAAGCCCAAAACAAGATGAAGGCAGCCGTTTTCAAGCTGTGGGAGTCATCATTAAAACCATCACTAGGAACCCACTAGTGATCTCTATCATGCTTGGTTTAGCGTTCTATTTCTTGGCCGTACCCGTGCCAAATATGGTCATGGATGCTGGTCAATATTTTGCTCGAATGACGCTACCCCTGGCGCTGCTGTGTACAGGAGGGTCATTGAATATGAAATCCCTCAAAAACGACCAGCTGACGACCTGGTTTGCTACCATTAATAAGCTGATTATTGCCCCACTGTTGATAACCGTTACTGCCGTTTTTTTTGGTTTCCGAGGCGTGGAGTTAGGCATTATCTTCTTTATGAGCTCCGCACCAACAGCCGCAGCGAGTTACGTCATGGCGAGAGCGATGGGTGGAAACGCTTCATTAGCGGCAAATATCATTGCACTGACTACTGTCGCCTCACTTTTTAGTTGCACTTTAGGGATCTTTATTCTTTCAAGCCTAAACTTGATGTAATACCAAGCCAAGTACATGTGTGATCAAACGGATACCGCGCGACTTAGACGATATCCACCTTTAATTTCAGTTACGTTATGCAAGGATAGGCAAAATTGCACAGTCGAGTTGGTTTGATTTGGTTGATACTTCTTTCCCTTTTGCCCGCATCCAATGTGCTAGCTGAAGAGCCCTGGCAGCCAGTATTGACCGATAATGACATCATAATCCATAAGCGAGAAAGGCAGATTGGGTTAATTGAGATCCGAGCTCAAATGGTCACCATGACCTCTTTGGAAGCCTGCATGAGAATTTTGAGCGACGCAGAAAGCGTATCGAAATGGGTTGCTCACGCTAAAGAAGCGACAATCCTAAAAAGAATTTCACCTAACGAATATTTGGTTCAAACCATATTTTCCGCCCCGTGGCCTACCTCTAACAGGGACATGATTACCTATTCTACGATCTCCCAACCTGATAAAAACACACTGATACTTACGGTAAAAGACGCCCATCAATCCTTGCCTAAACAAACTGGATTAGTTCGAATGACCGATGTGCAGGCAAATTGGACGGTGCAGAAACTCAGCAATGGTATGACTCATATCTCATATACTGCTTATGCAAACCCTAATGGAATAATACCCGTGTGGCTGGCAAATGAGCTCACAATAGGCAGCGTGTCCGCAACGTTTCAAAACCTAAAAAAACGCCTCCCACTTTATCAGTAGAAGGCGTTATCCATACAACACAGTGTCAATGTATTCAGTATACTTACACTAATTTATAAAATAGCGTCGACAACGGAGGAAGATGTAAAGACAGTGAGTCATTTAAACCCTCGCTTTCTACCTTGTCCGTTTTCACTGACTTAAGCACTTCAAAACCACTGCCATTGTATTTCTCATCATCAGTGTTCAGCAACAACTCGTACATACCTTTATTAGGAACACCTAAGCGGAAACCCTCATGCGGTACAGGAGTAAAGTTGGTGATCACAAGTATGCGCTCACCAGATTCACTGATACGTTCATGCGCCAAAATACTGGCATCGTCTGCGTCTTGCAAACGCCACTCAAAGCCTTTTGGATCACAATCTTGATCGTGCATCGCGGGTTCACCGCTATACAAGTGATTTAAATCACGAGTAAGTGCTTGCACACCCTGGTGACGAGAAAATTCAAGCAAATGCCACTCTAATTGTTCATCATGATTCCACTCTGAAGTTTGACCAAACTCCGTGCCCATGAAGTTCAATTTCTTACCTGGCTGACCATACATATAACCCAAATACGCTCTCAAGTTAGCGGTCTGTTGCCATTCATCACCCGGCATTTTGTTATGGATCGAACGCTTACCATAAACCACCTCATCATGAGAGAGTGACAACACGTAGTTCTCACTGTGTGCATAGATAAGAGGGAATGTGATGGTGTTGTGATGATATTTTCGATGAACAGGATCTTCTTGCACGTAAGACAAGCTATCGTGCATCCAACCCATATTCCACTTAAACCCGAAGCCTAAACCACCCATAAATGTAGGTGCGGAAACACCTGGGAAAGCCGTTGATTCTTCAGCAATTGTCATTGCATTCGGGAAATGTCGGTATACCTCTTCGTTTACCCATTTAAACATCGCTATTGCATCGTAGTTTTCATTACCGCCATCTTGGTTTGGAATCCATTGGTCATGGCTACGAGAATAATCTAAGTAAAGAGTCGAAGCGACAGCATCCACACGAATACCATCAATATGGAACTGTTCAAACCAATAGAGCGCATTCGATACTAAGAAACGACGAACGTGCTCGCGACCTACATCATATATGTATGAATTCCAGTCTTGATGCCAACCACGGCGAGGATCGGGATCGTGATACAGTGGCGTGCCATCAAAGTTAGCCAAACCATGGCTATCGGCAGGATAGTGAGCAGGAACCCAATCGAGTACGACACCAATACCAGCCTCGTGACATGCATCCACAAAAAATTTAAAGTCATCGGGTGAACCAAAACGACTTGTTGGGGCAAATAGGCCAACAGGTTGATAGCCCCAAGAACCATAGAATGGATACTCTGAAATAGGCATCAACTCTACATGGGTATAACCTAAGTCACTCAGATACGGAACCAATTCAGCGGCTAATTCACGATAGTTGAGAAAGTTACCTTCCTTATTTCGCTTCCATGAACCGGCGTGCAACTCATAAAAAGAGAGCGCTTCTTTTCGTTTCTCGGTGACTTCTCTGCCCTGCCATTTCTGGTCCTTCCAATCGTAGCGATTATGATCGTAAACCACAGAAGAAAAGGAAGGGTACTGCTCGGCATGAAAACCCCATGGATCCGCTTTGTGCGGTAAATCTTCACCATTAGGACCTTTAATCTCATATTTATACTGAGCACCTTCTGGCAGATCAGGGACGAATAACCCCCAAATACCATAATCTAAACGCTGCATAGGATTGCGACGGCCATCCCATGAGTTAAACGGACCGATAAGGCTGACCGCGGAGGCATGCGGGGCATAAACTAAGAAACGAGTACCGTTCACTTGTTCGCCATCACGCTCCATGGTAACTAATTGTGCACCCATGTAATGATACATTTTAACAGGGGAATGCAGCTCTTCGAATTCTCTATATAATCCGTGATATTGGTAAGGGTCATCGAGGATTTGCTCTGTTCCATTCCAATCCACAGCCAATTTATAATGCGTAAATCTTAAATCCCTGTCTTGCTTTAAGACAAAACCATCGCCACTGATTCTTTCTAGTTCTACGCGAGGCTCATCACCCACAACTAACTCAACTTTACTCGCGCCTGGTATCCAAACTCGTAAAGGAACATTGTCGGCATGATGATACGGCCCTAAGAATGAAAACGGATCCGCAAATGCTGCTTTAGAAAGCTGATCAAACGTTTGTGTTTCTTTTGAAATCTCTGTTTTTTTCAACTGTCGTCTCCCGATGCAATAATATTTATTCTCACATTGTCTTCTTTAATCACTAATAATAGACAGACTAAAGTGAGAATTTCCCATAACTGATAAAGCACTAACAACTAACGTAAGTTAATATTTCTTACTTACCAAAAAATACCCGCTAAAAGCGGGTATTAGCGAATCCCATTCTATCGGACTCTCGGAAAATGTGGAGTGACTTGATCGATATTTTCTACGAGAAATTGACCTATCTTCCAGCTTCCTGACGCACTTCTGTAAGTCTTCTTGCAATCCTATTCACTTCTTCGCGAGCAAATATGTCATCTAACCCAACAGAAAGCTTGCGACGCCAGTTAGGATATTCATTGACAGTGCCTGGAATATTGACGGGTTTATCCATTTCTAGCCAATCTTCTAGCTGAACACTCAACAAGGTTGAGGAACCAGAAGCAAGGTGAAGCTGCAATGCCTCACTTAGGTGTTGATCCATTGCGACTAAGGTTGCATCTCTTCCTACGCAGTCCGGTAAGCGGCCATGCCAAGCAACACTATTAAGTATCTCTTGCTTGCACTTTAAACGGTCATCAAATAGAACTTCAAGCTGCTTTTCATCTGGATATAAACCAAGTTCTTTGCCCATCTTTAGGTCATCGCAGTGCCAGAAACCACGTAATGTCGGCATATCGTGCGTACAAAGAGCGGACATAGACTGATCTTTGTAATGCGCTGGAGAATAATAACCACCATCCTCCGCGACTTCAAAGAAGAACACCTTGTATGAATGCACACCGGCATCCGCAAGAATATCCACTATCTCATCAGGTACGGTACCTAAATCTTCGCCAATCACTGAGCACTGATGTCGATGCGATTCAAGCGCAAGAATGGCAAGCATATCCTCTACTGGATAGTAGATATAGGCCCCTTCTGTTGCACCTTCACCTTTAGGGATTAACCAGAGACGTAACAGCCCTAATACGTGATCAATTCGAAGTGAACCACAATGCTTCATATTGGCTCGAAGCAGTTTTATATACGCATCGTAACTGGTTTCTTGCAAGACCAGAGGGTTAAGTGGTGGCAGCCCCCAGTTTTGGCCAAGCGGTCCCAATACATCTGGTGGAGCACCGATGCTTGCACCTTGAACGAGAACACCATCGTCTGCCCAAGTTTCAGATCCCGAATCAGCAACACCAACGGCTAAATCACGATAAAGACCAACGGACATACCTTTCTCTTCAGCCAATACTTGCGCTTCATGGATCTGGCTATCTGCCACCCATTGAAGATAAAAATACAGCTGAACTAATTCTTGATTGTCCGCGATAAACTTTTGAACAGCGGCGTTATCAAAATGACGGTACTGTTCAGGGAAAACAGGCCAACCCCAAACCGAAGAATCTTCTTTGTGTAACTTGCTGTGTAACGCATCAAAGGCTGCTTGATGTTTTAGGCTTGCTCCACCTTCTTCAATGAAGGCCAAAAACTCAGCTGCACGCTCACTTTCTTTATCTAAGTGACGTGTTTTAAATTCGTTATAAAGAAGAGGCAAAACACTCATCTTTAGATCAGCAACTTCAGTATAATTAACCCAATGAGCATCGCGAACTCTTTGCAATCGATGTTGGAAGTCCGTGCTGCCAACTTTTTGCTGTGCTTCAACGCTTAATACGAACTCAGGGACTGAACTTACGTCTATGTAAAGCACGTTCAACCAACGACGTGAAGATGGGCTGTACGGGCTAGCACCTTCTGGATTAGCAGGAAACAGCGAGTGAATAGGGTTTAAGCCAACGAAATCACCACCGCGGGACGCCACTTCAGCGACAAGCTGTTTAAGATCCCCAAAATCACCAATACCCCAATTGTGCTGAGTACGCAGAGTATAGAGTTGTACACTCGGCCCCCACATTTTTTTACCCGCTTCGATCTGCTCTTGTTTATAACAAGCCGTTGGGGTCACAATCAATGTCATTTCATAAGGTGTCTTACGGCGTTTACGGCTAACAATCAGCTTGTGATAACCCCAAGCAAGATTCGGCAATTGAAATACCAATGACCCGCCTTCAGCGCGTTCATCTCTAACAATTTGAGATTGTAAATACCCTTCAAGTACTTCGCCTTGCTCTGTTTCCAAACGCCAGCTAAATTCGCTTTCGCGTGCACTGACGCCTAAGTTCAAACTCACTTCAACAGGTTGATCACTACCACGAACAACAAGCACAGAATCTAATACATCTTTCTTATGCTTTTTTTCGGCAGATTTGAGTAACTTTTCATCACTCGATGTATCGTAACCTAGAGACGCAAGCAGTCGACGGATGGTTTCGTCTTTAACGGTCGCATCTTCTCCCCATGCACTGACATAACTATCTGCAATTCTAGCTATTTCAGCGACTTGTTTTAGTGCTGATTGTTGTTTCATTATTTTCTCCGAAGCTGCATTAGCATCTTCATTTCAGTAGGGGTACGCAATAGATACCAAATCCAGTAGAAGTCTTTGTCCAACAACTCAACAAGATGAAAACGGCTAATGGATTGGGTATCAAAGCCAAGATAATCTCTACCTTGGCTTTGATCTTATAACTAGCGCTTAACGGCTTCTAGTTTCCAGATATTATTTACATAGTCACGAATTGAACGGTCAGAACTGAATTTGCCGACCAGTGCTGTATTCAATATCGCTTTACGTGCCCAACCTTCTTGGTCACGGTACTGTGCGTCCATATCTTCATGTGCTTTCACATAAGAGGAAAAATCAGCAAGACATAGATAAGGGTCACCACCATCTAACAAGCTGTCAAATGTCGCACGAAGCTTGCCGGGTTGGCCTGGTGTGAACTCATCGCTCAGAAGTAGATCCAATGATGCTTTCAATAATGGATCTGAGTTGTAGTAGTCAAATGGGTTATAGCCACTCGCTCGTAGAGCTTCCACACCATCAACATCCAAGCCAAAGATGTAGATATTTTCATCACCTACTTCTTCACGAATCTCCACGTTTGCACCATCCATCGTACCAATAGTTAACGCGCCGTTTAGAGCCATCTTCATGTTGCCTGTACCAGACGCTTCTTTACCTGCGGTAGAGATTTGCTCGGAGACGTCAGCAGCAGGAATAATGATTTCCGCCATGCTTACACGGTAATCTGGGATAAATACAACTTTGAGCTTGTGATTAACACGTTTGTCATTGTTGATCTTCTCTGCCACTTTGTTTGTCGCGTAAATAATCTCTTTAGCAAGGTGGTAACCCGGCGCCGCTTTTGCTGCAAAAAATACAACACGTGGTGCCATATCAAATGTCGGATCGTTCAATAAACGATGATACAAAGATAGAATGTGCAGCAAGTTTAGATGCTGACGTTTGTATTCATGAAGACGCTTAATCTGGACATCAAAGATGGCATTGGTATCAAGTTCAATACCCATGTTTTCTTGTACCCAGTTGGCTAAACGCTGCTTGTTTTCTTTCTTAACAGCCATGTATCGTTTTTGGAACGCTTTATCTTCCGCAAATTCTGCTACTTGTGTCAACTGGTCAAGATCGGCGGGCCACTCTGTACCAATTTTCTCAGAGATTAAGTCCGAAAGGCCTGGGTTACAGAACTTCAACCAACGACGAGGAGTCACACCGTTCGTTACGTTTTGTAGCTTGTTTGGATATAGCTCATTGAACTCAGGGAATAGATCGCGCTTAACCAGTGCAGAGTGAAGAGCCGCAACACCGTTTACCGCGTATGAACCAACAACACATAGATTTGCCATACGCACCATGCGGTGGAAACCTTCTTGGATAATAGAAAGCTTACGTTGTTTTTCAACATCACCTGGCCACTTAGCACGTACATCGGCTAGGAATAGGTGGTTAATCTGATAGATGATTTCCATATGACGAGGAAGAAGACGCTGAATAAGTGATTCACTCCACGTTTCCAGTGCTTCTGGCAATAACGTATGGTTTGTATAAGCAAACGTTTTTGAACAAATAGCCCATGCGGCATCCCAAGAAAGATCACGCTCATCCATCAGAATACGCATCAATTCAGGAATAGCGATCGTTGGATGCGTATCGTTAAGCTGAATGGTCTCATATTTAGGTAAGTCGGCTATTTTATGACCCGCCGCGTCATGACGACGTAGAATGTCTGCCATTGATGCTGCACTGTGGAAATACTGCTGCATTAGACGAAGTGTTTTACCCTTTTCGTGGTTATCGTTTGGATAAAGAACTTTAGTAATGTTACCCGAGTCGATCAGCGCATGCTGTGCTTCAAAGTAATCACCATTGTTAAAACTTTCTAGGGAGAACGGGGCAATTGCACGACATTCCCAAAGGCGCAATGGATAAACCGTATTACTTTCGTAACCGACGATTGGAAGATCCCAAGGCATACCTTGAACTTGCATACCTGGTACCCAACGACGTTTTTCTACACCGTTAACAAACTCAGAATCAACATGGCCATAAAAACCAATTTGCTGTGCATATTCAGGACGAGCAACTTCCCATGGGTAGCCTTCAACACCGCGCCATGCGTCAGGTGCTTCTTTTTGATGACCTTGTTCAAAAGATTGTTTGAATAGACCATATTCATAATGAAGGCCATATCCAATGGTTGGAAATTCTTGAGCTGCACACGAATCCATGAAACATGCAGCAAGACGACCCAAACCACCATTACCTAGTGATGGGTCTCGTTCTTCTTCAAGCAGGTCAGAAAGGTTCTGACCAAGTTCAGTCATCGCGTCTGTAATTTGCCCGTACAAACCCATACTAATCAGGTTATTACCTGTTAGGCGACCGATTAAAAATTCTAGAGAAAGATAGTTAACGCTCTTCGCGTTTTGAATAGCCTTGTCATTTTCCGTTTCTAATAGGTCAAGTGTGGTCAATTCAGCCAATGCGCGTCCCATTGCTAGGTACCAAGCACGAGAGTCAGCGTGTTCTATTGTGGTCGCATAAGTTGCACTTAGATGTTTCTTAACATTAGCTTGGAAAGAGGCTTTATCAAATTTCTTTTGTTGAGTTGGTTTCATAGCGAAATCTCATTAATTATCAATTTATCTGTGGCATATCCTGCATTGACTTAAGTAGCAGAACATCCTCCCATAAACGTGGTATCGGAGGAGGAGTAGTTAGGGCGTAGATACCTACTCCTACACAATTCAAGATCTAAATCACACTACTACGGTTAATTTAATAAACTTAAGTGATTCAGCTCACGTGTACATCTCTTTACCTCAATTAGCCATAAATCGGCTAAAAATGACCTATCGAAAAAAGTAACTAAAATATGTCGATTTGGTCACAAAATAATTAAAGCTTAGAATTGTTTCAGCCGTACTAATATGTACAGATGAAATAATTAATTACATCATATCCTAGTCATTATGTGACAAATGACTCAATTATGGGGCGTAGATGATCATTTACATGCGCTGGGTCATACATATTTGAGAATAGTCATGTACGACAGGGGGACCCTTAACGTAGGATTAACTTAACCGAGAAAAATAGGCGTATAAGTAGCCCTTTTTACTGTCTAAATACCAAGAGCCGGGTGACTCACCCAGTTCAAAATAACTCATTGAATATAAATATGTTGATACCTTCAAAATTAACTAGACCCGGTCGTTTGCATAACGCGATAGTCAGACCACGAGTACTCGATTTACTGCAACAAGCGCCTTTCTATAAGCTTGTACTTTTTCGTTCGCCTGCGGGATACGGCAAAACCACCATGGCTGCCCAGTGGTTGGCAAATAAAAGTGCCGTAGGTTGGTATAGCATAGACGAGAGTGATAACGACCCATCTCGTTTTGTGAACTATTTCATTCAGGCTATCAACAAAGCAACAGAGGGAAAATGTCCCAGTTCGCAAACATTGGCGGAGAGGCGACAGTTCTCCTCACTTCATTCACTCTTTGGCGAAGTTTTTGTTGAACTCTCTGATTATTTCAATGAGTTCTATGTGGTGTTGGATGATTATCATCTTGTCGATTCAGATGAGATCCACGAAGCCATGCGTTTTTTCTTAAAAAACATGCCTGACAACATGACACTTGTTGTCACTAGTAGGAGTACACCACCTTTGGGAACGGCTAACCTAAGGGTTAGAGATCTCATGATCGAAATCGACAATGGTTTACTCGCCTTTGACACCGAAGAAACAACACGTTTTTTTAATCAGCGCGTCTCTGAAGGCATCGATGATGCTACGGCCTCAAACTTACAAACCTACGTCGAAGGTTGGCCTTCGGCTCTGCAATTGATCGCGCTACAAGCACAGCATCATAAGCGGACACTTGCGCAATCAGCAGAATCTGTTTCTCAATTTAACCATGCGCATTTATGGGACTACTTGATTGAAGAGGTCTTTGATTTACTCGATGAAGATACGAAGTATTTTCTGATGCAATGTTCAGTACTAGAGACATTTAATGACGCCTTGGTGACAGACCTCACCGATAGGGAAGATTCCCTCGGCATGATTGAATCACTCAATCGTTTTGGACTCTTTATCTATCACTTAGAAGGTGAGCAAGATTGGTACCGATTCCACCACCTCTTTGGCGAGTTTCTTGCGCATCAAAGAAAAGCACGCATCGCAAATGAAGAAGTTGAGTTGCACCAAAAAGCCGCGGTAGCCTGGCTTAAGTTAGATATTCCATATCAAGCTCTTCGTCATGCTCAAAAGGCAAAAGATGACGCTCTTATTGCTAAGATCATAACCAACTCTGGTTGGAAGATGTTTAATCATGGCGAGCTGATTGTATTGGAAAATGCGATCAATCAATTAGATAAAGACTTTTTGTATAGCAATATGAAGCTATCTCTATTGCGAGCGTGGCTATCTCAGAGCCAGCACCGATACAATAAAGTAGAAGATATGTTAACCATATCTCTTTCCGAGATGAAAAGTAGAAAGATAATTCTCAGCACTAACGACCAAGGTCAAGTAAACGCCTTACTCGCACAAGTTGCGATTAATAAAAATGACCCTGTCCTTGCTCTTGAACTGGCTGAATTGGCATTGAGCCAGTTAGATACAACTATCTATCGTAGCCGGATTGTTGCCACTTCCATTGTTGGTGAAGTTAACCATGTATTGGGTAAATTAGATCGCGCATTGCCTCTGATGCAACAAACCGAGAAACTGGCCCGTCAACATCAATTATATCATCAAGCATTGTGGGCACTGTTACAACAAAGTGAAATATTAGTCGCACAAGGATTTGTACAAGCCGCATTTGAGATGCAAGATAATGCCTTTAAACTCATTGAAGAGCAGAAGCTTCAACAACTGCCTCTCCACGAGTTTCTGCTGCGTTCTAGAGCGCAAATACTCTGGTGTTGGAATCGCTTAGACGAAGCAGAAGAGTGTGCTTACAAAGGGATTGATGTACTAGGAAAGGCCGATCCTAGTAAACATTTACACAGCTATTCTATGTTGGCTCGTATTGCTATTGGCCGAGGTGAACTTGATAAAGCCGCAAGGTTTATCGAACAGATAGAACACCTATTGGAACAGTCAACCTATCACCTAGACTGGACAGCTAACGCATCGCTCTCCTTAATACTTTATTGGCAAGCACGCAACGATGTCGAATCCACGAAGCAATGGTTAATAAAAGCAAATCGACCAGTTGAAGCAAAAAACCACTTTTTGCAGCTGCAATGGCGAAATATTACCAGAGCACAGATCTATGTTGGTCAATATGATGAGGCAAAAATAAGCTTAACATTTTTACAAAATGAAGCCGAAGCTTCAGAACTCATCACCGATATAAACAGAAATCTTATTGTGGATGCTATCCTTGCCATAAAACAGAACGATGATGAACGGGCTAGCGATATGCTTAAAGCCGCATTAAGCATGACAAATCAGACGGGAATGATAGGTAACTTCTTAATTGATGGTGCTTCTATTGACCACCTGCTACAAAAGCTGATGAGTAAATCAACGTTAGGCGATCTCGAAAAACATAGAGCACAACAGCTTGTAAAAGACATATCGAGTAAGCAGCGCAGCCGCTCAATTCATTTTGATGAGGAGTTCATCGACAAGCTTCTTAATCATCCGAATATTCCGGAGTTGGTTAGAACCAGTCCATTAACCCACCGAGAATGGCAGGTATTAGGCTTGATCTACTCTGGTTTCAGTAACGAGCAAATTGCACAAGAGTTAGATGTGGCAGGGACAACAATCAAAACTCACATTCGTAATCTTTATCAAAAGCTGAATATAGCCAATAGAAAAGAAGCAATAGAAACTGCCGAAAATTTGCTCAATCTAATGGGTTATTGATAGAATCGTTCCCATAGTTAGGTGCGGCGTTTTTTAGCTGGTTTCGTCACTTTTCTATTTGGTCTGGTTATCCCCACGAAAGTGGGGGTCTCATACTACGCGATTTCCGTTTCACGGGAATGGCAAAACGGATGGGAACGCTAATTTTACTATCACGGAAACCAAATGATTCTAAAGGAATGGACATCAAATAGGCTATGGTATGCCAATATGTACTACACCAAGTTTGGTTTATCGCACCTGCACAGAATGGTGGTCATTCGGCTGATAGATGGGTCAATCGTAATACACAACCCTATCGATTTAGGCATACAACTGCAGCACGAACTCTCTAGACTTGGTTCTGTCAAATCTGTCATTTGTGCCTCTCCAAGCTATCATCAGTATCTATCCGAATGGTGGCTCACCTACCCAGACGCACTTTTTTATGCGACACCCACTCTGATACAAAAACGCTCAGATATTAATTTCGATGGCGCGTTATCCAATTATGCACCTTTAACATGGAAAAATGACCTATTTCAAACGGCGCTATTGGGATTTGATCAACCACGTAAGGTCATGTTCTGCGATCCAGACAGTCGTACTCTCATATTAAGTGACCATTTATTTGCAGTACAAGACACGCTTCCTGTTGGTCAGAAAATACTCACGTGGGCTCATGGCATAAATCGAGATCTTAAAATTTCTTATTCTGATAAACGTCACTTGAGCAATATGGCGGCATTGAGGGCATCGATACAAGAGGTCATGACTTGGCCTTTTGATAAATTGATATCTAGCAATGGGTTAATCATTGAAGCAAATGCAAAGAAGCATTTTTATCAGGCATTTTGGTGGGCGTTCTAATAAAAAAAACCAACCGCAATAATTGCGATTGGTAAATAGATATTGTGAACAATAGTTATTCACTAACAACGTCAGTTGGCTAGGTGACCCTCGGCTTTAAGAAGGGTCATTAACACTAATGCATCATGCGTGCCAAATTTATATATATCGTTTCGCTCTAAATTCAACCTACTTAAGACTCACTTGACCCATTAATTCGCATAATGCAAATCGCATATTGCGAATTAAGGCAAATTGCTATGAGATAGGTTGCAGAACGATAAAGAACGGACTCTTTTCTCTCTTGCAAAAATTCTTGTATACTCTTTGGCTACTTAAATCAGAATCTATCAATTAATGAATTACTTAATCACCTTTTTCAAAGGTATGGCGATGGGCGCAGCGGATGTGGTACCAGGCGTTTCTGGCGGCACCATTGCATTTATTACCGGTATCTATGACACTCTTCTTGAGAGTATTCGACGAGTGAATCCAAGGCTACTTATCCTATGGAAACAACAAGGATTTAAAGTCGCATTTAACCATATCAATGGCTTTTTTCTTATCAGCCTTTTTGGTGGGATAATTACCAGTATTTTAACCTTTGCCAAGCTGATCTCTTGGCTACTCGTTAATCACCCTATCCCTCTCTGGTCATTTTTCTTCGGTCTCATCTTAGTTTCTGTTTTTCATATCCTTAAACAGGTTGAAAAAAAGGATATCGTTCGCGGTATTATTGTCGTAGTCGGTATCGCATTTGCGTACTTTATTACCGTACTTAAACCACTAGAGATGGATCCAACTAGCATCAATTTTGTCTTCGCTGGCGCCATCGCTATCTGTGCCATGATCTTGCCCGGTATTTCAGGCAGCTTTATTCTTTTATTACTAGGCATGTACGCGCCGATACTTGCTGCAGCAAAAACCATTCAAATAGACATACTTCTGTTATTCGTTGCTGGCTGCGTTTTAGGTTTGCTTACATTTTCTCATCTACTCTCTTGGCTGCTTAAATCTTTTAGAGATTCGACCTTAATGTTTTTGACTGGGCTAATGATAGGAACGTTACCGAAAATATGGCCTTGGAAAGAGACCATCAGTTGGCGTATAAATTCACACGGTGAACACGTTCCTTTGGTACAAGAAAACCTGTCACCCTTCCAATTTGAAGCTCTCACTTCTCAGCCACATCAATTGTTACTGTCCATTGCGATGATGTTTCTGGCTATAGGGCTTGTTTTACTGCTCGAGAAGGTTTCCGATAAAAAATAATCCATCATTTTTAGAGAAGTAGAGCGTATCGTTTAAATACGTTCTATTTTCCATCAAAATTCACAACTTGTTCACAACAGTTGTCATTTATCTCTATCATCATGATAATATATTAACTTATTCAACACGATAATCCCCACGATGAAGATTATTCAAATACTATTAATATTTGGCGCGATTGCGCTTGGTTATGTTGTACCGGATCTAGTCAAGTCAATCAGTCAAGAAGCAGAGCCCATCAGTCTCGACAAATATTGTATGGTCTCGACCATAGCATGCCAACAAGACGGTGTAACAATCACTCTCGAACATGACCTTGCCAAACCATTGGTGGAAAGCATGATTGAGGTTAATTGGGAAGACACCACTAGCGATACTTTACTGCTCTCTCTTCAGGGTTTCGAGATGGATATGGGTATCGCTAAATACCAGTTAACTAAACAATCAAGCGGCAGATACATAGGCAATATAATGTTGCCCGTTTGCACACAAGATAAAATGACATGGATAGGAACATTGACCGACGGTAATAAAGAAGTTTATGCCGCAATTAGGATGGAAAGATGAGTAGAAATTGGTCTTTAGCTATAGTTATCGCCTTTGTGCTTGGCTACAGCGTAAAAGTATATATGGATATGCAAAATGATGTTGCTCTAGAGAAACAAAATGAAGCGGCTATGCAGATCATTAAGGACCCCGTATTCAACGGTAAAGATGATACTGAAACACACATATTTGACGTCACCGACAACAGAATTCGAGTCGTATATTTTGGTTACACTCGCTGTCCAGATGTCTGCCCAACATCGCTGGCGATGTTATCCGGAGCGCTTAGCAGCATTAATGAAGGACAATTGGCGCAACTTAGACCTATGTTTATCTCCATCGATCCTGAAAGAGATGAAGCGAACGCAGCCCATCAATATGCACAATACTTCCATGCCAATATTGAAGGTTTTTCTGCCCCTATGGCGACAACAAAACCTGTTGCGGATCACTATGGTGTCATTTTTAGAAAAACAGAATTAGAAGATTCTGCTATCGGTTATGTAGTGGATCACAGCTCTTATTTCTATTTCCTAAAACCGGATGGGACTTTGATCACCAAAGTCGCCCACACCATGAACTCAAGTCCAATAGTTGCCGCGATCGAAGATGTACTCAAAACCGAATAACTGAAACTAAAAGCAATCAGAAAATCATATAGAAGCGAAGGTAACATTCGCCAAATTATAAGGAAATTAAAATGAAGAAAACACGTGTACTTTTAGCCTCAACCTTATCGCTATTCCTCTCGTCATTTGCCTTGGCATCTGATGTGGAAATTCAACACCCTTACGCCAGAGCAACACCACCTAATGCACCTACAAGTGCCGTTTTTTTGGTTGTCTCAAACAAAGACTCAATCGAAAAAAACATTATTTCAGCGTCGACACCAGCCGCAGGGAAAGTTGAGCTTCATACCCATGTTATGGACGGTGACGTAATGAAAATGCGTCAAGTAGACACGATTAGTATCCCAGCAATGGGAACGACCGAGCTAAAGCCTGGTGGCTTACACATCATGCTCTTTGAACTCAAACAAGACTTTAAAGAAGATGGACAGATCGACGTAACGATTAACTTTGCGAACGGCGAAAGCCAAACCTTTACCGCGAAAATTAAAAAGGTAATGCAAGGGATGAAGATGAAGCACTAACGACAACCTTTTTAGTCAAATCACGATAGAATAAAAGAGAGGTTTCATAATGCACCTCTCTTTTGCTATCATTCTCTTTGAGTTAAAAACAAAGTCACAAATGGAGGACACACAATGATTGTAATCAGAACCCACTCGGTAATGGCTAAGAGTTAAGCGCGTTTATTTGCTTTATCCTTCCTATTATCCGGTGATGTAATTTACCGGGGTTAAGCTTCTATATTCAATACTCACATTTTGAAATTATCAAATGAGATTGAAGTAATCGTTATTCACCCCTGATCAATGAAACAGATAGTCATAGCGACATCCAGGGTTTATATAATGAATTCAAATTTCACTTTGCCACAACTTGGTTGGCAGCCATTTTTCCAACAACAACTTACGTTAGAAGACTACGAACACAACCGTATCGCTCGAGTCTCAGCACACCATCGCTCCGGTTATGAGCTATTGTGTGAAGTCGGTTTGTTATCATTACCTATCCATCATTCGCTTCCTCAAATGACCGTTGGCGATTGGGTACTTCTAGATAGTTCGGATCAATTTGTTCGACTGTTAGACAGGCATTCACTGTTTCGACGTAAAGCAGCAGGACCAAAGGCACAAGAACAGTTTATTGCAGCGAACATAGATACTATTTTTGTTGTTTGTTCACTTAATCAAGATTTCAATCTTAGCCGAATAGAGCGGTATTTATCTATCGCCCATGATGCCGAGGTTGAGGCTGTCGTCGTGCTCACCAAGGCCGATTTATGTAATGATACCGACGAGAAAAAAGCACAAGTCCAAGCACTTGATAATATGCTTATGATCGAAGTGGTTAACGCATTAGATAACGATAGCACCGCCGGATTGCTTGATTGGTGTAAACAAAGCAAGACAGTCGCATTTATGGGGTCTTCCGGTGTCGGAAAATCGACTTTAGTGAACACCTTGTTAGATGATCACCTACAATCGACTGGCTCTATTCGAGAAGACGATAGCAAAGGTCGGCATACGACGACATCAAGAACACTGCACATGATGCCATCGGGTGCATTACTGCTAGACACGCCCGGAATGCGAGAGTTACAACTAACAGACTGCGAATCAGGCGTAAGCGAAACGTTTTCAGATATTGAGAGCGTTGCCAAACAGTGTCGTTTTTCAGACTGCCAACATCATGGCGAACCAGGTTGCGCCATTCAAAAAGCACTCGATTCCGAATCAATCGATCCACGTAGAGTGGACAACTATTTCAAGCTAATGAGAGAACAAGCAAGAAATAGTGCGACGATATCGGAACAGAGAGCACACAACAAACAACTAAGTAAAATGTACCGAACCGTGCAGAGCAAAAGCAGAGATAGAAAAAAAGGGGATGACAATTAACCTATTGTTGCATAGCAAATAAAAGAAACCCGAGCGGATAACGTCTACTCGGGTTTCTTTTTATCAATTCATTAACCATTCCTTAACAGTTAGAGAATATAAACATCTAACTTACTCACAATTATCATCATTATTTGATTAAAGTATGACTTAATTATAGACAGATTCTCTATCTAACATAATATATGTAGGTCGATTACCTATGCGTTAGACATTGGGTTTCGACATAACAAATTCTAAATAATAATTAGGTAATTCCATGCAAAACAACAACAGCCTCATCGCAAGATTTGCTAGTGGCAATCTTGTGCTCCAAATTTTAGTCGGTATTGTACTCGGTGTAGTACTCGCGACTATTTCGCCAGAAAATGCCAAAGATGCCGGTTTAATAGGTAGCCTATTCGTAGGTGCACTAAAAGCTGTCGCTCCAATTTTAGTATTCATTCTTGTAGCAGCTTCTATTGCCAACCAAAAACAAGGGCAACAGACACATATGCGTCCTATCATTATTTTATATTTGATAGGTACATTCTCAGCAGCGCTTACTGCCGTTCTACTAAGCTTTGCATTCCCAATAACCTTAACGTTAGTCGCGGGTGCTGAAGGTACGACACCTCCACAAGGTATCGGAGAAGTTCTTCATACCCTTCTATTTAAGTTAGTTGATAACCCAATCAACGCGTTACAAGAAGCGAACTATATCGGTATTCTTGTATGGGCTGTTGGACTTGGTCTTGCATTACATCACGCGTCTGCAACAACCAAAGCGGTATTTGAAGACTTAAGTCACGGCGTATCACAAATCGTTCGGTTTATTATCCGCCTAGCACCATTTGGTATTTTTGGTCTAGTGGCGAGTACTTTCGCTACAACTGGATTCTCAGCATTGGCCGGGTATGCTCAGCTTCTTGTTGTTCTACTAAGTGCTATGCTCATTATCGCGCTTATTGTCAATCCAATCATTGTTTGGGTTAAAACCAAAGAAAATCCGTACCCACTTGTATTCAGATGCCTACGCGAAAGTGGTGTGACCGCATTTTTCACACGCTCTAGTGCTGCAAACATTCCAGTGAACATGGCTTTATGCGAAAAACTAGAACTAGACGAAGATACTTATTCCGTATCGATTCCTCTAGGTGCCACCATTAATATGGCTGGAGCAGCAATTACCATTACGGTATTAACTCTTGCAGCAGTACATACAATGGGCATTAGTATTGACCTTCCTACTGCATTACTTCTAAGTATTGTTGCCTCTGTATCGGCGTGTGGTGCATCTGGTGTAGCGGGTGGTTCTTTATTACTTATCCCATTAGCGTGTAGCCTGTTCGGTATCTCAAATGATGTTGCCATGCAAGTTGTCGGTGTTGGCTTTATTATTGGTGTTATTCAAGATTCAGCTGAGACAGCACTAAACAGTTCAACAGACGTTGTATTTACAGCGGCAGTGTGTAAATCAGAACAAGCGTAACCGTTTACGCTTAACACATAAAAAAACCAGCCATTTTGGGGCTGGTTTTTTTTCGACTATACATTCTTTCCATCAAGCCGTTGTAAAAAGAAGGAGTCTTAATTTTTGTCAATGAGAGAGAAGGAGAAGTCTAGCCCTTCACCATCATCCTTATTACTCTTTTCAGACTTTTTCTGTTTAGGTTCACTACCATTATTTTCATATACCAAAAACTCATTGCCATCTATTTCAGGAAAATAAGCGGTTCTTTTATACAATTTATTTAGTGCTTTGATCATCGCATGCTTTTCAATCGCACCGTCTGCTAACTTTCTCAGCAGAGGCTTAGCCATTTCTTGAAGCCCTACAACGGCATCAACACCAAGAATATTCCCAACATCATCTCGTCTCGCTTTGGCAGGTTCATATCCAAAATACGCAGAAAGAAAAAGCCATAAGTAGGCAATAGCATTACCTTTCGCTCCTCTGCCTATCCAAACATCCCCTGCAAAATATTGGGCTCTCGGGTTGGCTTGCTCAGCAGCAACCTCATACCAATACGTCGCTCGATGAATATTCTTATCTACTCCGATGCCATCGCGATAATGCTCTCCGAGTTTTATTTGCGCTTCTGGGCTGTTTTTCTGAGCGGCTTTAAAATGCCATTCTGCTGACAATTTGGGGTTGGGATGCATGTTCATTTCCGCAATATACCAATCACCCATGTATATCTGCGCTTCAATATGATCATTATTGGCAACCTCTTCAATAGTCTCGATACCTTTATCTATATTTGGTTCGATGCCTTGTCCGCCAATTAATGCTTTGCCCATTTCAAATTTAGCAAGATGATTTCCATTGTGAGCTTCAATCGCAATCTGCCAAAACTTGGATTTTTCAATAAGAACAATATCTTCTTTTGCACGACTACACACTCGAACCACACCGTACATACCCATCTCGTTGTCTTGCGCTGCGGCCTGTTCATACCAATGAAGCGCTTCTCTAGGGTTATTAATCTCTGCTTCTTTAGCTAAAAATAGCTGCGTCGGTATATGGCCAGTTTCTGCCTTAAACAGCCGTTCTTTTTTCTCTTCCTCGCGTTGTCGTTCTATGGCCCTTCGATATGCGCGCTCGCGCTCTATTTTTTCTTCAGAAAGCTTTTTTTTCTTGACGGATAGTGACGTCATCCAGCCAACAATTAGGATAAGCGATATACCTGTAACCCCAACAGCAATGGTCATAAAATTCATAAACTTATCTGCAGCCTTTTACAACATGAGCAATGATACGTTGACGATGCTCCTATCAACTTATCTTTCGTATGATTTATTAAACGCACAAGGCATTATTAACAATAGAAACACTATAAACTATTGACGACTTTTTCTATACCTAGTCATGCGGGTTTCGTGCCAGAACCAATGCATTTTGTATATAAATAGTATTGTGCCATTTTCGCATAAAATCAGTTTTTGACACGAATAAACCATAATTAGAGGGATTGCACTGAACACATGAGCGATTTAGAGAGACCGAAAGTGTCCAATTCATTAAATAAAAAAGTTATTTATCAAGTCTTTACACGCCTTTTTGGAAATAGTGGAAACGAAAATACTGCGTGGGGCACCAAAGAAAAAAATGGAGTAGGTAAGTTCGCCGATTTTACTGAATTAGCACTAAGAGAAATCAAAACACTTGGTGTTACTCATATCTGGTTTACTGGCGTACTCCATCATGCTCTGATAGGCGATTACTCTGATATAGGTATTCGTGATGACCATCCTTCGATCGTCAAAGGACGCGCGGGATCGCCTTACGCCATAAAAGATTATTATCAAGTAAACCCGGATCTTGCTAATGATATTGAAAAACGAATGGATGAGTTTAAAGCCTTAATCGAGCGAACTCATCATGTTGGTCTTAAGGTTATCATCGATATCGTGCCGAACCATGTTGCTCGACAATACCATGGCCTAAATAATCCCGATTCTGTTTTAGATTTTGGAGAAAGTGACAATACAGATCTTGAGTATCACAGAGACAATAATTTTTATTACATTGCAAACGAACCATTTCAACGTCCGGATGGGCAAATCCCTTTAGGTGGTGAAGCACATTCATCGTTGATGCATCCATATGTTGAATATCCCGCTAAATGGACAGGTAATGGGTCTCGCTCTGCCAAACCGAATTGTGATGATTGGTACGAAACCGTAAAGATTAATTATGGAATTAGGCCAGACGGCAGTAAAGATTTTCCAATTCTTCCAACTGAATTCGCCGACAAATGTTACCAAGAACATAATGAATTTTGGCAAAAACAATCAATTCCTGATTCATGGAAGAAATTTAGAGACATTGCATTATTTTGGATAGACAAGGGCGTTGATGGGTTCCGATATGATGTAGCGGAGCTCGTACCCGTTGAATTTTGGAGCTTCCTAAACTCAACAATAAAAAGCAAAAAACCGGATGCATTTTTGTTAGCGGAAGTATACCAACCGAGGCTCTATCGAGAATTTATTCATTTAGGCAAGATGGATTATCTTTACGACAAAGTGGACCTTTACGACACGCTTAAAGCAATAATACAAAAAAAGAAATCGGTACAATCTATCGTTCAAATTCAGAAGACACTGGCTGATATAGAGCATCATATGTTGCACTTTTTAGAAAACCATGACGAACAACGCATTGCTTCACCCGAATTTGCAGGCAATGCTGATCTGGCTCGCCCAGCAATGTTAATTTCTGCAACACTAGGCAGTTCGCCTACCATGATTTATTTTGGCCAAGAGGTAGGAGAACCCGGCGCAGAAAATGGAGGGTTTGGGCAGCCCTCACGTACCTCTATTTTTGACTATATTGGCGTACCTCATCACCAACGTTGGTTCAATAATGGCGCATTTGATGGCGTTCTATTAAGTAGCACAGAGAAAGAACTTAGGGGTTTTTATCGCTCAGTCCTCAACTATTCCCTAAACAGTCCAGCTCTGTTGGGGAATTATATCGACCTATATAGCCCTCTTTCTGACCAATTGGGCCCAATGAAGGACCTCATCTTTCTATTCGCCAGACAGAAAGACGAGCATACCGTCATTGTCGCGGTAAATTTCAGTGCAGATTTACACTGTAAACAAACATTGGTCGTCCCTACCCTTTTGATTCAGCAGTTATCGTTGACAAATGGGCTCCATATTTTCAAGGAAAAGATTGAGCATCAACGAATAATTGAAATAAAAGTGGCTGAGGGTATAGGAGAGATGGAACTACAACTGCCACCCCTTGCCGCCTATGCATTCGAAATATAAAAAATGGTAGTAGTTAAAAGAATGCTTCACTCATTTGGTGGTCACTTCTTCAAGATTGAGTTCAATCGTTCTTTCAGAGTTTGGAGTGGTCACTATCAGGTATTGAGCGTAAAACAGAACTTAATAAGGGCAGGTATTTTTACTATTCGTTAAGCCGCGACTTCATAGTCGTCACCGCTTAACGAATTAATTCAAGGTTATTTCTTCTGACTATTAATCGCATTAACAAAGGCTTCTTGTGCACCTTCTATATTTAATGCTTTAGCTTCTTCAAGAAGTGCTAGTGCTTTAGGGATGTCACCAACTTTTACTGCTTGCTTAATGGCCGTTTCATAAAAAAGAACAGATTCAGGTTGAGCGACAGAAATCGCCTTCGGAGAGACCTTCTTAACCGAGTTATTTAAGGATAAAGTTTTGAGCTTTATTTCCAACTCACCTAAATAGCCATGTTCATATTTGAGGTCTGTAACGATAGGTAATGGGTCGCCACTATTGATTGCTCTCACTTTCGCAGGATGTGGGATGGTGATTTTATGGCCAATCTGATCCTGAGGAGTATATATGATGAGATAAGGTGTTTTACTTGCGTCGAAGGTAATCGTCGCTTCATACCTATTTTGACTAAAAGCATCAGAATACTTTATCTTGAAATCGTCTAAATCATATTCGTCAACGACATTAAAGCGGTTGTCTAACGTGACTACTTTCGGTGCTAAAACCGACTTCTCTTTCATTTTGCTGCTTAACGTTATCTCCACCGTTCTAGATTTCTCAGCGAAAATAAATGAAGCAAAATGACTTTTACCTTCCGGAAAGCGCCACACCGGCGTTGAGTCGTCAATTTGAAATTCAATCTCTTCCGTTGTACTTAGTTGAGTCCATGAAAAATCAGAATAACTAGAGCAACACACCTCTGCATTGATAACTGTTAAATCAGTCTTATTCACTTCGTCTGAACTAGAGGCGCAACCAAAAAGTACACTACCAAATAAAAAAGCTAACACTGTTTTTTTCATACAAACTCCTAAAACTAATGTAGGCAGCCTTCTCAGGCCGCCTATTAATACTCAATTTATTCTAAATACCTTAGAACCAAATCTCAGCTTCGATACCAACACGAGTCTCGCTATCGTCGCCACCTTTAGACCATTCGTAACCGCTGTCGCTTGAAGACATGTATGTTACGTAAGGCTTAAGTTGTGGACGACCCCAGTAATCTGAATTCACAGTAAATACTGGCGCCAAAGTTGCTGAATAGAAGCTTGTATCTGCGTCTTCACGACCCCAGTTTTCCGCTTTACCGATACTTTCGACTGAATATGTTAACACGGCTTCCATACGGAAGTTTTCGTTAACTTTATATGATGGTGTTACACCTAAGAATAAACGAGACAATCCATCATCTGAACCCCAAACCGAATCTGTTTCTGAGTTAGATAGATCCCAGTAAGTGACTTCAGTACCTAGTTGTACGTTTTCAGAAATATTTACAACACCGTAAGAAGTGAAGAAAATCGACTCATCGTCTTTCTGCCAATTACCACTCCACTGACCAAAGTTAACACCGCGGTTAGCCGCCACACCTTGACCATAGGTTAAAGCAGTCGTCGTCCAACCATCCAAACCGTAGTAGTCACGAGAATAAGTAATTGCAGCGCCTACACCGTTTTCAGCCGTTGATGCTTCGTCTACGTTTGTACGACTCATTAGCTTAAGGTCAAAATCAAAACGACCCGCTAATGCTTCCACACCATAGTAGTAAAAATCAGCAGAAGTGACTGTTGTGCTAGCGCCATCTGCATCTAAATTACATTGCTTCGAGCTCGTTTCTGCACCATTAGGATTAGTACAGCTTCCTTCGCCTGGATCAGCAGACAAAATTGCAACACCAGCGTTGTTATACTCAAGACCCGTACCAACACCAGAGGATTGTTTCCAGAATTCTTTTGTGATAATACCCGCTTGGCGGTTTAGGTAACGCTGACCTGCCCACATGCTCAGACCTTCAGCAAAATAAGACAAATCGCCTAGTTCAACATAGGCTTCTTTAAACTCAAGTTGTCCAGATTCTAAATGACCTTCGTTACCCGATGACGACGTATAGAAACCGCGTCCATTACCACCTTCGTTATTACCGTATTCTGTTTTCAGAACATATTTAGACCAAGCACCGCTTTCGTAGTTATTACCTTTTGTCACAGTAAACTCTACTTGAGTAGGGTTACCAGAGAATGCGGCACCCGCAGCGCGGTAATCGCGACGATGGTGGTAAGTCTCTTCTAGAGCCAAAGACTGGCCTACGTTATACAGAAGATGACCATAACCATTTACTGTCCATCCTTCAGTTACTTTATCTTCTGCTAAAGCAGAACCTGCAAATAATACACTTGCCACTGCTGTAGCAATTACGCTTACTTTTTTCATCTCGTCAACTCCTGAACGAATAATTATGTTTCTTATACTTCCTAGATTTCCTTTGAAAGGCAGAACAAAAGAAACCATTAAAAAAGAATTTGTCTGGGAGTCGCCTCCCGTTTTGTTTCAACGATAGGCATAATAAGTAAGCGGACAACGGATGACTTCCTCCGCCCTACGCGAATTTTCGGGGGAGTAGAGAGGCGTAGAAAATTAGATTAGAGATGATTTTGTATACTGGATCACTAAATATGGGGGTAGGAGAGGCTGAATAGGAGCCAAACCACTGTACAAAGTGTTAATGTCATCATGTTTCAATATATATCTGCGATTACCCATTAGGCAGAAAAAAAATAAAATAAATTACTATTGAGACATAGAATTAATTTACTATGGATACATATGATGTGTTGACTATTGTTCGACATCCCTTTTTACTTGAAGTTCGCAACAAGCCAACAATTTATAAAAAAAGAATAAATAATGACAGACACACGCTCACGGCCTCACCCTTTAGGGGCTACATTAGACGGCAATGGATGTAATTTTTCTATCCATGCGCCCAATTGCCCAGACATATCTTTGGCCATATTTGCTAACGATGATGAATATGAATTATTTCCGCTCGTCAATGAGTATGCCGGCATACGACATATCTACATTCCGAATGTAAAAGCAGGTCAAAAATACGGCTATGCAATTACCACACACGATGGAGAAAGCCTTCTTTTATCAGACCCTTACGCGAAGGCATTAGAGAAACCATTACACTACGCTACACCTTATTCAAACCAAAAAAGTTGGGGGATGAGTAAATGTGTGGTGATTGATCCTGCATTTGATTGGCAAGGTACTGAGCCACCTAGAATACCAAGGGAAGAAACCGTATTGTTTGAGACTCACGTCAAAGGTGTGTCAAAACTAAATCAAGGTCTAATAGAATCCGAACAGGGAAGATATTTAGGCTTGGCAAGCAGTACCATGCTCGATTTTTACAAAAAACAGAATATCACTACACTTCAGCTCCTTCCTGTGGCTGCATGTATGCATGAAGAACACCTTCTAAAAATGGGAAAAGTGAACTATTGGGGTTACAACCCCTATCTGTTTATGGTTCCTGACCCAAGATATGCAGACAGTGATGCGGTTGTAGAGCTAAAAACCGCTATTCGTGAGTTACACCGTCATGGTATTGAGGTGATTCTCGACGTCGTATACAACCACACGGCTGAAGGAGGAGAAGGTGGGGTGATCTTTAATCTTAAAGCGCTCGACCCTCGCAACTATATAAAACATGGCCCCCACTACGCCAATTACACTGGCTGCGGCAACACTACTGACTTAATGCATCAACCGATGCTTAATTTAGTAATGGACTCCATGCGATATTGGGTGGAAGAGTTTCATGTCGATGGATTTCGCTTTGACCTTGCGGCAACGTTGGGCAGAAATGGCGATAGCTTTAACTATCATTCCCCATTTTTCAAATCGGTAGCGCAAGATCCAGTACTAAGAGAAGTGAAACTTATTGCAGAGCCTTGGGATATCGGGCCAAACGGCTACCAAGTGGGTGGGTTTCCAGATGGTTGGAATGAGTGTAACGATAAATTCCGCGATATTACCCGTAGTTTCTGGCGTGGTGATGATGGGTATCTAAAAGAATTTGCCACCAGAATCATGGGTTCAAGAGATCTATATAGTGCAAGTCGTTGGCCTCAAAAGTTAACCATCAACTACATCACCTACCATGACGGATTTACGCTACAAGATCTTGTCTCATATCGCCACAAGCACAACGATGCAAATGGTGAACATAACCATGATGGACACGGTGATAACCGTTCTGATAATTATGGTATTGAGGGCGATACCGACAACATGATGATAAAGGCCGTTCGCGAGAAGCAAAAGCGTAACTTTATCGCCAGTCTGCTATTTGCGTTCGGTATACCTCATATTATGACCGCAGATGTTCAATCTCACTCACAGAATGGTAACAACAACGCTTATTGCCAAGATAGTCCGTTGAGTTGGATTAATTGGCGGTCATGTAATCGTATCGATCTGTTTAAGGCTTGGATCAGCGATATGTTAGCAGCACGCCAACAATATATGGTTCCCTTCATCAGGGCATTTAGTGGTGAACAACGGAATCAAAACAGAGTTGGCTGGCGTCGAGCTGATGGCGAACATATGGAACATGACGATTGGAACACGCAGAATTCCGTCGCTCTGCACCTTGGGATCGAGCAAGAAGGTGACGAGCTGATCTATCTGATCAACCAAGCCACCGCTCCAGCTCGTTTCAAGCTACCAAACAACTACAATCAACGCTGGGTGACGATTTGTGATACCAGTATGGATAAAGTAGTCAATCGTCACGCAGAGGGTGATGTATTAATGGCACCGATGTCGTTAGCGATACTCCATTCAACCGCAAAGTAAAATGACATCGCTCATCAATTAAAAACACCTGCAAACGCAGGTGTTTTCTGTTTTAATCAGCGTTAAATTTAGTGCACAGTAGTATATCCCTACCTCGAGCTCAATTTATTTACCTTCTTGGTAAAAACACTTCACCCAACATGCACCGAACACTGCCACCACCTATATTTTCGATGGTTGACACATCAAAAGGTAGTAGTTTGCCATGGGTCGATAGTTGGTTTCTCTGTGCAGAGGTAAAAGCGTCAAATGCTGATTGAGACATGGCAATCACTTTATCGCCATTGGCATTTTCTAGTTGAAGAATATTGCCACAAAAGTGATTCATCTGGTCAAGCGAGATAGAGATCACTTGCTTATCTTTCGCTAGAGACTTAATTACAAAGCGACGTTCAAATTCAGGGATAAGCTCATCACAAATGACACAAAATGACTCCCCTACCGCCATCATCACATTCGTGTGATAGATCGGCTGACCGGAAGGCAATGCGGTTTGGAATGAAATAACGCGTTCATACCCTACCTTTTGAGCGTATTCTTCTAATACTTCTCTATCACAACGGTGAGACAACGCCGCGTAGATGGTACGATTAATGTGGTCCATCACCATCACACCAGTACTTTCTAAATAAGCATTGTGCTCAATAAACGAAGCCAATGATGAATGAGAGCCTACCCTTCGACCTGAATCAACAAGTGCTTTAGCTAAGGCCTCTGGGCGGACCTCCAACTGACGATTTGTGCACGCCATAGGGAAAACAAACAACTCACCTGTCGACGTGGTACTAAACCAATTGTTTGGGAACACCGCATCAGGCGTCTCTCTTTCCGCGACAGGGTAGTCAAATTCAACAACCTGTACACCTTCTGCACGCAAGCCAACTACCATCGAATTAAATTCCGCCATTGCGTTTTCACGAACCTGCTGTGCACTCAATTCGACCCGGTGTTGAAATTCATTATCTTCTGCTGTTTCTGCGTTATAGCAAAACTCTTTCGGCGGCACCATCACCACACAATTCGCATTTTGAAGTGAACGGACACCTTGCAAATACTGCATTGATTGAGTTGAGTTCATTCATAAATATCCATTTTAGATTCATTACATCGATTGTAAACAGAAGGTTAAATGTCATTTAACTGAATTTGACACCATTTACACGAACAAACTAAGCGATTTCGCTGCCATAGAGAGCAAATTCGGTAACTAACATAAGCAAACCTTGTTAATACAGTGTTACACCTAAGCATATCTATTCACTCACAGTGTTATAAATGCCTCTTCTTGTTCTGAGTTATCCATAGGTAAGCATAATTATTACGCAAATATGCACATTCAACATGAAATGGAAAATAATGTCCTTTTTTTTAAGTTTGGGGTAGTGTGTGTTGATAAAATAACCCATCTATTATTCAACGAATTCTTCTCGTTATTGAAGAAAAAACAACAACAAGATGGGAAGAGGATGACCGAATGTATAAGTTTTTTGAAGGGCTAACAAAAGCCTTCCCAGAAGAAGAACCACAACAACCACCAACCGGTGTTTTTGCTTTTTGTCGGCACTATACTCGTGGTTTCGAAAAACCGCTGCTATTAATGGCGTCACTCAGTACCATTGTTGCCATTATTGAAGTTTCACTTTTTGGATTTATGGGTGAACTCGTCGATTTGCTCTCGACCAGTAACCCAGACACCTTTCTTGAAGAGAATAGCAGCACACTTTGGGCAGTTGGTTTAGTGTTACTGGTTGTGATGCCAATACTCGTTACCATCTACTCACTGACGATCCATCAGAGCCTGCTTGGAAACTATCCAATGTCTATTCGTTGGATGGCGCACCGATACTTATTAAAACAAAGCCTCTCATTTTATCAAGACGATTTTGCAGGACGTGTCGCCACAAAAGTGATGCAAACTTCCCTTGCGGTGCGAGAAACCGTGATGAAAACCGCGGATGTTTTTGTCTATGTTATCGTTTATTTTACCTCTATTGTGGTCATGTTGGCTCAAGCCGATTGGCGATTAATGTTACCTATGTTGGTTTGGTTAGCCGCCTATATTTGCATTCAGTTTTACTTTGTTCCAAAACTCAAATCCGTCGCTTCCGAACAGGCCGATGCCCGTTCTACCATGACGGGTAGAATTGTGGACAGTTATACCAATATTGCAACGATCAAACTATTTTCTCACAGTAAACGAGAAACCAAATACGCAGAAGAGGGCATGGACGGTTTCTTGGATACGGTCTATCGACAAATGCGCTTAGTGACAGGCTTCAATATCTGTGTAGAGATTGCCAACTATTTCTTAGTATTTTCGATCGCCGCGATTTCTATTTTTCTTTGGATGGAAAACGCGATCACCATTGGCGCAATTGCCATCGCGATCAGTTTGGCCTTACGGATAAACGGCATGTCGATGTGGATAATGTGGGAAGTCGGTGCGTTATTTGAAAACATGGGCACCGTGGTAGACGGCATTTCCACGCTTTCAAAACCCATTGATATAGAAGACAACAAAGATGCAAAACCTCTTGAAGTTGATAAGGGTGGCATTCAATTTGATAACGTAAGCTTCCATTACGGTGAAAAAGATAAAGGGGTTATCAACCACCTGAATCTGAATATAAAGCCGGGCGAAAAAGTTGGATTAGTTGGTCGCTCTGGCGCAGGGAAATCAACACTAGTTAACCTTTTGTTACGCTTCCATGATGTGGAAGGTGGACAAATAAAGATCGATGGTCAAGTCATATCAGAGGTTACCCAAGACTCTTTACGTGCCAATATTGGCATGGTAACCCAAGACACCTCATTGCTGCACCGCTCTATCAGAGAAAATATACTCTATGGCAAACCGGATGCGAGCGAAGAAGCGATGCTAAAAGCCACCATTCAAGCGCAGGCTCATGAGTTTATCGACACCCTAACGGATCCGCATGGAAACAGCGGGTACGATGCTCAAGTTGGTGAGCGAGGTGTTAAGCTATCTGGTGGTCAACGCCAGCGAGTAGCGATTTCGCGAGTCCTTCTAAAAGATGCACCATTGCTTATTTTGGATGAAGCCACTTCAGCACTAGACTCAGAAGTAGAAGCGGCAATACAAGAAAGCCTGATCGAACTAATGCAAGGTAAAACCGTCATTGCCATAGCACACCGCCTTTCTACCATCGCAGCAATGGATAGGCTAATCGTATTAGATAAAGGACAAATCGTTGAACAAGGTTCGCACCAAGAGCTGATTCAAGGCAATGGTATTTATGCTCAGCTTTGGGCGCATCAAACCGGCGGTTTTATTGGTAAGGAAGAAAACCCCGATAAGCCCGAATAAATATCACAGTGAATGGCGACCTAAACAGTCGCCTTTTTAACAAGGTATCAAGACTCTATGATTAAATTACTTCACATCTATTCTTTTACTCTCTAAAATCTCGCTCAATCATTACTTGAACAACAGATTCTTGAGCAAAATATGAATAAAAGTTTTATCACTAACCTTATTGCATTAGGTTTACTCGCTGCTGGCTACCAATCGGATAATCAAATTCTACTGTATGCTGGGCTTTTTGCCTTCTCTGGTGCGATCACCAACTTGCTAGCCGTACACATGCTATTTGAAAAAGTACCAGGGTTATATGGCTCTGGCGTCATACCTGCACGATTTGAAGAATTCAAAATTGCGATAAAGAGTTTGATGATGGAACAATTCTTTACGACTGAGAACATCGACCGTTTTCTCACTCAAGAAATTATTGGCGGCAAAAAACTCGATTTGGCACCCGTCATTAACCACATCGATTTCGAACCGACCTTTGAATCGCTCGTTGACGTTATTGCCAATTCTTCATTCGGAGGCATGCTTACCATGGTTGGTGGTACCGAAGCACTATTACCGCTGAAGCAACCATTTGTTGAAAAAATGCAGCAATCAGTGATAGAAATCAGTCAAAGCGAAGAGGTTAAACAGGCACTTAAAGACCAATTCGAACAGCCACAAATGATGGATGAGATTCAAGCGAATATCGAAAACATCATTGATCAGCGCTTAAACGAGCTCACTCCAAAACTGGTTAAGAAGATGGTACAAGATATGATAAAACAGCACCTAGGTTGGCTTGTAGTCTGGGGCGGTGTATTTGGTGGAATAATTGGTATTATCTCTTCTTTTATAGCCTAATAATCCTGCCTATATTGAAGAAAAAACAGTCATCGCAAAAACAAATTAAAGCCCCGGTAACAACAACCTTTACCGGGGCTTTTAGTCAAAACGAGCAAAAATAGAAATTAAATTAATACCTTCAGTCATTGATCTTTCAATGACTGTTTTCACTATCAGGTACTTTGATTACGTCCAAACAAGTAAATGATGGCAATGCTTCTGCACCGCAAAACTCATACCCTCGTTGGAGCGCATCATTTTCATTCTGGGTTATTGCTCTTTAGCGCTGTATTCATTCTCTGTTGTAACCTATCACCTGTTGTTTTCCATGCATTCACATTGTCATACAGGTTTTTTTCCCAAGCCATAATATGTTCAAACTGAGCAAATGGCGCGTGACTACGAGACATCTGACTCAATGCCACCGCTAAATCAAAATCAGCTAATGTCACATGATCACCGACAACAAACGCCCTACCCTCTAAGTGATTGTTTAATATGTTACCGTGACGTTTCAACAAATTATCCGCCTCGATTAAACGTGAGTCATTCGCTTGATTCCCCATTAATGGAGCAACGACATTTTCTTCAAAGTAAATGGGAGCCGCCTGACGAAAATGTTCTGCCGCCCAAAACATCCATTTAAGAACCTGCATACGTGAGTTATTTGGTAGCAGCTCTGAATCACCATATTGCTCACACAGATACAACATGATGGCGGCCGCCTCTGATAAGATAATTTCACCTTGAACAGGGTCGTCGACCACAATAACTGGAACCATACCGGTAGGATTGATCTTCAGAAACTCCGGTTGTTGTCCCCCACCAGCAAGCAGATCAACAAAGATTTCTTCGACATCGATATTAAGATGGTTTATGACGGCACTTACTCTTCGACAACTACCAGAACCCGGATCTGCATAAAATTTTATAGACATAGTTTAATCCTTTTGATGATTTAAAAACTGACAATAACTTTGCCAAATTGGTCATTAGACTCAAGAAGGGTAAAAGCTGAGATTATCTGCTAAGTCATTCTATAGAGTTGCATAATTGCATCATAGTACGTAATCTTGCGATTAGTAGATGCATAAATGCACCCACTGTAATCCAGCTAATCACTTAAAAATAAATACTTTGAGATAAGGAACGGGTGTACATGAATTGGGACGACATGAAAGTATTCTTGGCGATTGCGAATATGGGAAGCTTGAAGAAAGCGGCATCACGAATGCAAATTCATCACACCTCAGTGGCAAGGCGCATAAAAAAATTTGAAGATGACTTAGGGATGAAACTATTTGATCGCCGATCCGCTGGCTATTCGTTAACTCAAGCGGGTGAATCGCTATATCGCTCCGCACAGCTGATCAATCAGGAATTTAATACGATAGAAACAGAATTAGCAGGCAAGGATATTCGACTAGAAGGTGATATCTGCTTAACCATCCCCCATGGATTTGCATTACATTTATTAATGCCCGATATACACACGTTTATAGAACTCTACCCAAACGTTAATCTTAAAATTCACATGGCCTATACCATGAGCGATCTTGCAAACCGTGAAGCAGATGTGGCGGTAAGATTCGTTAACAACCCAGCAGATTCACTTTCGGGTAGGCGAGTCGCAAAAGTTCATTGGGCCGCGTATGCTAGCGACCACTACCTTGCTATGCACGACTTAGTAAACGAACCTGAAACCTGCCATTGGCTTGGCTGGGGGAGTGCTGACCGTCACCTCAGTTGGGCTTGGAAAGCAAACTATCCTGATATTCCCGTTAAAGGGGATCTATATTCAGATGTGCTTCAACTTGAAGCGATTAGACAAAACATGGGCATTGCATCATTGCCTTGTTTCATTGGTGATAACACTGAAGGGATTCGTCGTATATCCAACGTAGACCCAGTGGCTAGAGATTGGATATGGATATTAGCCCACAAAGATATGGCAGCCAACGCGAGGGTGAGAGTCTTAATTGATTTTCTCTGCAAGTCATTAAAAAAACATATAGCAAGTATAGAAGGAACATCCTATATGTTGCCCTAACTCTATAAGATGAAGCTCTCGTTTAGTGCCGCGATAAACGCCTTCAGAACGGGACTAATCCATTTATCTTTGTGCGTAATCAATTGCAATTGAATACGCTTATCAAACCCTTGTCGCACATCAAGCTGTCTTAACTTCCCCGACATAATATCCGCTTCGACCGAAATTTTGGGCAAGAAGGAAATACCCATATTGTTCTTTACACACTCTTTTATAGCCTCTGCATTATCAAACCACATAACAGGATCCAACTTGTGGCCTAGCTTCGAAAACTCATGGGTGATAACAGCACGGTAACCACAGGTAGGTTCCGTGAGAATAAAATTCTCATCTTTCAGATCGCTTAGCTCTAATAATCGACGATTGGCCAGAGGGTGATTGTTATGGCAGACAAAGACTAACTCTTCTTCTCGTAATGCCGTCATATTGAATTCAGGGTCGCTAAAATTTTCTTCCATAACCATGACAAGATCGATGTTACCCACTTTTAGCTCTGTTAATGCGCGGGCGCTACCGAAGTGGGCTCGAAGCTTAAAGTTAACTTGGGGGTGTTGATCTCGAAACTGAGCCAACACCTGTGGTAGGTGGTAAACACAGATAGTATTTGGCGCGTAAATATTGAGTTCACCGCAAATTTTCGTGGTGCTTTTTAACGATTCAATAAACTCCTCTTCGATAGCCATAAAACGGTTAGCGTATTGGAGCACACTTTTTCCAGCGTCAGTCAGCACCACTTTTTTACCCAAACGATCAAACAGCGTTAAACGCAGTTCGTTCTCCAGTGTACGGATTTGTGCGGATACAGTGGACTGGGCAAAATTTAACTCTACCGCGGTTTTAGAAAAACTCAGGTTACGGGCGATAGAGCGAAAAGTTCTTAGTTGTTTAGTGTCCATGTGCTCCTACTATCGACAATTTCGATTAATGATATCGAATATATTCGTTTTACACGATATTAAGATTCTAATATATTTTATGCAAGTACACAAAATGAATTGCAGAGGCAATAATGATTGAAGCAGTTAACGAAGTATCGGTAATGGAAGTGAAAGCATTCACTTTTAAAGGCGTTGGTGGTAACCCAGCTGGCGTGGTACTCAACGCAGATCAATACAGTCAAGAGCAGAAACAAGAAATCGCGAGGCTCGCTGAGTATGCTGAAACCGCTTTTGTTTCCCATTCACAAATCGCCGATCGTAAACTGGAGTTTTTCACTCCCAATAGACAGATTGCCCATTGTGGCCACGCGACCGTCGCGACCTTTTCTTATCTGTCGCAAAGTAACGAACTGAACAAGCGGTATGCAACTAAAGAAACCATCGACGGAACAAGAGATATTATCCTGCAAGATGGGATGGCATTTATGGAACAAAAACCTCAATTTTATACCGAGCTAGACGATGACGAGGTTTTGGCTGTCATGACATCCCTGTCCTTAAACCTTGATGACTTGAAAACAGGGTATCGCCCTATGGTGTCCAACACAGGGAATTCTTTTATTGTCATTCCGCTTAAGAACAATCTCATATTGCAAGCAATCAACACTAACTTAGATGCTATAAATAGGATTAGTGAGAAGTTTAACCTCGTCGGTTTTTATGCCTTCACCACTGATGCCGTGGAACCTGATCACGATATCTCTGCGCGCATGTTTGCGCCACTTTACGCCATTCCTGAAGAGTCGGCTACTGGCATGGCTGCAGGCAGTTTAGCCGCCTATCTATTTGACCATATGAATTTCAAAGTACCGCAAATAGTGATCGAACAAGGTTATTTCATGACGCCCGCGTCAAAAAGTGAAATCATTGTCAATTTGATCGTTGAGGAAGAGAAACTTACCCAAATAATGGCAGGAGGCCGTGCGAATGTTGGCAAAGTAAAGAAAGTAAAACTGTTATTTTAAGCGGGTACATGCTCAATGCTAACGAAAATTTTCTACGGATGAATAGAGTGACGTTTATGCGAATGTCCTTATTCTTTGAACAGTTCCCTCTATTTACAGTGTAAAGCTTTCTACAAATTTGAGCACCATAAGTGACGGTGCTCAAATTATTCTCTACTTACAAAAAGTACATTTTCTGCTACAACTTAAATTTATTAATCAGTTGGTTAAGCTGTAAAGTCATCTGTACCAATTCCTTATTAGCAACAGATAATTGTTCCATTCCCGTTGCCGATTCCACACAAACTTGATTGATGTCAGCCATATGATGGCCAATTTCATTACTTGTTTGGCTCTGTTGCTCCGTCGCCACCGAGATTTGATTATTCATGTCAGTGACAACGTCAACGGACTGGGTAATATGCATTAACGCATCGTGGGCTAATGTTGCTTGATGTACGGTACTATTCGCCTGTTTTTCATTATTCGCCATAACCTTAGTCGCGCTTTGCGCGTCAATCTGAATACTGTCAGTAATGGTTGATATTTCTTTCGTTGCATCCTGAGTTCTCATTGCAAGCGTTCTGACTTCATCCGCCACAACAGCAAACCCGCGGCCAGACTCACCAGCTCGAGCGGCTTCGATGGCAGCATTAAGTGCGAGTAGATTGGTTTGAGCTGCAATTTCTTGAATAACCGTCAATACGCCTCCAATATCGTTACTATGAGTAACCAGTTTTTTGATGATATTCGTTGTACCGCCAACATCCTTCGCTAATTCAGTTACATTGTTGATACTGAGATCAGACGCCTCACATCCTTGAGAAACGTCATGACGAGCTTGCACAGCTGCTGCTTCCGCCTGCGTTGAGTTAAGCGTTATATCCTGTACAGTGACATTCATTTCTTCAATGGAAGCTGAAATCTGACTTATATCTTGTTGTTGTTTGTATACACCGGCTTGAGCTTGATCCATCACAACCGACATTTCTTCCGAGGTAGAGGCAAGTTGCTCAGTAGATTTTGCAACCGTACTTACCGTATGATGAATTTTACTAACAAATACATTAAAAGCTCGTCCTAGTTCTGCAATTTCATCGTTCCCGTTTGTATCAAGTTTTACTCGTAGGTCCCCTTCCCCCTCAGCAATATCATTCATGGTCAGAATTACAATTTTTAGGCGGCTGGAGATCTTAATGGCGATAAAGATCACTAACAAAGCAATAACCAGAGTTATTCCTAAACTCAGCGAAATAAGAATCAATTTTGTTTCCTTTTGAACCGCTGCAATCTTACCTTTTAATACTTCGACTTCTTCTGATAGTAGTGACTCACTCTGCTTAACTGCGCGGCGTAACGCTCCTATAATGCCTTCGTTTTCAGTCAATCCTTTTTGTTTTGATAGCGAAACAAATAGATTAAAGGCGTCTCTATAAACTTTTAAACTAGAAGTGAGTTCGATGTTTTCACTGTTAGTTGAATCTACATCGGCCGCCATCTTAGTCAACTGATGATTAAATTGAGTTGCATAGTTTTCATCAAGACGCAGCATAAAGTCCTTTTCATAACCGCGTAATAAAAGCAGTTGTATCTCTAAAGACTTGTTATTTTTCTCCTGCGTAATACTTTGGATAGTATGTGCAGCTTCTCTTAAAGAACCATACGCCCCGTCTTTTTCATTTAGACCTATTTCTTGTTGGATACTCACCAACTTATGAAACTCGTTGTCGTATTTATCAAATGTGGAGGTCAACGAGGACAAATTAGAATTCGGAATGTCAGCCTCTACTAGCATTTGTTCCAATAGGTCTATTTTAGTATGAAGAATTTCTAGATTATTTTGGAATTTGTCACGATAACTAAGATCTTTTCGTGACATAAAATCTTTTTCATTTTTTCGCAACATCAACATATTCACTTCAATATTGACGACTTGTTTAGAGGTTTCGATGGCACCTTCAATCTTTTGTACTAAGTGTTGGGTGCTGAATATTAGAATCGCCATCCCAACAACCAACAGCCCTACTATTGAGCAAAGCATTTTCTTAATTGACACTGTGTAATCCTACTATAAATAGACATTTTTGACGTATAGCTAGCTAGCCACACCTAGCTATATCCCTGATTTTATTGTGGATAATATATCGAATAGTCGTTCATATGAAAGGAAATTATGGGAGTTTTCGAATACTCCGAAAGCAATCGATTGCTTTTTTGGTGTGGTAATTACATTAGCAAAACTAAAGTTGTTATTGATAGAAAGTTAAATCTACTTACAAAGCTGTACAAACAAAAAAAGAGAACTATCTATATGACAATTCTCTTTTTATTCCCTTAGAGGATCCATTTACAGTGTAAAGTGAATTCCATCAAGAAAAACACCCTATTGTCATTTTCGGAGTTAGCCAATGTACGTTCGTACCAAAGCAATCATCATCTCAGCACTGTTACTTCCATTTTCAGCCCTTGCCGGGGAAGCCAACATTATAGATGTGCAGGTGAGTAAAACGAGCAAGGATACCTATAGATTTGATGTTACGGTTCGAGCACATGACTTTATCCACCAGTACGGAGGTAAAACCATCACTGTCGATCTTCCATAAAAACGATATTGCTTGTTTAATACTATTCCGAAGTGATCATATCAGCATTGACGCCGAAACTATCTTTGTGGTCACCTATGACAACTTCACTACGAGTTTGTATAACACCGGGTAAAGTACCTAGCTTCTGAGACATGAAAACTTGATACGTTTTCATGTTCTTAACTCGAATCTTAATCATTGCATCAAAATCGCCTGATAGTGAATAACACTCTTCTATTTCAGGCATCAAATTGACCGCTTTGGCAAACCTATCAAATATAGAAAAACTTGATTGGTCTAAACGTATATGTATAAAGACCTGCACGTCTAAACCAAGTTTTTCTGCACTAATTTCTGCGTGATAGCCTTTAATAAAACCTTCTTTTTCAAGGCGTTTAACTCTATCGGAACATGGTGAGGTTGTTAAATGGACTTGTTTCGCCAATTCGACCATTGAGAGGCGACCTTTTTTATGCAAGATACGCAATATTTCGCGATCGGTTCTATCTAAGTTTTGAGCCATATCCTTGCTCAACCTTCTTCATCCAAGAATTCATCCATTCAATATAAAGATTTTCCTTAGAAACAAAAGAAAAAAATCCAGATAACTCGTTATCTGGATTTTCTTATCTATTCTGTAATATCTAAACATCGAATCTTATGATATCAATTCAGGCTCACCTGAGTTGTTGTATTCATTTTGGTTCCGCTCATATCACTTTCTAGTTTTATGTGTTGGCAATTGCACTCCCTGCAAAACAGTTGTGCTTTCATATCACAGTAATGATTGCCACGGAATATCTGTCCGATAGAATTGAAAAACTGCCCAATAGATGAATCAGGAACGATCTCGTTTCTGCACATTATTGATTTATGGGCGGTTGTTCTTTTACATGCGGAACAGTACAAATCTGGCATGGTCGATTCCTAAAATCTAAACTTATGAATGAGTTATAAAAAGCGAATCAATAGTAAACCTAAAAAGTCCAGATTTATTAGATTAATGTAAAAACTTTAAAATTATTTTCAATATGTAAGAATTTGATCACAAAAAAAGGGCAGACTACTCTGCCCTTCTACTTCTCATTTTTACGATGTTTGAGCTAGATCAAATTTACTCAAGTTCATCTAACAATCTTTTATACTTGTTGTGTTGCTCTATCACCACTTGTTCTGGCTCACTAGATGCCAAACTTCCAACAACTATCGCGATCGTTGAGAATATAATACCTGGTACAATTTCGTACACATCAAACCAACCGCCAGATAACTGTTTCCAAACAACAATCGTAATGCCACCCACAACAATACCCGCTAGAGCACCATTTCTATTCATCCGAGACCAATACAAGCTAAGCACGATTGCCGGGCCAAATGCAGCGCCGAATCCAGCCCAAGCATAAGAAACAAGGCCTAAAACAGAACTGTCAGGGTTTGCAGCTAACACCAGTGCGAAGATGGAGATAAAAATCACACCAATACGCCCGACTTTAACCACTTCTTCTGAGGTGGCATCTGGTTTGAATACTTGCTTGTAAAAATCCTCCGCCAGTGCAGATGACGAAACCAGAAGTTGGGAATCAGCCGTACTCATTATGGCAGCAAGGATGGCCGCTAGTAAGATACCCGCGATGACAGGATGGAAAATAGCATTCACTAACACCATGAATATTTTTTCACCATCAGCCAGTTCACCCATTGGTGAATTGGTGACGTAAATTAAACCCACTAAACCGACAAGTAATGCACCCGCCATGGAGATACCCGTCCACACCACAGCGATGCGACGCGCGACGGTAAGATCCCGATTTGTGCGCGTAGCTTTAAAGCGTGCCAAAATATGGGGTTGACCAAAATAACCAAGTCCCCACGCGACCAATGAAATAATAGCGACAGCCGTTAAAGGCTCACCCTTGGAATCATTCCAAAGTGTGAGTAGTTCAGGGTTAATTGTGGCTAGATCTGCAGTTAGCTGCCCGAAACCGCCTTGCATTGCCGCAATCGGCACAATGAGTAACGCTGCCGACATCAATAAACCTTGCACCAAATCAGTCCAAGACACCGCAAGGAACCCACCAAATAAGGTGTAAGAAACCACACAAATCGCACCAATTACTACTGCATAGCTATAATCAAGGCCAAAAACAGTCTCAAACAATTTACCACCTGCAACTAAACCAGAACTGGTATAGAAAAGGAAAAACAACAAAATAAAGAATGCAGAGATACTTTGAATGAGCTTAGATTTATCACCGAAACGACGAGCTAAAAACTCAGGTATCGTCAATGACTCCGTTGTAACGCTATAGGTTCTTAGGCGTTTCGCGCAAATGTACCAGTTTGCCCATGTGCCTATAAGCAACCCTCCGGCCAACCAAAATGCTTCAATACCTGCAGCATACGCGTATCCCGGCAGACCTAATAAGAGCCAACCACTCATATCGGATGCCCCTGCAGATAACGCCGCGGGCCAAGGACCTAACGAACGACCACCAAGAAAGTAGTCGCTAGAATTCGATGTACGTTGATATGCATAGTATCCTATCGCCAACATCATGATTAAATATGCAGCAAATGTTGCTGTAATAGCAAAGCTATTTTCTATCATTAAAATATCCTCTATCTTAAAAATCTTCCATGCCCCTCCATCATTAGAGGGGATAAAAAAGGAACGGGGGATTACCGGGTCTCGCTACCTAATTCAAGTAACGTGGCATTACCACCAACCGCGGTAATATTGATAGTACGAGTACGTTCTGTAATAAAACGAAGTACCAATTTAGGATCTTGCGACTGTGGAAGCCCATCTAGATCCGTTTCCGATACCAGCGCAGTAATCGCGCCAGTACGTAAAGCAAGCAACTTATTCATCTCTAATTCCGCTTGTGTATTACCTACAAAAGCAAAACTTTTAATATCTTTATCCATCAGCGCTTTATAGCTGTTGAAAGGAAGACATTGAACAATATTACTAAGCAAACTTTCTGATACAGATACTGTTGCTAACAGCTGCGTCAGTGTTTCGTCATCGCAACAAACGATAACGCTGTTTCCAGCAGCCAACATAGAAACAAGAAAGGCAATTGCAGCACAATGGGCACTGTCGTGAGTAGAGTCGATCGCTAATATAGCGACCCCTCTTCCTGCTACATATAGCTCATTCGTTTCGCCTGTTGGCCCAACTAGTTGATAAGCCGTCGACGTCACCTTTTGACTTTGATTTAATTGAAATCTACCCGCGGCAATAACACCACTGGGTAAACTGTTCACAAATTTACCAAGCAACTCAGAACGATAGTCTATATCCGTTAGGTTCCACTCTTCCCAAGCCGTGAAAGAGTAATCAAAGCTCTTTTGTATCTCGCCCATTATGCCACTCCTCTTTCTGTTTTCGCCTGAGTAAATCGGTAGAGATAATGTGGTCCACCGGCCTTAGGTCCAGTGCCAGATAGCCCTTGACCACCAAACGGTTGAACACCTACAACCGCACCGACCTGATCTCGATTGATATAGCAGTTACCAACGCGTACATTTTTCTCTATCCAACGATAAGTCGTTTCATTTCGACTATGGATACCCAGTGTCAAACCGTATCCAGTTTGGTTAATCTCACTCACAATCTGCTGTATTTCGTGGGCTTTAAATCGAATGATGTGCAGTACTGGGCCAAAATGTTCTTTCTTCAACGCTCCTATACTATCGATCTCAAACGCACACGGCGGTACGAAATCACCTGAATCACACTCACTAGAAAGGCTGAGTTCTTTGACCAATTTCTGGGTTTGTTTCATATTACCGATATGCTCTAACAGCTTCTCTTTCGAAACGGTATCGATGACTGGGCCTACATCCGTTTTGTGCCGATAAGGCAACCCAACGTATAGTTCATCCATCGCGCCCTGAATAAGTTCTATAATCCTATCGGCGATATCTTCTTGCACATAAAGGACACGCAAAGCCGAGCAACGCTGCCCTGCAGAGGCAAATGCTGAGCGTATAACATCTCTCACCACTTGTTCCGGCAATGCCGTACTGTCAACAATCATCGCATTTTGACCACCCGTCTCGGCTATAAATGGAACTGGAGCGGCGTCTCTTATCGCGAGTGATTGATTGATGCGCATTGCTGTTTCCGTAGAACCAGTAAAAGCCACACCTGCAATAGATGGGTGACTCGTCAGTGCTGCGCCTATATCGGCTCCTCGACCAAGCAGTAATTGCACCACACCATTTGGGAAACCGGCGAGTTTAATCAATTCAAACGCTTTCGCTGCAATCAAACACGTCTGTTCAGCTGGTTTAGCTATCACTGTATTTCCGGCCATTAACGCGGCCGTAATCTGCCCCAAAAATATGGCTAATGGGAAGTTCCAAGGGCTGATGCAGACATAAACACCACGACCACCGCGGGTAATGGTCTGTATTGAACCATCGAACCCGGTAACGGTTTCCGGTTCAAATACGTGATGCTGTTTTGCATAAAAACGACAAAAGTCTACTGCTTCACGAACCTCATCTATACTGTCATGAATTGTCTTGCCAGCTTCGTGATGACATAGAGCGACGAGTTCCGCGAGGTTCTTTTCTAACAAATCGGCTAAGTTTTCTAGATATTGTCCACGTTGGCTAGTTGAGACTTCTTGCCACATGTCGAAAGCATGCTCTGATGCTGCAATCGCTTTGGAAACATGATCAAGGGTGGCAAATTGAACGTTCCCCACTAATTTGCTTCGATCATAAGGTGTTGTCACCTGAACATTGTTGATCTCGTCCTTGATCATGCTTTCGTATATTGAATGTCCATCAATGACCGAACCTGCGGTCCAATTCTTGTCATAGTAAGCGCTCACTTTACTCTCAAACGGTATCAATTGGCTTTCAATATCAACATTCACCCCTGACGAATTTTGACGCCCCGGAAATATTTCTAACGGTAACGGAATTTTATTGTTATGTAGTGTGGAACAACCCAACAACATATCTACAGGATGCTCAGTCAAAGAATCGACAGGGCATCGGGCATCAACGAGTCTATGTACAAAAGAGCTATTCGCTCCATTTTCCAATAAGCGCCGCACTAAATAAGGAAGCAAATCTTTATGGTTACCAACTGGTGCATAAATACGAACATTCGATTTATACGTGTCGATAACATGGTGGTATAGAGATTCTCCCATCCCATGTAATCGTTGAAATTCATAGTCAGTATGCTTCGCCATCACCGCAATCGAGGTAACAGTTTGGGCATTGTGGCTAGCAAACTGAGGGAAAATATTTCCATGAGCATGTTCACTCAATAAGAAACGCGCACATGCAAGATAAGAAACATCTGTCGCCTCTTTTCGTGTGTACACCGCGTAGTCTTTATAGCCAGACTGTTGAGCCCACTTTATTTCACTATCCCAGTAAGCACCTTTAACCAAACGCACTGGAATAACATCGCCTTGATCTTTGGCCAATTTATTAAGCCACATCAAAACAGGCAATGCGCGCTTAGCATAAGACTGAATCACAAGACCGAACTTGCCCCACCCTTTTATTTCAGTACTTTGGTATAGCTTTTTAAACAGGTGTAACGAAAGTTCAAGCCTATCCATCTCTTCGGCATCAATAGTAATAGCAACACCCAACGCTCTTGCCTTCACCGCAAGCTTAAGAATCGAGGCATAGAGTTCACTCATCACACGATTTTCATTCGCGACTTCGTATCTTGGGTGTAACGCGGAAAGTTTAATAGAGATTGACGCGGTGGTTAGGTCAGCACTAGGGCTACTATTTCCAATAGCTTGAATCGCACTTAGGTACTCATTGAAATATTTTTGTGCATCCCGAGTTGTTACCGCGGCTTCACCGAGCATATCAAAAGAGAAATCATAGCCTTTGTCTCGATTCTCTCTACCGTTCTTCTGCGCTTCTTTGATCGTTCGACCCAATACGAACTGATGCCCCATGATCTTCATCGCTTGGTGCATCGCTTGTCGAATAACAGGCTCAGACATCTTATTGACGAGCCTAGAAACCGCAGTTGCTGGGCTTTTGGTCTCTGATTGCGACAAACCAACAACCTTACCCGTTAACATAAGTCCCCATGTTGAAGCGTTAACAAATACAGAATCTGAGTTCTGTAGGTGGGACTTCCAATCTGCAACCGTCAATTTGTCTTTTATTAATGCATCTGCGGTTGCGCTATCAGGAATACGCATCAATGCTTCTGCAAGACACATCAACAAAATACCCTCTTGAGTATCTAAACTGTACTCAAGCAATAGAGCATCAACCATTTGAATTGATTTTTTGTCTGCTCTAATAGATTTGATCAAATCTGTTGTTTGCTGCTGAATTTGCTTTTTTTCATCTTCCGAAGGCGTTGCCATTGGAAGTAGCTCTGTTAACCATCTAGATTCATCCACCATATAAAGTGGAGAGATAAGTGACCAGATTTCGTCAATAGGCTTATCAACGAGGCCTGTCGTCAGCACATCAGTTGCTCTAAACATCCACATTCCTCAATCTCAACATCAGAAAAATCTCTAACGTTTCTTTAGATAGCCGCAGTGTATTTTGCTGAGGAAGGCAGTAGTTGTCAAAAACTCCTGTTTATTTGTCTAAAACTTCGGTTGTTAACAAAATTTGAACAAATCTCACCTTAACTTTTAATTTATTCGATACAAATCATTTATTATGGATACGCTTTTTATACTGGGAGGGCGAAAAACCGTGAAGACGAGTAAATACGTGGGTAAAGGTACTTTGACCAGAAAAACCAGCCAAGTCAGCAATATGACTCAATGAATACTTACCTTGTTCAATAAGCTCTTTAGCAAAATCAATCCGTTTGTTAAGTACATATTGGTGTGGAGTAATCCCTGTTTGCGATTTGAACAGCGTGTGAAACTGACTCTCACCCAGAAAGACGCTGCCTGCAAGCTGTGTTACCGAGATTTTTCTTCGAAGATGATGAGTGATGTATCTATCGACAACATCGATATCTAACCTTGCGTCTCTATTACTCGTTTGAAAGGTCGACGAATGTCTTTGCAATAACGCCAAAACCGTATCGTTACATGCACGGCTCAACAATAAATCTTGTGGATGCTCTTCCATCTCCATAACCAACATCTTAATTAACTGACGAATTTGATTGTCCAGCTGAAAATAAACATCCGACTGAGAAAGATGGTTTAGTCGTTGTAGTAGAACAGGGCTGTCATCGGCTAAAGTCGGTAGATTTAGAACCAAGATATCAGAATTATTATTCACACCACCAAAAGCATGATCCGTCGTTGCAGTAACAACTACCCCCTGCCCCGGTTTTACTAAGTTACCAATACCGTTAACATTAAATTCGGCCTGCCCCTTTAACCCAATAACAACCTGAGAATAATCATGATCATGGCTATTCATATAATTGGGTAGCGTCACTAATTCAGCAGGTTTAGGCGCAAACTCAGATGCTGACATTATCAACGCCTTACGTTTCTCGTCAGATATCGCCACGGTAAAGGCACCTTAAAATCGTCAATCGTATTACAGTATAGTCCTGCATTCTAATCATGAATGAAATAAGGAGTCAAAAGCGTTACGGTTGTTCAACATTCGGAACGATGATCAAGTGCACATAATTTACGGCTAATGTTTGCTCTAATCTTAAGATGGATATTTTGTGATGGTCAACTCGTAATATATTCTCTACAGCTCAAAAATTATCATAAAGCTTTAAAGAATATCATTAATAATGCTATGCTTATTGACTGTTATTGAAGAGCTCAGAGAAGTGAAAGCTGAGTAGCAAATTTAATTATTAATCTAGCTCATTTTGCCTTAATCTAAAATGTTATGCAGGGACTTATGATCACACGCCGTATCCCAGCGCTTTTTCTTGCGCTAATTCCCTTTTGGTCGCCAGTATCCTTCGCAACAGAAGAAACACAACAAGTGGATCCTGTCATTGCGATAGATGGAAAAATTGACCAAAAGAAGGCCGACATCGATGCTGTAAATCAAGAATTTGATTCCGAATCGGCAAATCTCAAACGCTTACAACAAGAAAGTGCGTCTCTAAAGCGAGATGCATCGGATAGAGAAGCGAAGAGAAATCGCTCTAAAGTTGCACTTGATAAGCAATATTCGAGACTTCTTGATGATCCCGATACTGATTTGACCTCTTTCCAAAAAGAGTATCAAGAATCTTGGGCAGCGCTAAAAGAAACCCAGGCAAGTCAACTGGCTAACCGTCAAGAGATAACGGAAAGTGAAGTGAAGCTTTCTCAGGTTAAACAGAAAAAAGCCCGCTTTAATAATGAATATGAGAACTTACAAGAATCTCATATTGAGGCTCGTGTAAAACGTATCAATGCGGAGCTTCGAGAAAGCAATGTGTTAGAAACAAGCTACACAACAACCTGTTCTACCACAATGACACTTGGCGAATGTGCTAATCAGGGTAAGTATCTGACGAAGCAAAAAGCCGTTAAAGCCTTCAAATCTAAACTATTGGTAGGATTAACAGAAACAACGCTTGCTAAGCAGAACCTTGATGGTGTTCAATTGAACATCCACGTTCAAGAGAGCCAATTGATTAAAAGTGGCTTTGCTGGTAGCAATTCTTACAGCACACAGATGCAAGCTCAGTTGCAGGCGAAACCAGAAGCCGTCGCAGCATGTAAATTGTTGAACGTTGAATCGAGATATTGCTTAAAAGGCCAAGCATCAACGAAAACGGACAATAAAAACAAGCAATGGGCAAATGTGACGGTTCGTTCAGATCAATACAATGATTCCGTGACCATCAATGGTGTTAAGTACGGAAGTACGCCTGTCGAGATCGTATTACCAGCAGGTCGTCACCAAGTCACTGTATCAAAAGAAGGCTACGAAACTTACAATCGTGTCATTACGATAAACGGCAGCGACACCGTTTGGGTAAAACTACTCAACAGCAAAGAAAGCTAAGTTAGTTACATTACCGCTATTTTATCGGTGATGTTAACGCTGTGATTACCTGCCGGAATTCACAAAGCTGATTATTAAGCGCCATTTTGTCCAATATCATGCAATGATATGTTCTGACAAAGTGGCGTTTTCGTATAGAATGGATAAATTACCCGATTAATCATTAAAGTAATTACGATCATGCGACAAGGTTTACCTGCATTACTACTAGCATTGTCTCTGTGCTTTATTCCTTTTGCGGTGCTAGCAACGGATACCGTTGCTACCGTAACAGTTCAGCAAGCAGATGATACGCTACAGTCCAAAAAAACAGAAATGGACGCTTCTGCCAAACAAGTAGCAGAGCAAAAAACGGCTATCAAAAAAGCTCAAGATGAACAAAGCCGACTTGAAAGGCAATCTGTTCAACTGAGCAAAAAGCTTGAGCAGACAAAAAAGGCGCTCGATCGAGATTACAGTCGAGTCACCAATGAGCCTGATATCGACTTGAGACCAAGCCAAGGTGCTTATCAGAGCGCATGGGCAGATGTCAAAACGAATCAACAGGTTCGTCTCGAATCCGAACAAAAATTGCAAGAGCTATACGCCGACCTGTCGCTTTTTGAAATCGATCAAAAAAGGCTGAATGCCGATTTGAATAAGCTCGCGGACCAAAAAGTAAGGGCACGAATTGAGCGCTTGCGAAAAGAGCTTACACAACAAGACGAGCTAAAAACCAGTTTCACTAATGTCTGTCAAGAAAACATGACCATTGCACAATGTGCAGACCAAACTAAAAATCTCGCCTTGCAGAAAGCAGTCGGAAAATATCAAAATCAACTCATTGCCAATACGACCGAGCAAAAACTGATCAAGCAACATTTAACCAATGTGTCGCTAAACATCCATGTTGTCGGACAGAAAACATCTAAAGATGGTTTTGCTGATGACAGTCGCTACCAAACCATCTTAGACGTCACCATGGAAGCACGTCCTGCTAAGAACATTCCGTGTAAATTGTTGGATGTAGAGTCTCGCTACTGCTTTGATGAGAGCGCAAAACCAAACAACGAACAGAAAAAAGAGGTTCAGTGGGTAACACTCACCATTCGTTCAAACCAGTACGAAGATAAAGTCGCGGTGGATAGTGTTCGGTATGGTAGTACACCTCTCGACATCATGTTACCTGTAGGTAGCCATATGGTGACGATTGAAAAAGAAGGATACCGATCTTTCCATCAAGAGCTGAATATATTGAGCGACCATACGTTAAGAGCTGTATTGCGAGAAAAAGAAAATGTTCCTCATTCAGGCCGAAAGTTTGCCGACGCATTACAAAATAAATCCAAAGCGCCAGAGATGGTTGTTATTGGTTCAGGCCAATACCTCATCGGTGAAAACAGTGCGAAACAAGTAAACGTCAACAAAGCTTACGCTATGTCCGCAACACCAATAACGGTTGGCGAATTTGAAACCTTTGTTAACTTCACAGGTTATCAAACCGACGCAGAACTTAAGAAAATTTGCACAACGGTAGAAGAGTCTCAAATTGTACCAATTACAGATAGCTACTGGCGTAACCCAGGGTTTAAGCAGAAAGCAAACTCTCCTGCAGTATGTATCAGCCAGACAGATGCGGTTTCCTATACTAAGTGGCTATCAAAACAAACTGGATTTAAATATCGACTTCCGAGCGAAACCGAATGGGAAATTGCAGCACTTGCTGGCAGTCAGTCACCCTATTGGTGGGGGAATTCATTTGGAGCGGGTCAGGCAAACACAGGATGGGGTGGTACCAAGTGGTCTAATACAAGCACGTCACCCGTTAAAACCTTTGCTCCTAATGGCTTCGGGCTCTATGACGTCGTTGGCAATGTTTGGGAGTGGACGAATGATTCAAGAGGTGTCACTAAGGGTGGCTCTTGGAGTTTCTCTCCAAACCAAGCCACGAGCCACAGCCAACTCTTTATTGCACCTAATACAGCATCAAATTACGTTGGTTTCCGGATACTGCGCCAGCTTTAAAGAGACTCACTCTTAATAAGGGTAGATAACTTCAGATAATCTCCCCTTATTAAGGGGAGATTAAGATTTTAAAATACATTACCTAAGGAGCTAGTCGATCAACTGACCACGAACTCTCATCTTGAGAAGCGTCGCCACTTGAAGGCCGCTCTCTATCGTTTGTGAAGATAAACCTATCGTGTAAACGGTGCTCGCCACCTTGCCAGAACTCAATACTTTCAGGAACAATACGGAAGCCTCCCCAGAAGCTAGGAATAGGTATATCTCCATTAGCAAATTTTTGTTTTAACTCCAAATATTTGCCTTCAAGTAGGCCACGTGCAGACAATCGACTACTCTGCTTACTGGCCCACGCCGCAATCTGACTCTCTTTAGGACGCGAAGAGAAGTATTTCATGTTCTCTAGTGCCGACAATTTGACCGCCGTCCCTGTAATATGAACCTGCCTCTCAATAGGATGCCAAGGAAAGTGAATACTCACTTTCGCGTTCACCCCTATTTGATGTGCTTTACGGCTACCTAAGTTGGTATAGAAAACGAAACCATCATTATCAACATTTTTCAGTAACACAATACGTTGGAAAGGTTGACCGTGCTCGTCTACCGTTGCAACCGTCATCGCAGTAGGATCAACCAATTCAGCTTTAACCGCTTGCTCTAACCATAGGTTAAACTGATCGATCGGATTCTTTTTCAAATCTTTTCGGCGTAATCCACCTTTAGTATATTCACGACGAATATCCTTCAGTTCCATATTATGTCCTCGAATAATTTTTACTAATTTTGCGCTTATCACGCGATGAAAACAAGAATCTTCTCCTCTGGCTCAGCGAAATTTGAGAACACTCTTTGATAATCAAATAAATACTGAAACCCTTTACTCTATCAACAATTAAACTATGCTACTCCCTACTTGAATTCACTCTAACTATTTGAGAAAAAAAATAAAAATATATTATTGCTTAACATTCTACCCAACAGCTAATAAAATCAATGTTAAATGTCGTTAAAATAACCACCCGTATTTTCCGTTTATTGCCAAGGAAAGCAGATGAGCAGTAAGAAGTTTAAGATGCTAAAAGATGCAGAGTTAGACTATGTGGATGACAAAACCGCCGCTTTGCTTCTAAACACACCAAGTAGTGCCCGAATACTTCTATGGGTAATGGTGCTGTTTTTTATTGCCGCCATTGTATGGGCTTCTTGGGCTCAGCTAGACAAAGTTACCGTAGGACAAGGCAAGGTTATTCCAAGCTCTCAACTTCAGGTCGTACAGAACCTAGAGGGCGGTTTGGTAAAAAGCCTTTTGGTTCGAGAAGGTGAATCGGTAGTAGAAGGTCAACAGCTCATCCTGATTGACGATACGCGATTTCGTTCTGACTTCAGAGAACGAGAGCAACAAGTATCAAACTTAACCGCGAGTGTCTTACAATTGTCTGCCTCAATCACTAGCGTACAAATTCAAGAAGAATTTGATAACTCTAACTGGGAAGATAGCGTAACCATTGATTTCGACAAGCTCGCCTTCCCACCAATCATAACCGAATTACGACCTCTGTTAGCCAAGCGTCAACGTGCTGAATACCGACAAGACTTAGACAATCTAAATAATAAACTTTCCGTTATAGATCAACAAGTAAAACAAAAAGAACAAGAACTTGTTGAGCTAAAAGCTAGGGCGAAAAACCTACAGACCAGTTATAACTTCGCCAAAAGAGAGTTAGATATAACCAAGCCTTTGGCCGATGAAGGTGTTGTTCCTAAAATTGAATTGCTTAAATTACAACGTCAACTTAACGATACGCGCAGAGAACTTACCTCTACTCAGCTAAAAATCCCGAGTCTAACCTCTTCCGTTCGAGAGTCTATGTTGGGTAGGATTGACGCCGCATTGAAGTTTCGTTCAGAACAACAAGAAAAGTTAAATCAGGCACAAGACAAATTGTCAGCACTTACCGAATCGACTATCGGATTAGAGGATAAGGTCAATAGAACCGTCGTCCTATCGCCGATAACAGGCACAATCAAGAAACTACACATCAATACTGTTGGGGGCGTTATTCAACCGGGTATGGATTTGGTAGAAATAGTACCAACAGAGGATACACTGCTGGTAGAGGCAAAAATTGCGCCACAAGACATCGCATTCTTACGACCAGGCTTACCTGCTATAGTTAAGTTTAGTGCATATGACTTCACCCGTTATGGCGGTTTAGAGGGAACTTTAGAGCATATCAGCGCGGACACTATCCAAGACGAAGAAGGGAATAGCTTTTATATGGTAAAAATCAGAACAGATGACCATAAATTTGGTACAGAGGCTGGCTTGCCTATTATCCCTGGGATGACAACTTCCGTCGATATTATTACCGGAAAACGCACCGTTTTAGACTATCTGTTAAAACCTATTCTAACAGCACAAAAAACCGCACTTAGGGAATAATGACCACCATGCCGTACGACACTCAGACTGTAAGCAGTGAATAAGTAACCGTGAGAACCATTATTCCGCTATTAATATTGATGTTTTTTTCTATGACATCATCGGCTCTCAATACAGAAGAACAGCGTTGGGTTAACGCTGTTTCAAAAATATATGGAGTAAGAGCAGGAAAGCGGACAGAAACTTGGCGCTCCGAAATGGCGGCACTTAAAAATCAGTCTGAAAACAATAAGCTTACTGGTGTGAACAACTTTTTTAATCAACTTAACTTTGTGAATGATATCGATTTATGGGCCAAGAAAGATTATTGGGCCACACCACTCGAATTCATCGGCAGCAATGCAGGAGATTGTGAAGACTTCACTATCGCAAAGTATTTTTCGTTACTCGAGCTAGGAGTTTCTGACAAAAAGCTACGGCTCGTTTACGTAAAAGCGATTGAATTGAATCAGTTTCATATGGTTCTAGCCTATTATGAAAAATCGAGTTCAGTTCCTGTAATCCTAGACAATATTAATCCAGTAATTAAGCCCGCTACCCAGAGGCGAGATTTACTGCCAATTTATAGTTTCAATGGTAAAAACCTATGGCTAATGAAGGAAAAAGCGAGCGGGCAATTAGCAGGTAACTCTTCTCGCTTAAGCTTATGGAATGATCTTCGCTCGCGAAATAAGTCATTGAAACTTAATAAACCAAAACTAAATTACAATGAGTAACCACCATGACATTACATAAACAACTTGTCGCAGGTATGTTGGCTGTTTTCTTGTTACTAGTTGGCTCTGTCTTAGTGATAGAGTTCACGACAACGCGTAACTTTCTGATGCAACAACAGCGCTCAGAAATGAATAACACCATCAATACCGTTGGCCTTGCACTTGCTCCTTATCTTGAACAAAAGGATAGCGTTGCTGTGGAGTCCGTTATCAACGCCTTGTTTGACGGTAGCTCATACTCAATAGTGAAATTGACCTTCTTGGATACAGAAGAGGAGATAATTCGCTCCTACCCAGTAAAGGCTAATGGCGTACCCGATTGGTTTATTGATATGCATTTTTTGACCAAGCTCCATGACCGAAGAGTCGTCACAAGTGGTTGGTTGCAACTGGCCGAAATAGAGATAATTAGTCATCCAGGTGCCGCCTATGTGCAACTTTGGGGAGCACTCAAAAACCTAGGTGTCGCATTTCTTGTTGCTTTCACTCTGGGTATGTTACTGATTTCTGCCATGCTAAAAAGAAGCCTACGTCCACTTTCGCTTATCATTATCAAGATGGAAGAAATTGCCCAAAATAAATTTGGTGAGCCACTTAAAAAACCAAAAACCAAAGACTTAGTCGCTGTCGTTAACGGTATAAACACGATGTCACTGCAAGTCGAGAAAAGCTTTAGGGCACAAGCGAAAGAAGCAGAGCAGCTAAGAGAAAGGGCTTATATGGACCCGGTATCTCAATTGGGTAATCGATCCTTCTTTATGGGGCAGCTCACTCAATGGCTGGCTGAGTCTTCCAAAGGTGGTATAGCGCTATTACAGGCTAAGTTTATTAAAGATGCTTACGACGAGTCTGGCTATGAGGCTGGAGATACTCTAATAAGAGAGCTTGCCGATCACCTAAAACTCACTACGCACTCTCCCGACGTGACTATTGCGAGAATTAGCACCGAAGAGTTCGCCTTCATTTTCCCTAATATTGAAAATGAAGAGTTGCATATGTTGGCTAAGAATATTGTTGATAATGTGCAAAGTGTGCGTGCAGACCCAACAGGCACTGCCCCTGTCGATATGGCTCTAGGCCTTGTATACAACGAGGTGAGCAAATCATCGTCTGAGGTACTCTCTCTTGTTGATAACGCACTGTCTCAAGCCGTGGCGCATCCAGAGAGAAATTATGCCATTGTCTCTGACGTAAATGACCAAATTTTACTAGGTAAACAACAGTGGAAAGAGTTGGTTGAAGAAGCCATCAGCAACCGCAATGTCGAATTCAAGTTTCAGTCAGCAAGCAGTAACGACGGTAAAACATTCCACCGCGAAGTATTCTCCTCGATTGAAAAAGACGGCGTTCGCTATACCGCAAACCAGTACCTATTTGCTCTTGATCAACTCAACGCTGGCTACATATTTGACCAATTTGTCATTGAAAACATGATTGATAACCTAGAAAACCGGATTATCAATGACACACTCGCAATCAACCTGACCGTGAGCAGTATTTCAGAGCCAAGCTTTATTCGCTGGCTAACCAAAATTCTTACCAAATTTCCTAATGCAGCCAAAAAACTCCATTTCGAAATACCCGAAATCTGCTTTATCTCCCATCAACACCATACGGCATTACTTTGCCATGCCATTCGCAGTAGTGGTTCAGAGTTTGGTGTCGATAACTACGGGCGTCACTTCCACTCGCTCGATTACATCAATGAGTTTAGACCAAAGTACGTTAAATTAGATTATCTCTATACCCATCAAATTGAAGATGAAAAACAGCGCTACACACTAACGTCTATCTCTCGTACGGCGCATAATTTAGGTATCACAACCATCGCTTCTAGGGTAGAAACTAAGACTCAATTAGACTTCTTATCTGAGCACTTTATTGAAGTTTTCCAAGGCTTTATTGTCGATAAATAACAAAAATTATATTTGAGGTCGCATTGAATGCGAGATCCACTATTAAATTCACTGATTTATGTCAGTCGTTATTATGGCTTAGCAAATTCACCAGATGCTCTTATCAACGGGTTGCCGTTATCTGATGGTTTACTGACACCGTTTCTTTTACCTCGCTCTGCGGAACGAGCAGGATTAGTCGCAAAGGAGAACCGATCCCCCTTTAGCCAGATATCCGATCTCGTTCTACCGGCGATTCTCCTTCTCAAAGAAGGCGACGCATGTGTATTAGTCAGCATCAACAGTGACGATGGTGAGGCTGAAATAGTGACCTCCGACTCAGACATGATGCCTGTGTCAATACCTGTGGAAGAGCTGAACCAACAGTACATCGGCCGATATTTCTTGGTGAAAAAGCAGTTCAGATACGACGAGCGCTCACCTGAGATATTGAAAACAAGAGATGGACATTGGTTTTGGGGCACATTATTTGCGTCAAAACATATCTATAGAGATGTATTAATCGCTTCTATACTGGTCAATATGTTTGCCGTTGCGGCACCTATGTTTACTCGGCTCGTTTATGACAAGGTAGTGCCAAATTTAGCCTTTGAGTCATTATGGGTTTTAGCTTCGGGTATCTTTGTTGTCTTCATTTTTGACTTTGTGCTCAAGCTACTTCGAAGTTATTTCATTGATGTGGCCGGAAAAAAATCAGATATACTCATTTCATCAAAGCTATACAGTAAAGTGTTGGGCATTCGTATGGAGTCGAAACCTCCGTCAGTAGGTGCCTTTGCCCGACACTTACAAGAGTTTGAATCTATTCGTGAATTTTTCACGTCAGCAACGATGTCGGCTCTAATAGACTTGCCGTTTGCTCTGCTTTTTTTGGGTATAATTTGGTTATTGGCTGGCAATTTGGTCATCATCCCAATCGCAGGGGTCACCATTCTAATCATTCACTCCTTGATCATTCAGGGCCCGTTGAGAAAGAGTATTGAAGAGGGTTCTCGGTTAGCCTCTCAGAAATATGCCAACCTAATCGAAAGTCTAGCAGGACTTGAGTCCGTTAAGTTATTTGGTGCACAAAGTCAGTTTCAATATCGCTGGGAAGAATCCGTTGCCCATATGGCAAACTGGAACATTAAAACCCGCAGAATTACCGACACTATCCAGAACATGGCGGGGTTTGTTCAGCAATCTTGTAATATCGGAATGATCATCCTCGGCGTATATTTGATTGCTGATGGCGAGCTAACAATGGGCGGGTTAATTGCTGCCACTATGTTAAGCGGACGAGCAATTGGTCCACTCGTGCAGCTATCCCTTCTCTCGACTCGCTACAATCAAGCTAAGTCGTCAATGACTATCATCGAACAAATCATGGCAATGCCCGACGAGCAAGAAGAAGGTAAACGCTACATCCATAGACCGATAATTCAGGGTAAAATTGAACTTGATAAAGTGACCTTCCACTACCCAGACTCGACGATTGCGTCTATTCGAAATCTGAGCCTAACCATTCAGCCTGGGGAGAAAGTGGCAATAATAGGTCGTATTGGTTCAGGCAAGACCACTCTAGAGCGCCTGATTATGGGCCTGTATCAACCCACAGAGGGGCATGTACGTATTGATGATACCGACATAGCCCAACTGCATCATGTCGATGTACGACGCAATATAGGCTGTGTACCTCAAGAAAGCGTCTTATTCTTTGGCTCAATAAGAGACAATATTACGCTGGGACAAACGCTCGTTGATGATAGAGAGGTAATGGATGCGGCTAATCGCGCCGGTGTGACCGTATTTACTCAACAAGATCCTGCGGGCCTTGAAAGGCAAGTTGGTGAAGGTGGCTTATTGTTATCTGGTGGACAACGGCAATCGGTTTCAATTGCTCGCGCATTATTGGGTCGCCCTCCTGTACTTTTGATGGATGAACCAACAAGTGCCATGGATAACCGTACCGAGATGTATATTAAAAATCAGCTTGGGCAGATGAATAAAAATGAAACGCTTATTTTGATAACGCATAAAACCTCTATGCTGGATATTGTTGATCGAGTAATAGTGATGGAAAAAGGGTCTATCATCGCGGACGGCCCAAAACATCAGGTATTAAAAGACCTTAAGCAAGGGAAAGTTAGAGCCGTAAGTTAAAGAAGCAGAGTTGCAAAAAAAAGAGGAAGCGCAATGCTTCCTCTTTTTTCATCCATTATCTCGTATTAAAAGATTTAAAGTTCTTCCTCTTGCTCAACACCTTCAACCATCGTCCGACAATGAATCTTATTCCGGTCATAGGAAAATACGCTGACACCTTTGTCTTTTTTGGTCAAATATGTTTCATCCCCATACTGAATTGAAACACGGGTAAAGACCTTGTTGGCTTTTATCGTATTTAGCTCCAATAACCTTTCAAGCTCAGACTCAGCGTTCTCTATTTTAGTTTTAGTTTGTTCAATCAATACGTTGTTTTTTTTCTTTAGATTTTGAATCCCGACGATTTCTCGTTCTGAGCGTTCTTCTTTGGGCCTTTTCATCAATTCCATTTCTTGCCGAATGGCGTCCATGGTTTTGTCTTGCACAACCTTGTAACGTTCTCTCAGCTCGGCTAGACCCTGCTTATACTTATTATATTTAACGAAGGCCTGTATCGTTGTCGCCGTATCACCTTCTACACCCAAATTGATACACTCTACTTTACCGCCCACTCGTGCAATACCGCCACTAAGCGTACCATGTTTGTTGTTCGCGTCTTTGACGGTTAGATCACCCGTACACATTGTTGTGCAGCTCATACAGTAAAGCTCTAATTCAATGTTTCCCATCGCTTGAAGAAAAGCAAACTGACTATATTTTGATTTGATGTTCCCGTTTGTTTTAACAACACAGGCTTTATCTTCACCTTCGTCTACGGCGTGTCCAATAATACCCTTACCTACAATGATATCTTCTTGAGCTTGGACATCTGCTGATTCTATAAAACCACCAACGGTTACAGAACCAGTAGCACGAACGACCATTCCCGCCTCGATGTTTCCAGATACAATCAAGCTACCTTTAAATTTGACATGGCCAGTTGTAACATCAACATTTTTCAAAATAAGAGAAGGGTCAACGTCGATTGTCGATTCCCGAATAATTGGCATTCCTGACTGGCTAGCACGCAACAAGTTTGGGTTGTCCCTATCGATATTGGAGCCCTTACCTTCTTTCAATATTTTATCATTGCCTGCTTGAGGCGGAATGGAGACACCGACTACCGTATAACCTTGTTTGCCATTCGTCGCAGGGATGCGTTTCATTATCGCTTGACCCTGCTCAACTGTAATGGTTTCACCAAGGTCACGCATATCAACTTTATGGGTTTTGTTGTCTTTTTCTTGGGGAGCTAAAACCCGAGTATTCGCGTCTTCAACCATAGGGACAAATTGTGCGTCTTTACCATTTACTGGTTGTAACCCTCGGGCTACAGGTTGTTCAACGACTTCTCCCTTCGGCAAGTCTGTGCTCAAAGATAGCATCTTCTTAAGCGCTAGCTTATTAATACCCTTCGTTACATGTGCATTTGCAAGCGCCTGCATGATTTCTACTGGACTAATTTGTTTACCCCCAAAAGGGCCAGTGACATGCATTGTCGCGAGCATGTCACTATCTGACAATTCAACTTTAGCTTCTGCATCTTTACGAAAGGCGACAGTAACGCCTTCAAACGCCGATTTTTTATTTTCTCTAGCAGCTCGCACAAATCGTCCAGCAGCTTCATCATCATAATAAAAGCTGCTAACTTCTAGCTCAGTTAAGACTTTTTCTAGGCCGTCAATACTAAACGTAGGCCCAACTTCCTCGCCTCGGGGCAGTTGAGCAATGACGCTGTTGGAGTCTTCAGATAATCGAGTTAACTCTTTCCACATTTTAGAACATAGCTCATTTCATTTGATATTAAGAGTTTATATTAAAGTATGGGACACTTTGTCAAACTTTACGAAAAACCCTGTTTGAATCACTTTTTTATTAACAATTCAGATAAGAAATAAGATTTACAGTGTAAATCAAGCAACAGTTTACAGTGTAAATTAAAGCAATATGGCTGCACTCCGCCTAAAAAGTTGTTCAGATTGTTTCCTTCCCTTAAGTGAGTAAATCGTCGCAATCTCATTCCATGAATTTTTTTGCAACAACTTAGACACCAATATAGGATGGATCTCTTTCGTGTCTATGTACTTTAACAACAACTTGATCAATGGATAAACGACGCTCTCGTATCCGCCACCGCCTTCAACATAAAATTGAACTAGGCTAACTTGAGAATGAGAAACGGAAATGGAAATGGATTTCATATTGCACGAACGCAATAAATCCAAAACGAAAGGTGCAGGTAATTGTTGAAATGTCTCTGGTAGCAAGGCGACAAAATCCTGACAAAAACGAGCTTCAGCCTCCCCTAACCAGTTAGTTTTAGCATCAGAACTGAGCATCAATAACGAATATGTACCACTAGCATGATCGAGACTAGAGCCCAAACGTACCGGGTAAAAACAATTACTGATCCAAAAACGATACAACTCCGAGGTAACACCGAAACTAGTAGAAAGGTAATCAAACGGAATTTCTTTTTGAGACCTCAGGTCGCGCAGCATCTGACTACCGATACCAGAGTGTTGAAACGCGGGTGCGACGGCAATCCGCATCACTCGTAATGAGCGACAGACAGCAGCTTGTGAAAAACCCATTTGACCCGCAAGAATAACGGGTGCCAAATGCCCTTTAGGTCTTCTAATTCCTTTCATCACACTTTGAATTAATTCGGGGCTGAGCTCACCTTCAACTTTTGCCACAATGCAACCAACTACATCGTCCCTACTCTTACGAACAAAAAGGAAAATAGACTCATCATCCAATATCTGCATCATGTCATTAGGGCAGGTCTGATAATGTGCACTAACCAGTAAAGAAAAAATCTTCTTAAATAGAGTAGGGGAACTCAGTAATTGTTCTTTATTGATAATCGAACTCTGTGTCTGACCAATAATGCGTTCAACGTTTTTTGGATAAACTTCTGCGTTCAATAAAAATGTATCAAAAACCCATGCTTCTAGTGGATCGCCTTCATTCCACCGTATTGGCTGATGAATGTGACATTTTTTCCAACCTGGTCGGTTTTCGTCGAGCCACTTAAAAAACTTAAGCGTAAATCCTCTACCACAACCCTCGTAACCATGAATTGTCGAAGAAAATACAGTGCGATGATAGAGAGAAGTAATACGCAGTAACATCGAAACGGGTATCGCGGACGCCTCATCTACCAATACTAAATCGCATTCAATATTCGACCGGATTAATTCATCAGGAGAAACAAACTGAATGAAAGAGTGGTTTGACGAAAGCGAGTTTTTGTTTTCGTTAGTGATAGTTGTTAAATGTTGTTTCGCATGAACAAACACAGGGTCGACCGCTTTTCGAGAGGGCGCCGTAACGACGATACGGAGGTCCTTACTATTGATCAGTTGTGCAGCGGCGATACCGAGTGCCGAACTTTTTCCTCTACCTCTATCAGCAGTAAGAATAAGTGGTCTTTTTCTATGCCCACTTACTACATTTTTTATTAGTGATATCGCATTTTCTTGTTCATAGAACTGGTTTTCAAGAGCTGAAGAGTTTGAATATATGGGTAACGAAGGCGGTCTATTATGTTCAGAGATTGTAATCGAATCAACGAGTGCCGTTTTCAACCATCGGTTCGACATGCAATCATCTTTATTTGACTGCAAGAGGAACAAGATCCCACCATAGCGAAGTGCACCAGAAGCAGCGGTAAAACTGTTGGCATCAAAGCCATCATCATCATCATAAATAAGGCATTCAACTTCTCTACCTAATAATTGAGCACCTTGCTTAGCCGATAATAATTTGGCCCCAGCTAATGCTTTTCCTCCCAACTTATAGCATAAATCTAGCGGACGACTTGAGAGATAGCTTTCTAGCAGTTCATCTTGCCAATAACCATCGCCGTTAAGTCTTACCAAATAACGGTGCCCATTTGCTTCAGCTATAGCGGACAAAGATTTTAGATAGGATAGGGGAGAGGTCATTTGATAAACACCGGAGAGAAACAATGCTTTATGTTATCACAGCACAAAAAAAAAGCCGCTAGAGCGGCTTTATTGTATTAATTTAATTTCGACTCAATAAACGCCAGGATATCTTGCATGGCTCTATCATCGACCTTTTTAAGGTTTATCGCTAAATTACTGCCTTTACGCGTATACATAGCTCTCCCCTTTATCAACTCTTTCTTTGTAGTAATTTCGTATTTTTTGGGTGCCAGTTCTTCGATCCAACTTTCTATATGTTCTGTTACATCCTTGGTTAAGCGAGCGACGCCTTGAGCTTCACTACGTTGCCACGCAAAAGCTTCTTTAGACTTACACTTATCGAGCAATGACTGTCGTCCATTCTCATCCAATTCGTTAAATTGCTTATGTAGTTTAACAATCGTCGGTCGCCCTAATTCACTCACATTAGGATACGCTTGCAATAACTCTAAAGGCAACGCAGCGGCTTTCAACGCACCACTCACAAGAGCTTCACTGCATTGAAAAATTTCAGCCAACGTTTTCTGATCACTTGCTTCGCCACTCTCTAATTTGTTCAACATCTCTTTGCCACGTTCATATAACGAAAGCGGCTTATGGGCGTTTGCAACATCAGAAAGAAACTTAGCATGTTCTGGACCTATTGCCTCTGCCACATATATTAGGAAATGTTTTTTCGCTAAAATACATGACATTCGACGACGACTACCATCTAATACTTCTATCTTGCCATCTTTAGTTTTGCGACCAACCGCTGGATATTGTTGACCACGTTCTTTTAACGTCACAAGAACATCAGATAAAGCATGTTCATTTAAAAATGACTGCTCACGTGCATTTTGAGCAAATACGGTTGTTCTGCTTTCTATATCTTCAGCCGGAATCTGAACGAGCTCGAACTCGACCATTTCTTGCCCAGCAACACTAAGCTCTATAGTTTGCGCTTTTTCCTTAGCCGCTGTCTGTGCTTCTTGAGGAGTTGTCGCGCGGCGCTTGTTGGCTTTGCCAAATAATTTCGCGTTTAACTCAGAAGTTTTTATCGCCATGGTTTATTACTCCTGATTAAGTGAGTTCCAGTTACTATGTAATACACGCTCTAGTTCTAGAGCCGCTTTTTGTATTGAATCTTGAGCATTATGAAGTGTTTTCTTACCACCTTCAAAATCACCAACGGTAAGATCAAATACCGTACTGTACGTATCTGCACAAGTTTCGAACGCACGGCTTCTCGGTATGGTTGCCATCATTACCTGATCATTGAGAAGGTAGTTCATCTCTGTTAATACAGACACTTGCTTTTTGTTATCATCCTCAAACATCGTAGGCATAAGTCTTACGAATTCTAGGCCTTTCCAATCGTCAGGAAACATTTCGTAAACCGTCGGTAGATGTTGAAAAAAGTTCACTGTCGATGCCCAATCCAACCGCTTAGCGGCGCAAGGAATCAGCAGTGCATTAGATGCATACATCGCATTCCAAACAAGTGGATCAACGTGAGGTCCCGTATCTATCATAATAATATCGAAATCTTCAGAAATAGGATCAATGAGTTTTTCTTTAAGCAGACGAACAATATCTAAAGATTGGTTTTTCGATAAATGCTGCCACGCTTCTGCATTAAACATCGCATCTTCAGGGAAAGCAGAAATAGTCTTTAGATTTGGGTATTGCGTGGGTAACAAAACATTTTTATTGAGAAATTCCCGATCAACAACAGTATCATCCGGTACATTGTCTAACATGATATCGACAGCTGAATATATATTATCGTGATCTTCCATACTGATCTGAGGGTTCAAAAATAACCTTAACGAACCTTGCGGATCCAAATCGATTAGGCAAATTCTATATCTTTTATCTATATTCAGTGCCAAACACGCTGCTAGGTGAACAGCGGTCATTGACTTACCTGTTCCCCCTTTTTGATTTTGTACATTAATAACCCAAGGTTTACTGCTCAAGTTAGATTTGGACGCTCGCGTTAGTTTTCTCTCGTGAAACTTAGGGACGCCTGCTGCATCCATCAGCATGTGAGCTTCAGCCAAAGAAATGGAGTAATGATTCGCATTATTCTTGGTAAACTGGTGACCACCGGCTTCTAACTTATTAATTGCATCATCTAGTTTCCTGCGCGTCAGCCCTGACCGAGTTTCCATAAGCGCTTTCGACATTGGAGGAAAATGCTCCTCACTTCTTTCTTCAAGAACAATCTCTATTCTGTCTGCTTGAACTTGTTTCGTTTGTTCAGCTAACCTGTAGAGGTTTTCTATGGTTTTATCTCGTTTCATCGGCAATCATCCGTGCAAAATGGTTTGCAAATATTGTACAGCATTCTAGATCATAAACAATAAATAGCTGAACATTCATTTTAGAGCAAGCTCACATTTATTAAGCAGAAATCTACTATAAAAGCCGACTAAACGTGATAAATAGGTTCAATATTAAACTATTTACCACTCCCAAATAAATTCAGATTAAAAGTGTTACCGCGTCACGTATTTACAGTGTAAAAACATCTATTCTTCGGAACGATGTAAAATAGTCTTCAACTTACGGCTTTTGTCATCTAGATAAACGAATATTGCTAGCTTCTAATCGAATACACCATATCCGGAACGATGATCAAGAAAATACCTTGATCATCGTTTCGAGGAATTATGGCGAAGTGGAACGATGATCAAGGACAACTACGACCGTATAAACATCGTTTTCGATCGCAACTAAACCGATCTACGTTCGGATCAATGATCAAGCTATGTAAAACTCCGGAAGAATATAACTAACCGTATAAGTTACGGGGATTGCTTATTCAATATAGGATAGAGGCCACAATACCTAGCGAATATCATTCAGACGAAACGGTCAATCTACAAATACCAACCTTGATCATCGTTTCGATATCGATGTAAGCAACGCATTTTATTTATGAATATTTTTTAATTGGCATAAGTGGTAAATACTGGTTCGATAACCATAAAATAGATAAACCCGACAACCTTGATCATTCTTCTGCACATGTAAACTCGACTTTCGAGGCCAATTTAATAAAGTAAGCACACAATAGAACCATTATTTTGTGGATAACCTGTATAAGGACGTTGATCATATTTCCGATCGAGTGATGATCATAGGTTCAGTAAACTAATGATCATCGTTTCACAATACTTTGATCATACTTCTGAAGCTACTTTGATCATAGGTCTGCTGATTACATGATCATGCTTCTACACTCATGAAAATATTATCTCTTTTAAACAACACGTTACAAGCATATCAAGGCTCGGATCATTAGATCATATAATCAATATAGATCATTTTAATCATTAAGATCATCTATTTAAATAACCATAAAAAAGCCTTTATTTATGATCTATTTTTCTTTACTCTTGTGGAACGATAGTAATATTACGGATAATGATTAGTGAACCCAAAAGTCAAACCAAGTGACAAATTGCTCATAAAATTACCTAGAACTCATAAAGATGGGCATTTATTTGCTGTATCAGAGCATGCGGTTGATTGGATCGAACAATATCAGCACTTCAAAGGGGTCACTAAAAGCATCATTGAACTACTCAATCTTATCTCCTTAAGAAGCTTTTCAAGTAAAGATGGTTACGTTTCAACAACCGAGATTGTTGAAGCGACGGATCGACATTTAACGAGAGCGGCAATTCAACAAAGGCTAAGAGCGGCAGTAAGTATCGGTTTATTTCAACAGATCCCCGTAAGATTTGAAGAAGGATTAGCCGGTAAAACGATGCTGCATATATTCGTTAACCCAAGTCAGCTTGTATCCGTCTTGGGTGCAACAAGTTTAATGACGGAAAGTTCTAAACAGACTGAGAAACAAAAAAGATCGAAAGCGTTGGCTCAAACTCAAGTAAATAAACGCCTCTTAAGCGAATACGGCCTACAAACACCTCCAGCGCTTAAAGATGAAGCCGATCAATTTATCGTGTCTCCAGCAAACTGGGCTGGAATTATAGATCAAGCATTAGCACCACCTAGAACTCGCAAAAACTATCAGAAATCAATGGTTTCTATCTCTGGATCTCGAGCTATCATTGAAACACGGTCATCGAAAAATATCATGACTGTCGATGATCTTATGACACTCTTCGCTCTGTTTACTCTCACAGTGCAGTATCATGAACATCACCAAGAAGAATACCAGCTCAACATTAAGCAAGCCCCGAACAAAACGCCATTGTACATAACCGATATTCTTTCGATGCGTGGAAAGAAAGATAGTGGACCAGCTCGAGATTCCATCCGTGAAAGCATTGACCGAATAGAATACACGGACTTTCAACTGCATGAGTTGGCAGGTCGTTGGCTTAGCGACAATATGCCGGAAGGCTTTAAAAGTGATCGATTTCGTTTTTTGGCACGAACAATTACCGCTTCAGAGGAAGCACCTTCGGAAAACGCAGCAGGTGAAATAAAAATAAAGCCGAACCTTTATATTTTAGTGTGGGAACCTTCATTCTATGAAGAACTACTCACGAAAGATTACTTTTTCCTATTCCCACCTGAAATTCTTAAGCAGCACACATTGGTATTCCAACTCTATTCATATTTCCGTAGTCGTATGTCGAGAAGATATACGGACAGCATGCTATTAAGTGAGTTAAATCAAAAGCTTGCAAGGAATATCGAATGGAGGCGTTTTTCATCTGAACTTATTCGAGAGTTAAAGAAAATATCCGATGAAGAAGTAAATGACACCTATTTTACAGTGAACCTTTGGGGTTATCACTTAACGATATCGATGATGGAAGCAAAAGGTAAGGTTTCAGATTATTTGGTTGATATTAAATGTGACGTAGAAGAAGTATTGCGTTTTTCTCGTGCAAGGACGACCAACGCAGGGAAAAGGAATATGGCACCAACGCTTCCCAATCCATTACGTAATGAAATGGTTTCAAAGCAAAAACTTGCGGAGTTATCTGAAATAATTGATGGCGAATTTGAACCAATTCAACGCAAAGAACGTCAGCCCAAAGGTAAATTGGGGCGTCGAGTTAAAATTCGAAAACACCTTGTAGAAGTGAATGCGGACGAATTAACGATAACTCTCTCCAAATATACCTCTTCAGAAGCCCTAGAAAGAAGCATAACGGCTCTTTCTGCAATGACTGGTCATTCGCCATCATCAATTAAAGAAGAGTGTGAGGAGCTAATAGGCAAGCTTGATTGGCTTCGTGTTGCTGATGAAGTAGTGAGTTATCAAGTATTGAGTAAAACGATAGAGCTATATAATACTCAGACTTCGTCGAAACATCTGTCCATCGAAAAGCTTATTTCTGCGTTAGCCGTGCGTAAGAAGGTTTGTAAATCCGTCTTCGAAGGTCATATTGACGAAGAGGTATTTCGCACATTGGACGATGTCGCAATAGGTATTTGATTAACTTCGGACAGAAGATTGACATTAGTCTGACAGTAATTAATCCCTATTAGCTATAGTTCAATACGAATAGACAACCTTTTATCCTTTCTGAGGAAAGGTATATATTAGCTCATAGAGTTACATTCATTTATGAATTTTTTAGCGAGTCGAGATACTCGCTATTTTTTTGCCCAAAATTCAGTAATATCCTTTACATGTACCTTTAAGCCGTCTTGATCATCGTTCTGACCGTATCCGTTTTAACATCTACCATCCAAAATTATTAAATATTACCATTGTCTTTCTTAGAAATGCCGAGCTACTGACGCCATCCATTGAAAACAGTCTACTATCTCTAATAGGTAATGCGGAGAGCTGGATACAGAACTCAGCCGAGTTCAATTTGAAGATCTGGCAGGTGTTTGTAGAACAATTCTTAAGAATAAACGTGGAAAATCTGATAATCAAAGCCATACTGATAGAAATGTAATTTTGTTGTCATAACTCTGTAGCAGTTCACACTCTAAGCTTGTTCTTCTTAACAATGATCGTGGTATTTGCTACAAAAGTTATGTCCTCGGACATGGTTTTAATCGGAGGTATTTATGTCTATTAATTCTATTGACCATGATGAAATGGCAAATATAGCATCCCATTGGGACATCAAGGAAGAAGACGCTAAGCACACAGAAAAACAGATTAAATCAGCTGAAGCTCGTCGTCGTATTGAAGCGATGCGCGAAATTCGTGAAAGCGGTTTAACATTGGAAGAAGCCGAGGAACTGGGCTTATTCCATTAATGGTCTTTTGAATGCACGCAAGGGCGGGTTATTACCGCCCCTGATTTTTCTACATTAAATCCCCTTTTTGACATAAAGAGGATTGATTGCTGTCATTTCTCTATTTCGTTAATCTTGAGTCTTCACTCGTTTCCATTCCCTGTGATATATTGCAGCACCACAAAATAAACTCTATTGAGAACATCATGCCAGTTAATTTATCTTTGCTCTCTGTGGAAGAGAAAAACAAGATTGAGATTGATAAACAAGCGTCGTATTTGGTTTGGCAGCTAAAGCAGGCTAAAATCGGCCCAAATGAGATGTTAATTCAAAGAGAAAAGCTCAAAAACGAAGATGAAAAAACATGTTTTGAGCAATCAGTAGCAAAATATAAAAGAGCCATGGGAGTGGTATAACCTTCCAGCTCCTTAGCAAATTGAATTTACATTTTGCTAAAATTCGTCAAATAAATTGAAGCAGAGAGAAGACCCCAATGGGAAGAAGTTTTGAAGTGCGCAAGGCCTCAATGGCAAAAACACAAGGCGCGAAAATAAAAGTTTATTCCAAGTATGGTAAAGAGATATACATGAGCGCCAAGAATGGCGGCGGTGATCCGGACATGAATCTCTCTCTAAAACACTTGATCGCTAAAGCAAAGAAAGATCAAGTACCAGCACATGTAATAGACAAAGCGATTGATAAAGCAACGGGTGGTGGTGGTGAAGATTACCAAGCAGCCCGTTACGAAGGTTTTGCCCCAGGAGGCGCTAGCGTCATAGTGGATTGCCTTACTGATAATGGAAACCGTACCTTTCAAGATGTACGCCAGTGCTTTGTAAAAACAGGTGCAAAAATTGGTAGTCCAGGCACCACGGCGCATATGTTCGATCATCAGGCGGTGTTTCAATTCAACGGTGATGATGAAGATGCCGTTTTAGAAGCATTAATGATGCAAGATGTTGATGTAACCGACATCGAACTAGAAGACGGTGTTATTACGGTATTCGCGCCGCACACTGAATTTTTCAAGGTAAAGACAGCCTTGAACAACGAGTTTGCAAACCTTGTTCTTGATGTTGAAGAAATCACCTTTGTGTCCCAAACAAATACACCTATCACCGGTGATGATGCAATTAAGTTTCAAAAGTTCTTAGATTTACTTGACGAGTGCGATGACGTACAACAGGTCTATCACAATGCTGAGTTAGACGCCGAATAGAGTCAAACTTAAACGTGATTACAACATATAAACCGAGCTAATTATGCTCGGTTTTTTTGTCTACGAATTAAAGTTAACAGCATGGTTTACATTGAAACTGAATCAGCCGTATGACGGTAGCGGATGCCCATTGTTAGGCATAAAAGGATCTGATGATCATCATGCTGATCTCGAACCTACTTAGCTTTGTTAATTGTCTGAAAAGCCATGTTACATGGTAGCCTTGATCATGTTTCCGAAGAATCTAAAGATTGATTAACTAACTTATTGATTAAAATGCCGTTAATTGAAAATCGAATGTTGCTCTTTTTTTTGCGAATATTGGAGAGAAAAGAATGAATAATGTTGGTGGCTTTGTTAACGTGTTATTTCATCGTTCAGCTAAAAATAAGGAAAAGTAATGAAGATTAGTTTTATTGGATTGGGTGTTATGGGTTACCCCATGGCTGGACATCTTCAAACAGCAGGGTTCGACGTAACCGTATATAACCGTACTACAAAGAAGGCACAGGATTGGGCCAAACTGTACGGTGGTAATTATAAGACCACCGTTTCTGAGTGTGTACAAAACGCGGATGTGGTTATCTGCTGTGTGGGGAATGACGATGATGTGCGCAGTGTTATCACAGCCAGTAGCGGTGCAATCTCTGCCATGAATGAAGGCGCGATCTTGATCGACCACACAACGACGTCCGCAAACCTAGCAGAGGAGCTCTTAAAAGCTTGTCAGACCGCGGGAATTGCATTTATGGATGCACCAGTATCAGGTGGGCAAGCCGGGGCTGAGAATGGCGTTCTAACCATCATGTGCGGTGGAGATAGAGCGATATTTGATACGTTACAACCTGTATTCAATGCCTATGGAAAATCGTCGGTTTTGATGGGTGAAGTTGGCCAAGGTCAACGAGCTAAGATGGTGAACCAAATTTGCATCGCTGGTGTACTTAATGGTCTTTCGGAAGGGTTGATACTCGCTGAAAAGGCAGGGTTGGATATTCCGACACTCGTCGACTGTTTGAAAAACGGCGCCGCGGGCTCTTGGCAAATGGAAAATCGTGCAACCACGATGGCGCAAGGTAGTTTTGATTTTGGATTTGCCATTGATTGGATGGTCAAAGACCTAGGTTTTTGTTTAGATGAAGCAGATAGACAAGGTATATCGCTGCCGTTAACCAATAAAATAATTAAACAGTATGAAGAACTGTCTGAGCAGGGATTGGGTAGGATGGATACTTCAGTATTAATGACTGCGATAAAAAAAGAAGCAAATTAGTCATTGATCTACATTGGAATATTTAACCACCTTCTCAGAAAGTGGTTAAATATAATGTACGGAAACAATAAGAACGATGTACCTAATCCAGATCCCCATTTTCACGAAAACCAACGTCATCCCCATAAAAATGGGGATCTAATATCACCAAGATTCCCGTTTGCACGGGAATGACGAAGTATTTAGCACTAACCGAACAGCATCACATTGTCATGGGATTGATGGCATTTCAGATAACGATTTACACTGTAAAAAATTAGACAGTGAATCGACCAACGAGATGAGACAGTTCCGTCGCCTTGGTATTTAATTGACCACTACCCGCTTGGTTTTCCTTGGCAAACTGTGCCGATTGATGGCTCTTATCAGAAATAATAACAACGCGTTCAGATATTTCATGGCCCACTTGACTCTGCTCTTCCGTTGCCGTCGCTATGAGTTCATTCATGTCCATAATGACGTTGATCGATTCTTGTATCTTGCTTAACGCATTACTTGCCGCGTTGGCCTCTGCCACAGTGTCTGCACTTTTAGATTTGCTCTTATCCATGGTTTGTACCGCGGCATCGGAAGCGGCTTTAAGCTGATTAATCATCTGATGGATTTCGAGTGTGCTCTCTTGTGTTCGGCTTGCTAGCTTACGAACTTCATCTGCAACAACAGCAAAACCTCGACCTTGTTCGCCAGCACGTGCGGCTTCGATCGCAGCATTGAGAGCGAGCAGGTTCGTTTGTTCAGCGATATCTTGAATCACCTCTAATGATGTTGAGATGTTCTGTACATCACCTTCCAATTTAGAGACGACCTCGTTGGCTTGCTCAACGTCACTAGCCAGTGATTCAACCGAATGAGCGGCAGAAACCACAATCTCCATCGCTTTATGAGCACTACCTTCAACTTCTTTCGCTGACTCCGCCGCTTGAACAGCATTACTCGATATTTCAGTTGCTGTCATTGTCATCTCTGTCATTGCCGTCGCTACTTGCTCGGTCTCTTCTCGTTGCTGACTTGCCAATGAATCGACCTGTGTGGCTCTACCTATCATGTTACTGGTTTCGCTGACGACTTCACCGCTGACTAAAGTGACGTTTTTGATGATTGACTGAAGGCTTGCGACAAATAAGTTAAAATTGTTGCCTAAACGGTTGTACTCAGGGATCTTAAATTCTTCCATTCTTGCTGTTAAGTCGGCATCACCATTCGCAAACGAGGCAATAGAACGGTCGAAGGCGTTAAGAGGGCGAATAATGCTTTGATTTACAAACACAGCAAATAGACCAGCAATGATCACGATGATAAACGTCGCTATACCTATACCGATCAAAGCATCGTCGACAAGAATTTGAGATGTCTTTTCCATATCGATAACCGTTGTTTCAATATCATCAATATAGAAGCCCGTACCAATAACTAGATCCCATTTAGATACGTAGATTGAATAAGCCAATTTAGGCGATGCTTCATTCTCACCTGGTTTTGGAAAGTAGTAGGTTGTATAGCCACCACCACTTGTCCCTTGCTTAATAATATCTTGCAGTAAAAGGAAGTTATTAACGTCTTTTAGACTCCAATAGTTCTTGCCTATACCACTGGTGCTTTGCCCTAACAGCAATCGGTCACCCTTACTGTTATAGCCATATACGTATCCATTTTCGCCAAACTTAATTCGGGAAAGTTCAGATATGACCTCTTCAATTGGCGCGTTTCTTTCTTTCAGCGGGCCAAGTACAGAGTCTACTATCTCCATGTAAGATTTTAATTCAATCTTCTTACTTTCAGTCATGTAGGCTCTTGAAGAGTCCATGTGAGCTTGATTTAGGTTGAAAAGTTCAACGCGGGTAAAGTACATTGTCCCAATGGCAATAATCAGTAACGGGAGGATGGCTAAAATGTATAGTCTCGTCTTTATAGTAATATTCATAATGATTAACTCAATTTTGACAGGTACGGACAGGTGCATTTAATAGTTGTAGCGAATATATTCGGCGTTATGCAGAAATATGTTGCATGTATTGTTATCGACTATCAGTCCAAAATCTTTAGATATTATTGATCTGGTGCAACCAGTTGATTGATTGGGATTTCTTTACCAGAATTTAAAAAGAATGGCTAAGGTCGTGAAATAGTTATTCATTTTTTGGCTAGATAGTGGTAGAAAGAGCGTTGATTTTTTATAGGTGCAGACAAATGAGCGTTAAGAAAGAGATACAACAACTGAATGATCGTCTAGATAAGTGTAAAAATAAATTGAGTGCAGCGGTTTCTAGACGAGATCAGCCAGTTATCGCTCAATTTGAAAAAGAAGTAGAGCAATTAAATAAAAAGCTTAATCAGATAAAGCATAAGCAGAGTTATGATCTTAACAAAGAGCGTAAGAGCCTACTTGATATGCCTTTTCAACGAGAGCTGACCAAAGAAGAACAGGCGGATTTGGGTCTATTTAAGAAGAAAATTAAAGGTATTGTGGTTGTTCATCCACTCACAAAACTCGGTAAAGAGTTAAAACTAGACGCGGTAACAGGGTTTGCACCTAAAGAGTTTTGATTTCAGATCGATATATAAAAACAGCGGCATTTAACGCAATGTTGTTAATTTAAGACATCAAACTCCGTCATCCTCACGAAAGTGGGGATCTAAACTACTCAGATTCCCGTTTTCACGGGAATGACGACGAATACTTTTTCTTAAGTGAACGGCATTACAGCATTTAACGCTGCTTTTTTTTATACGTTGTTTCGGTAAACCTACTTCTTCTATTACCAAGATGTTAGAAATGATAACGGATTCAATGAGCTTTAATACCAAGCTTTCTTAAGGCATGGGGAAGCAATTGATCAAGCTTATCAATCTCATCACTTTCTATTTCAATTAAATTGAAACCATGATCAGTATAAGCTAGGCGCTTTTTCTGTTTCGTTATTGTATCAATTGGCCCTGTATCGCTTCCCCAAAACTGAATATAAACCTTGCCGTTAGGAAGATAAAAGTTGCTGGTAAACTCTTCTTCTATCGGGAGTTTCCTCTCATATGCGTGGACTAACCCTGCCATATAAAGCCAGTTATCAATAATTAACTCACCTTTAGAACGTACATAATGACCATCCGAGGTTCTATGCTTAGCCTCAAACTTCTGTTTAAAACTTGAAAAAGATTTGTCCGTTGAGAGCGAATCAGAATCCGCCCCCGAGAACTCTCGAATGGAGTTTTTGAAGTTGCGATTTTTAAGTATCGTATCGTGCCACAATGTATAAAGAGCGGAGGTGTTTTTGTCTTCTCGCTGTTCACCACCTGCTCTTAGACCAAGATCAGACAGCGCCCAGCCATTTGTTGTTTTATCTATCCAGCCCAATTCGTTCAAAATTTGATTGATTTTTTTTGCGTGTAGACCAACTTTTTCACCTATTTGTGTCGCCGTTAATCGCGCCCCAGCGCTCAGGTTTTTATCAATAACAACGTCTTTAGGCCAGACAATAAATTGTCCGTATTCTGCATGTGTAACGTACTCGCCACCAAAACGCTTACCTAAGTCGGTCAATAACCATTTATTTTCATGTCTGACGATATAGCCATATTGGTTAAGTTCAGAAAACAACGCCTTTGATTCTACGTTATTCTGTTTTGCTAAGTTGGTCGTCGAGATCTTGTCTTGCATAGTAAATCTTTCCTAAAAATTAACTGAGCGTAAAAAACTGAGTGATCTAAACGCTATCATAAAATACTAACGTTATGAATTAACTTACGTTCTGCTTAGCAATTAAAATTGTGGGTTAAAAATAGAGGATTCAATGGAAAATTCGATTACTCGTTACCATACTTATTTTATCTGCATTTCTTGTTAATAGGGTATTTATTGTGAAAAATGAACTGGATCCTAGCAAAGTATTGCGCGCGTACGAAATGGTGATGAACAATGGTACGCCGACTGAATTCGGAAAAATGTATGAAGGGCTAGAAGCCTACTCTGATTACGATGGTTATAATGTTTTTATTCGCGGTAATGGCGTCGAGCTCAAGGTTGGATTCCACAATACCTATCATCTTGAATATGATCAGGAACATCTGAGAGACAGTTTTCTGAAAAAAGTGGATACGTTAAGTAAGTAAGCACTCACTTTACAGCGCTTACTTACTTCATCGGTTAGCCTATCAGAAACTTGCACTGTTAATTAATAAGTGTAGGCCGATACTGGCTATGTATCCGATGGCAATTATCGGTGTCCATTTTAGGTGCCCAAAGAAGGTGTATTTGCCGTGAGCGGCTCCCATTAAGGCAACACCTGCAGCTGAACCGATGGAAAGTAGGCTACCACCTACACCGGCAGTTAGCGTTACAAGCAACCAATTTCCTAAAGACATATCGGGGTCCATGGTGAGTACAGCGAACATGACGGGAATGTTATCGACCACGGCAGAGAGTAATCCAACGACCACATTAGCCCAAACGGGATCCCATTGGTTATACATGATATCAGAGACTAAGCCTAGATAGCCGAGTATGCTCAAACCTCCAACACTCATTACGACGCCATAGAAGAACAAAAGTGTGTCCCACTCGGCATGAGAAACTCGCCTGAATACATCGAATGGAATAATTGAACCCAATCTTTTCAGTGCTGCTTCATCATGCGCAGCAACGGCTTTGGCTTTTTTTCTAGCGATAGAAGCGGGCAGCGTCTTGCGTAAGAAAAAACCAAAAAACTGTAGGTAGGCAAGGCCCATCATCATGCCTATTACTGGAGGAAAGTGTAAGAGGCCATGAAAACCTACCGCCGTTAAAATGGTGAGTAAGAATAGGCCAACGATTCGTTTCCCTCCTCTTTTCAGTTCGACGTATTCATGAATGGCTTCTGGCTGATCTTTCGGAACAAAATACGACATCACTAGAGCCGGGATGAGATAGTTGGCAACGGAAGGAATAAAGAGTGCTAAAAATTGTGAGAACGAGACTATACCAGCCTGCCACACCATCAGAGTAGTGATGTCGCCGAAGGGGCTGAATGCACCACCTGCGTTTGCTGCGACGACGATGTTGATACAGGCAATGTTGATAAATTTAGTGTTATTTCCACCCACTTTCATTACCACAGCACACATTAGTAATGCTGTGGTCAAATTATCTGCGATAGGCGATATGAAAAATGACAGGATCCCCGTTAACCAAAAAAGTGTTCTAAGATTGAAACCTTTCCCGACCATCCATGACCGTAGTACATCAAATAGGCGTCTCTCCTCCATCGCACTGATGTAGGTCATAGCCACTAATAAGAATAGCAAGAGTTCTGCGTACTCTAATAAGTTGTGTTCTATTGCTTGCTTGGCGACTTCTATTTGACCATGTTGTTGATAGACATAACCGATCATTATCCAGATTAGGCCTGCAGCCAGTAACACAGGTTTTGACTTTCTCAGCTGAAGGTACTCTTCCGCCATGACTAAGCTGTAAGCTATCGAAAATATAATTAAAGAGGCATAGCCAACGGTTGATGAAGTTAATCCTTCAATAACATGACCAGTTGATTCTGCTGCACTGGTAGAAAGAGAAATGAAATAAAAGAGGATGAAAAAAGATGTTGGTTTTAGTTTCATAAGTTCCACTGACTCCATCATAAAATACTTTAGTTCTAGTTTAGACAATGAAACAACAACGTCAGGGGAAAAAACGCTAACTAATAGGAATAAAAAGAAATAGTTTGTTAACAATGGTCTAAATTGTGACATTAGTCCGTTAAGTTTCTACTCTTTGGTCGCCAACCTAGCTCAATTCTATACGGGGTGAGGAGTGATCGTTGTTGTAAATTAAATGAGAAAATATCGTATTATTGGCTATATGAATAACCGTCATTCGGAAGTAGGCATTGTTGTGTTATTACCTGCTATATTTTTATTATTAAGCGGGCACAAAAAAAGAGCCAAAAGTAGGCTCTTTAATAACGTAACAAAACGTTTAGATAGGCATGACTCTATTTTTTCCTAAGCTTTTCGCTTTATACAGCTGTTGGTCTGCACTATCTATTAAAGAGATAGGGCTTTCTGTCTCTTCGAATTGAGCAACTCCAAAAGAAGCCGAAATATTTTTAACTTGCTCACCAGAACGTTTATCTTTGACGGAGATTCGTTCTATAGAGCGACGAACGGTCTCAGCAAATTGCCTTGCAATTCTAAGTGGTTTATTTGGTATAAGTAGAGCAAACTCTTCGCCACCATAACGGTAAGCGGCAATGCCATCTCTACAGCTAGATTGTAAGCGTTTTGCGATGGCTTTAATCACCGTATCACCAAATACATGGCCATAATCATCGTTTAAACTCTTAAAGCTATCTATATCAATTAAAATTAGGCAGAGAGGATAGGATTGTTCTGAGGCACAATAAGCGGCGATATCTTTATCAAACGCACCTCGGTTCAAAAGCCCGGACAGACTATCGTGAAGTGCGTCTTTTTGAACTTTTTCCAGTTTTTCTCGCAGATTGGATATCTCTGAACTTGCGGTATTCAGTTGCTCGTTGAAGTGGCTAGTCGAACTTCTTATTGCTTCTGATTCATTAACAAACTTTCTAACAAGTGAAAGCAGTTCATCGAATGTGAGCCCTTCGTGATCAATTTTTTCGAGATTGGAGAAGCTTCTTTCAATCGACTTCTCAAACGAACTTGTATCGGCAAGGGTGTCTTTCATGGAAAGAAAGATCTCGTTAACCAGAATCTCTAGGTTAGACCTTAACTCGTGTATATCGGATTCTGTTTTCCCTGCGATGTATCTTTTATAAAGGCTTTTGTTGTGACTTGGAAGACAAATGCCGTACTCAGCGATGATCTCGTCTAGTTCAACATTAAGCTTTGGTTGTGTTTCTTCAACATAGGTGTACCACAAAGCATAATTGGGTGGTGTAGTTGGTACCTGATGTTTGATCATTAGAGGTACTGCGGTCCTGAGTATTTCAGCCGCTTTTTGGAAGTCTTCTTTAGTCATTTTTTAACCAAACTGATTCGAGGTAGTTATAAATTTGTACCGTTATTCGTCATGTTAGCGAATTTATACAATAGTGTCCTGTTTGATGACCAATAAACTTGAAAAAAAGTCATCTTCAAATGGATTACTACTTCATTATTGACAATTACGAATAGTTTTGTTGCTGATACTTCTAACGATCCCTAATTTAGGGAAAAAAATCCGCTTGATACAAGCGGATTTTTAACACAATTCATTTCAAGAATGACTGAAAAATAGTTTAGTGATCTAGGTACAAATAGTTTTGCCAGCTTTTCATGCGAATCAAAATTTTTCGCATCATTGAAACATGTTCTAGGTGCTCTGAATAAACAGCAATTTCCGCGGCACTACCAAGTGGTAGATTAAATTCAGACAGGTCATCGTGGACCTTCAGTTTAACTAATAGTCGACCCCCAGTATCCAACGTTTCGCTACTGATTAATGAACCGTTAGCTTGTACTTGCCCTTCTGCGATCGCAGGTAACATTTCGATGACTTCACCTTGGAATACTCTGCCTGGTAAGGCGCGAAATATAAAGTCAGCTTCATATCCTGGTTTTAATCGCTGTGATGCGTTTTGTCTAAATGCTCCGATATAATATTTCTCCTCAGAGTGGACAAATGTCATTACAGGGACCAACGGCAATGGTACCGCCATCATGCCAGGCCTTAATGCTACTTGGGATACATAGCCGTTTGTAGGAGCGAGTACAACCGTTTCGTCGAGTTTGAACTGAGACTGTTCTAATTCGGACTGTGCGCTGGCGACAGTGGTATTCACGCCGTTTATTTGTGACTCAAAGGCCAGTTTTGCTTGGCTTTCACTTGCTTGAGCGGCGAGCAATGCGGCTTCTGAAGCCAAATAAGATTGGCGACGAGTATCCACTTGTTGGGCAGTGAATGCGCCTTTTTTATAGCCAGCAGCGTATCTTTTGTATTCTCTATCAAGTTTATCTCGTTGCGCGGCGGCTTGGAGGCTTGTTGCCTGAGCACCACGATAAATGGCTTCCAGTTGTAAGACGTTCTGTTCTGCTGCTGCTAATTGGGCAAGCTTGTTGATGACATCTGCTTCAAATGGTGTTGGGTCTATTTTGAAAAGGATGTCTCCTTTCTTGATCGGCTTATTGGCCTCAATAGGAACCTCAATAACTTTACCTCGCACACTAGACACGATTGGAGTAGTGGTAAAGACTTGACCGCCTGTAGAGGTAAATGGGTGGTTATAGTTCATAGCCAATGTAAGAAAACCGACTATAACGATACCACCGAGTCCCGCCGTTGGAATGGTCCATTTATTTTGAGGAATTTTAAATATCTTAAATATCGCAATACACAATGCGGTATAAGTCAGTATCAGTAGTATTTCCATCAGTTAGACTGCTCCTGATTTGTATTATTACTTTCTTGAATAGAAGGCTCTATAGCTGGCATTGTCTTCGGAGTGGTTTTATCATTTTGCAATTGACTCACTTGGTTTTGAAGGGTTGCTATTTGATCGGACAACAGTGTGATCTTATGTTCTAGATCGTGTTGCTCTTCAATGAGTTTGGTAAAACCCCAACCTCGATCTTCTCTCCATAGCGTTGCCCATATCCACAAAAAAGGCCATAACACATGTAAGGTGAATAGACTTACCCAACCAGATATGTGGATGGCATCTTGATGAGGGTGATTTCTTTCTTTGGCTATTTCATAGGGGATATCGTGTATAACGATAATTCCGTAAAAAATAATCAAAACAACACACACCAGTATAACTAGCGCCACGGTCTCAAGCATTGTCTATTCCTTGTGTTTGTTAATACTTTACTATTAAAGTTACGTTTATGTTTATTTCCAGTTTAACAGAGAAAACCGTATCATTTATAGTTATTATAGTAATGTTTTTGAATATTTATGATTGATTTAATTAATAAAAGTAAGGGATTCTATTGCAATATGTAGGAGAAATTGCGGCCATATTTGCTGCTTTGGCATGGGCGGTAGCGACGTGGATTTATAGCCAGTTTAGTCATAAATTTAGTGCAATGCAGATGAATATTGTAAAAGGTATCGCCGCTTCTACTATGATGTTGTTCGTTCTTCCTGTATTGCCTCTTCCTGAACTTGTACTGAGTCCGTCGCATTTTTGGATATTGGCGATATCGGGCGTTATTGGTATCGCTATTGGTGATAGCGCTTATTTTGCGGCTCTGAAACGAATAGGCGCCAATAAAACGCTTTTACTGGAATCTCTTGCACCGCCTTTATCTGGGATTTTGGCTTTGATGGCACTTGGCAGTGCACTTAGTGGGCAGAGTTGGTTAGGCGTCTTTGTCACGACGGTTGCGGTGACTTACGTTATTTTTCAACCCAATATGAATAATCAACCAACCTCTATTAGTGGTATCGGTTTTGGGTTGCTCGCGAGTGTGTGTCAGGCGACAGGGGTTGTCATCTCTCACTATGCATTGGTTGCGGGAGATATTCCTCCTTTATTAGGTGCGCTTATCCGTTTAGGCATCGGGGTTATGGTGGTGTTTGCGGTGGTGGTTTTTGTTGAAAAACGCCCAGTAGCTTCAATGTTGATTAAATTAAAGCAGCTCAAAAATAGAGACAGAAGGTGGCTGTTAGCGGCAATCTTTGTTGGTACATTTTTAGCTTTATGGTTACAACAGATTGCCTTAAAGCACGCTAATCCTGCCGTAGCACAAACGTTAATCGCGACGAGTCCGTTATTTATTTTGATGATCTATGCGTGGAATGGTGAGCCAATAACCAAGAAAAACGTTATTGGCACATTAGGGGCATTATTTGGAATTTCTCTTTTCTTTTTGTGATGGAATAAAACGGGTCAATCTTCAAGGCAGACTTGATTTCTACCGTTAGCTTTTGCCTTATATAGCGCTTTGTCTGCGCGATAGAATGTTCTTTGAGTGTTTTCGCTATCTCGATGTAGTGTAATACCGATACTGACGGTTAACCCACGTTCGCCCAGTATGGCACTCCAGCCATAACCATAGATATGTTCTCGATAGTGCTCAGCGTGCATTACCGCTCTTTCTGTGGTGGCGTGCTCTAAGATAACGAGAAACTCTTCTCCACCAAAGCGCACACATGATGCCCCCTTAAATCTAAAGTGAGATTTAAGCTCAGAAGAGACACATACAATGGCTTTATCACCAATCAGGTGGCTAAGTTCATCGTTGACTGATTTGAAGTGGTCTATATCAATAACCAAAAATGCAAACGGAGTGTCGTGGAGTAACAGGTCTTTCAGTTTTACATCTAACCAACGACGGTTATGTAATCCAGTTAACGGATCGGTAAATACGTCTTGTTGAAGCTTGGCAACCGCATCTTTTTGGCTCTCAGTCGTCTCTTTTAGCTCTTTATTTTCTTGTTCAGACATAATGAGTTTTAGCTGTAGCTCGAAGCGAGACAATCGACGCAACTGATGGGAGCCAAGATCCGTAATTGGGATGCTTTTGATCAAATCGGTCGATACTCTATAACCCAGTTTCTCAAAGGTTAATGCTTTTTGATATTGACCTTGATTGCGAAAAACATGACTCATAGAGTCGTACAATTCTTGTAATAATAAAGGTGATGAGGTTTGCTGGATCTTCTTGGTCGTGCTTCTTAGAATGATGCTTGCATAATCGGTTTTACCCAACTCTGTTAAGTTGTGAGCTTGCTCAAGACGAAGCATATTCGCTAACCAATGAGATTTTGACCGATGAATCAAGTAATAGGACTTAGCCAGTGTGGCCAATGCTTGATGATGCTCTTTACGGCGACTTAGTAACTTTGCCTGATAAAGAATTATCTGACCGGCTAGCCCTTTATCGCTGACTAAAATACTGAGCTCTTCACACTCTTTTAGAAGCTCATTTGCGGACGTAATGCGATTTAGCGATATTAGGCATGCCACCATATTGAGTTTACAGCGTAGCCTTAAAGAACGGCTACTAATGGCATGATCAATGCTGTCTATTTTCTGATAATAGCGATAAGCCTTCGCGTGGTCACCATAAGCATCACAAAGACTGCCCATGCCTAAAACCGCGATGGCATATTCATCTATCGAGCTGTATTCCACCGCAAGAGAGGAAAGATCAACAAACTCTTTAAGGGCTTCATCATATAGCCCAGCATTGACAAGCCTTTCACTCAAGCTGGTTTTTATCGTGATGATCTCTTCAACATCGTTCGGTAGTGTTAAAAGATCTAATGCGTTTTTGAGTTCAGATATGCTTTGTCGATGTTGATTGAGTAAACTTCTGTATTCAGCGCTTATGAGGAAGCAGTGTGCTTTCTCATTTTGAGATGCCGCAACATGATTGCGGACGTGATCCCAGAAAATTATGGCTTCTTCACCGGTAACAGAAGAAGGATCTAAACCAGCATCGGATACTTTACTGAGAAGTTTATCCATTTTGACTATCCATTTGTTCTTGATCTTCGAGCTGCTCTAATGTAAATGGGAAAGAAAGTATGTCGTGTAGGACGGCGACGGGTATTTGACCCGTTAATCCTCGTCGATCCCAAGGGTAGTTATTTAGTGTTTGAAGGATGAACTGAAAAAGCGCTTCTGCTTGTTCTCCTTTTTCGGCTACTAACATACCAATCCTATCTTCACTCAAACGAGAGATAAGGTCATTTCGATTGCAGAGACACTGCGCTATTTCAATACAGACTTCAAGGTACGCTGCGTTGTCATGTTGAATAAGAATGATGGCATGAGTCGATGCTTTTAGTTCGCTCTTAAACAGAACCATTTGCTCCCACCAATAGGTTTCTGAAACTAAATTGGAGTAGCCTTTTTCACCGTGATGGAATTCGACCTGACGCCTGATTCGGTTAATTAATTTACGAGCGCGATTATCCAGTTGCCTTTTAGATGCACGAGCTTTATCTAAGCCGAGTCTATTGGTTTTATCTTTTAGTAACTTAATCGAGTATCGTCGATATTTTTGAAAGGATTCCAGCGCATCTTGAAAGTCACCTTGTTTTTCTGCAACAGCAGATTGTTGGTAGCAAATCTGTGCGAGCAAATCACCATCTTGGAATTCTTTTGCCGCTTTTTCAGCTTTACTTAAGAGCTGCTTCGCATCGCTCAGGTTATTACGAATAAGTTCTAGCCGTGCTCGGTTAATGTAAGCTTGAGTTTGTAACCAAAATAGGTTGTGTTTCATCGCAAGGTCATACGCTTTGAGCGTTGCCTCTTCTGCGTTTTTAACCCTTTCTAATCCGAGCAGCGCTAACCCTCGGTATTCCCATATTTCCGCTTTCCAGGTGGCATTGCTATTGTGCTTTAGCACCTCTTCAGCAGTATCTAATACAGAAAGCATCGCGATATAGTTGTTGAGCAGATAATAGTCTCTTGCGAGTAAAATCCTTGCTTTGCCTTCTAACCAGTTTATGCGGGCATTGTTTGCCACATTGACCGCTAGTGAGTGGGTAGACATGGCCAATTTATGTTCATTGGTTACCCGCCATACGTTTCCGAGGCCGATAAGGCTCTCAATCTCAATGACAGTCTCACCAACTAGTGCGGCTTGTTCTAACGCGTTTATCCAAAATTGCTGAGCAGAGTAATACTTGGCTTGGCCCCAGAACTGTAAGGCGTGCACATGTAAAATTTCAGGAAGGAATAGATCGGTATCGAGTCGGTTCAGCCTGGCGTGGGCATCCTTAATCGCTTTGAGACCCTGAGTATAATCCATCAGGAACCAATAACATCGAGAAATCAGGATCGCAGTCTTGATACCCCCTTCAGGGTACAAAACTTGATCGGCTCTAACTAATGACTGTTTTGCTAGCTGCAATACAGTCTCAGGCTCGGCTTCAATTCGTGAGGCGAGCTGTTCGATTTCGTTTTCTAGAACGGCGTGGGCTTTATCCAAGGCTAAGTCCATGATGTTAATTACATAAACAACGTACTCATTATATGAATACTTTGGCAGGAATCACTAATTAAAACACAATAATCGATTCGCATTTCTATAAAAGTTAGCGCCGACTCACAATCTAGCAAAGCGATTATATAGTAAATAGAGATCTCATTAGGAAAGTAACTGCTTTAAAGTCAGTGGATGATCGGTTAATCCAAGTCTTTGAGCCGGTGTATTCCCATCCTTATCTTGGTAGCATAAATTATGCCATGCTCTAAATATGTCCAACATTGGCAAAATGCCACCGGGTCTCAGTTTTCTGCGTGGCTCGTTAATAAAACTACCAAATAAGGTTTGAAAACGATCTTGGTAAAACTTGGTGTTTCTTATGCTAGCCTTGTGAAACCAATGGTCGGGCGAAGGGTTGTCACCTGCTAAGTAACATATTCCTTTGCTTGCGTTTTCTTGAAATGACATGGCCCAACGATCTTTCCACCAACCCATGTGAATAATATCAATTTTTTCAAGAGCTTTACTGTTATCCCAGTTTTCATCTTCTTCGACGTACATAAGGTCAACATTTTGACGCTGGATCTTTTTCAGACATAGAGTCACCGCTGCTGAACGTAACACAGGATCTTGAGGTAGGTATATGGAGATACGTTTGTCGTCATTACACATCTCGAGGATATGCAAAAAATGCGCGTATGAGGTATAGGGTGCGCGAATTAGCGCCCCTTTTGATGGATAATCAAAACGCGTCATGTTACCCATAGGGTCTTCGACATTTCCTCTAGCAAGAATCACCTGATATTTTTCATCAATACGTTCGCGCAGATCGTGGGACTTCACTTTAATGTCTATATTCGCTTCGGACAGGTAGCTTCGGGACACATAACGAGCCGCAGAGCCATATGGGTCATGGTCTACTGGGCCGGTAGGCTCTTCATTTGTTGAATAGTTGATATGCTGGGAAAGAATATACCCAGATTGAGCTTCGCCTGTTGCGAACCATAGTACGCCATTATTGCTTTTTGGTTGTAACGGCATAAAGTGCGAAGCGAGGTGGTAATGTTCTTCGTGATTTACCCAGCGAGCATCAAACATCGCTAACTTTCGGCGACATCGACTTGCAATATGGTCGACATGATCATAAAAAGTTTTAGGGTTAATCTGTAATTTACGGCACACTTCTCGGACTGAAAAGCTCATAAATAGAAGACCGAGCAGATTTTCTTGAAGTTGAAGCTTGTTGTTAGCGCCGGACCATTTGTCTACAAAAGTCGATTGGCACTCTTTGCAGCGATAACGTTGCCTATCACCGCTATATCCAAAAGCATGATAGAGGCTTTTATGGGTATGAACGGAAAGACCAAAGTTATGACACTCTTTGCAGCGACAAGCAGGAAGTCCATCACTATGAACTTGGCGCAGACGCGTCAGTTCATTTAGGACTTCTTGATTATTAAGTAAGGGGGGGAAAGCACCACATTCTCGACAAACCATCGTTGGACGCTTAGGATTTACGTGCTGTAGAACGTATCGTTCTGCATCACTCAAACCAAAGTTATCACACGCCAATGTTTTACAAAAGTTGAGTTGTAAACCATTTGCATCCTTGGGTAGTTTGCCGTTTGACACGATCGCCCCCTCAGGAAATACTGGAGCTGTCAGCAAACACTGACAGCGATTAAATTAGATGTTGATTGCTGTTTCTAACGCAACCATCATCATATCGTTAAATGATTTTTGACGATCTTCAGAGCTTAGCTTTTCGCCACGAATAATGTGGTCTGATACGGTAAGAATTGTTAGCGCTTTTGCGTTAAGATCGGCTGCGACACCGTAGATACCTGCCGCTTCCATATCCACACCGAGGATACCCAATTTTTCCATTTTTCCGAAAATATCCGCTTCAGGTGTGTAGAAAAGATCGGCAGAGAAGACGTTACCTACTTTTACTGGAACGTCTTGAATACGGGCTTGTTTTACCGCTTCTTCAAGCAGACCGAAATCGGCGATAGCCGCAAAGTCATGGTCGTTAAATCGGATACGGTTTACTTTAGAGTCAGTCGATGCACCCATACCAATAACAACGTCCATTAATTTAACGTCATCACGAACCGCGCCACAGCTACCAACGCGGATAACATTCTTCACACCGAATTCTGCAATCAATTCGTGTACGTAAATGCAACACGACGGGATACCCATACCGTGGCCCATTACAGACACTTTCTTACCTTTGTATGTACCGGTATAACCGAACATATTACGGACATCACATACTTGCTTCACATCATCTAAAAATGTTTCTGCAATATACTTAGCACGTAGTGGGTCACCAGGCATCAAAACTGTCTCTGCAAAGTCACCTAGTTGAGCGTTAATATGTGGGGTTGCCATGTCGATTTCTCCGATTAAAATGGGGATAAAATTAGTAACTTATTTATCAATTACTAATTATGTTGAAATTATTTGTTAGCTTAATTGAATATTAGCGGCAATAAGACCATCTACATGAGATCTAGATCACATTATTTGTGAGACTTTAACATATTGGACTATTTGATAACTGAATCTGTTGAATGGGAGAGAGCAATCGATTTGCTTTTGTTTTTTAGACGAACTAAAGCAGTGTGACGGCCTAAAAACGGAAGGTAGCACACTGCCTAATTTTTGTTGTCTTCACTAATTAGTTGTCTCTGATATCAATTAATTCTTCAAGTAATTCAGTAAGCTGGTTGTATTTTTCGTCACCAAGTTTTTCTTTTAATAACACATATTGCTTGTCGACATCGATACGAACTCTTTTCACTAATTCTTCTGCTTTGTTGGTGAGACGAATATTTACACGTCGTTGATCAACTTCCGATTTTATTTTGCAAACATAGTCCTGTTTTTCTAATCGATTGATCACGCCTGTTAGACTGGGGCTCAATATACAAGAGTCACTCGCGAGTGTCGTAAAATCTATTTCGCCGTAAGCAAAAATAATTCTCATCACACGCCATTGTTGGACTGTTAAGTCGTTTGCTGACAGTACAGGACGAAAGTAATCGAGGGTTACGTCCCTCGCTTTTATCAACTGCAGTGGCAAAGAGTCTTTAAATTTTGTCATGTTTTACCTTTCTAGTCTTTTAGATCGTAATTCTAAGTAGACGTTGTTTTTAATTCAGAATTTTGAAGATGATTGCGATACTCTGTTGCAGTCATCTGTGCGTATTTTCTAAAAAAACGTGCAAAATAGGCTGGATCTCTAAACCCAAGATCGTAACCTATTTCAGACACACTTTTTGGTGTGAACTGTAAATGGCGTCTTGCTTCTTGCATCAACCTATCAATAATGATCTTTTTAGAGGAAAGCCCACTGACTCGGCGGCAAATATCATTAAGCCTAGAAACAGAGATACCTATATTGTCTGCGTACTGGCTTAAGGCCCAATGTTGGTGGTATTGATTCTCTACAAGGTGGTTAAAGTTATGAAAAATGGTGACATCCACACTGCGGTTTCTGGTCTCGCTCTTATAACTATTAGAAAGTCGCATTACCTCGATAAGTACAAGTTGCAAAATAGATTGAGTTGCACGCTCTTTCATTATCGCGCCAGAATCCATTTCCCTTTTCAGGTGAGTTAAAAAATCTAAAATAGGATTATCTGTTTCAAGCCTAGTACAAAATGGTTTCATTTGATCCACCATAATATTGTTTATCCCGCTCTCCATGTCTAAGAGTCGCCAAACCAGTTGCTGCTGAATAGTGAGGACATACCCTGTAGAAGTGGCTTCAGTCACAAAAGAGTGGGGGACTGCTGGAGGGGTAAAAAACAACGTAATACCCTTGAAAGAATAGTGTTTGTCATCCAAATGAACGTGCGTTTTTCCTTCCATTACGATATGCAGTTGATAAAATCGGTCGTGATAATGGACAGGCATATTCCGACCAAAGAAGCTCGCCAAGTTGTCCAAGTATTCAAAATGTAATTCCGCATCTGCGTACTTTTGATCGTAAACCTGCCCAATAATAATGTTAGGGATTTCTCCAGCCACCTTGTAACTCCAATTTACGTTTAGTAATAACTCGTGTTTCCGTGTCAGATCACATTTTTGTATAAAACAGTTAATATGTTAATTACTTTCTGCGAAAAGTGCAATTGTTGTCGTGCTTAGTCCATTTTATAACTATTTATTTAACATGATAATAACAAATGTTCAGAAGCCAAAATTATTTATTTCGACCCACTAGGTGAATTTGTTGGGTAAGTTGCAAGATTAAAAGGAAGTAACCATGAAACGTGAAAACTCATTATTAGAGCAAATCAAAGAAATCCTACCTACGATTGCAGCCAATGCTGCTCAAGCTGAAATGGATCGAACACCACCCGAAGAGAATATTCGTCTATTAAAAGAAATTAAGTTTTTCCGAGCATTTCAACCTAAGAAATATGGTGGCCTTGAAATATCGTTACCTGAGTTTACCGATTGTGTCGCGGCAATTGCTGGCGCATGTGGTGGTACAGCATGGGGTGGTAGCTTACTTGCCACGCATAGCCATCAAATGGCCATGTTTTCAGAGAAAGCACAACAAGAATTTTGGGGAGAGAATCCGGATGCAACAGCAAGTAGCAGTATCGCGCCGTTTGGTAAAACAGAAAACACAGAAGGCGGCGTCATCTTTAACGGAGACATGCGCTGGAGCAGCGGGTGTGACCATGCTGACTGGGCTATCCTCGGATTCCACCGACTTGATGCGGATGGTAACAAAGTCTACTGCTTTGGTGTGGTACCAAGACATGAATACACAATTACTGATGACTGGCATGCCGCTGGTATGAAATCAAGCGGTACAAAAACATTAGTACTGAGAGATGTTTTCATTCCTGATCACCGCATCGAGACAGCGAAAGGCATGATGGAAGGCGAATCAGCGGGCTTTGGTCTGTACCCAGATAGTGATATTTTCTACACCCCTTATCGTCCATATTTTGCTTGCGGATTTGCAGCGATAAGCTTAGGCATTGCCGAGCGTATGTTGGTTGCTTACAAAGAGAAGACCAAGAATCGTGTCCGCGCTTATACAGGGGCGAATGCAGGGACTGCTACACCAGCTCTTATGCGTATTGCTGAATCGACTCATCAAATATTTGCGGCTCGCGCCATGTTAGAAAAAACGTGGCAAGATCATAAAGAGCACGGTGAGCGTAAAGAATATCCAACTCGTGAGACATTGACCTATTGGCGCACAAACCAAGCGTATGCAGTGAAGATGTGTATTCAAGCCGTGGATCGTTTGTTTGAAGCGATGGGTGGTATGAGTTGGTTCCTAGACAATGAAGCTCAACGTCTCTTCCGTGATTCGCATATGACAGGTGCACATGCTTACACGGATTATGATATTTGTGCACAAATTCTAGGGCGAGAGTTGATGGGATTAGAACCTGATCCAACGATGGTATAATCAAATCAGAGATTTTTATTCGCTCTAATAAACAAAGCTCTACCGTTAATAAGTGGAGCTTTTTTAATGTCTTAGATTACCTATTACCACTTGGATATAGACTAAAGTATACCCATTAAAAGTAAAATAAATGTTACAAACATGATCTTGTTAACATATTAACTATATGTCTTTTGGTAGATTATTAACATGTTATCGAATTGTATCTGAAAAGTGATATTTAGATAACGAATATAAATAAAATAACGACGATAAGTAAAACAAGGAAGTGTCATGATCAAATCTAAAATATCCCTTATGGTAAGCACTGGTTTACTGTTACTCGCTTCAACAGGTGCTAATGCCGCACCAGAGAAAATACTAAAAATAAGCTCTTGGGCTTCGCCAAATCACGGAATAAATAAGGTCGTTTGGCCAACGTGGGGCAAGTGGGTTGAAGAAGCGACAGAAGGTCGTGTAACCGTGAAAATTGAATATGATTTGGCTCCACCACCATCGCAAATTGATGTCGTTACTGATGGTATTGGTGATGTAACGTGGATCTTCCACGGCCATAAGGCTGGACGTTTCAAATTAACACAGCTTCCAGAAATTCCTACTTTTAAAGAAGGTGTAAGTTCAGAGCTCGCGTCGAAAGCTTACTGGAACACCTATGAAAAATACCTTAAAAAAGGCAAAGAACACCGTGGCGTAGAAGTGTTGGCTATGGGGGTACATGGTCCAGGTCAGCTTATCACTAAAGAGAAAGTTGAAACCCTCGCGGACGTGAAAGGTAAGAAAATCCGGGTCGGTGGTGGTGTGATCTCTACCATCGCGAAAGGGATGGAAGTCACGCCAGTGTTTATCTCGACCACTAAGGTGTATGAATCGCTTTCTCAAGGTGTTGTCGTTGGTACTTACTTACCTGTAGAAGCCCTAAGTAGTTTCCGTCTAGCGGAAGTTGCCAATAATACACTTATGTTCCCAGGTGGTTTGTACCGAGGAAGTTTTGCTATTGTCATGAATCGCGATGCACTAGAAGGTGTTTCAAAGAAAGACCAAGAGGCAATTAAGGCTGTGTCGGGCGAAAAGCTTTCTCGTCTATTCGGTAAGATGATGGATGATTACGATAATAATGCCTATACCAAAGCTAAAGAAGGTGGTCATGTATTTACTGATGCTTCGCCAGAGCTCGTAGCTGAAGTAAAAGGCATGACAACCGCTATTATTGAAGATTGGTATAAAACAGCGAAGAAACGCAAGGTTGATGGCCCTGCTGCATTCGACTACTACCAAGAGCAAATTAACAAAGGCTTATAATCATTATGATAGCTGAAAATGTTTCGATAGCTGTAAGGCGAGGGTTGGAGACCCTCGCTGCGCTCAGCTTATTTCTTATGATGGGTATTACATTTTTCGATGTTTTCGGACGCTATTTTCTAAATTCACCGATCGATGGCTCAACTGAGATGATTGAGGTTCTACTCGCTGTCATGGTCTTTATGGCTTTCCCTCTTGTGTCTTGGAAAGAAGAGAATATTTGCGTAGATCTACTCGACGCCTATTTCCCAGACCGCTGGATTGACGTTCGCCAAGCAGTCATAAACCTTATTTGTGCAGTATCGCTGGTATTGGTCGCGATGATGAATTGGAAACTAGCGGGTCGTTCTCTTGAGTATGAAGAAGTATCTGAGATATTAGAAATTCCACTGGGTTACGTGACCTATCTAATCTCAATTACAGGGTTTGCTGGTGGTTTTCTTACCTTTATGAATGCTGTTGTATACATGGCCAGATTACCAATCTTCCGCTCAGGAACGCCGATATCAGAAAGGAGTAACAGCGAATGATGGAGTCCATTGTAGGTTTTACCATTCTTATCATCATGGTGTTTTTAAGGTTACCACTTGCCTTTGCCATGGGGGTTGTTGGATTTATTGGATTTTGGTACATCAATGACTATAACTGGACAGCGGCCATGTCTATGGCCGCTCGTCGAATCATTGATACTGGGCAAGATTATGGTTTGTCGGTTATTCCACTATTTATATTAATGGGGAACTTTGTGACGAAAGCGGGCTTGTCCGCTGAGTTATATAGAGCTTGTAATGCGTTTGTTGGGCACCGTCGCGGTGGGTTATCCATGTCGACGATACTTGCTTGTGGTGGTTTTTCTGCCATTTGCGGTTCTAGCCTAGCCACATCGGCAACCATGTCAAAAGTCGCCATGCCACCGATGCGTGCTTATGGGTATGCGGACAGTTTAGCTGCCGCATCAATTGCTGCTGGCGGTACGCTCGGTATTTTGATACCACCAAGTGTCATGTTGGTTATCTATGGGCTTTTGACCGAAAGTAGCATACGTGAATTGTTTGCTGCGGGCTTTCTTCCCGGCTTGCTAGGTATTTCACTTTACCTGCTTACGGTTCGTTGGGTCGTTTATCGCTCACCAGAAAGTGCTCCACCGGGTGAACGTTCAGACTGGAAAGAACGATTGACGGCATTAAAGGGAATTTTCTCTACGTTATTACTTTTTGTCTTGGTTATGGGTGGTATCTACGCGGGCGTATTTACGCCTACAGAAGCAGCCGGTATCGGTGCTTCAGGTGCTTTCTTTTTAGCACTTTATCGCAGAAAACTGAGCTATGACATATTAAGAGATATTCTGGTTGATACCGCCAAAACGTCAGCGTCACTTTTTGCTGTTGTGATAAGTGCATTAATACTGTCTAATTTCGTTAACCGTGCTGGCCTACCAACCGCGTTAATCGAGCTTATCCAAGTCGGAAATGTGTCTCCGATAGTGGCGATGGGGATTATCCTGCTCATCTATATTATCTTGGGCTGTGTATTTGAAAGCATGTCAATGATGCTGCTCACGGTGCCGATCTTCTTCCCGGTTGTCGTTGAGCTTGGGTTTGACCCCATATGGTTTGGTATCGTTGTTGTGGTCGTAACGGAAATCAGTCTGATTACGCCTCCTGTCGGGTTGAATGTTTTTGTTCTCTCAGGGTTAGTAAAAGACATCAGTACAGGGACCATCTTTAAAGGTATTTTACCTTTTTGGGTTGCGGATATGGTGAGGTTAGCAATTATTGTGCTGTTCCCATCTATTGCACTGCTATTGCCCAGTTTGATGTATTAGATCACAACCAATCTGATGGTTTCGTTTGTTTTGGCTTTGAGTATTTGCTCAAAGCCTTTTCTTTTTAAAAGCGGTATAACGGTCGGGTCGTGCTTAGAATGATCTATAACCGATTACAACAATATCAGACATTTTAAAGCTGATCTTTGACGTGAATTTCCTTACACTATCCCCCTTCATTGTATCTAGAATTGAGTATAAAAATGATTGAAAGAAAAGAAACTAAGCAGCGCATGAGTCGCGCTGTTATCCATAACGGTACGGTATACTTCTGTGGTCAGGTTGCAAAAGATTCGACTAAAACCATTAAAGAGCAGACCGAAACCATGTTAGATAAAGTAGACGAGTTATTAGAAAGTGTCGGTTCATCAAGAGAGAAACTGCTATCAGCAACGATATACCTTAAAACGATGGAAGACTTTGCTCAGATGAATGAAGTATGGGACAACTGGGTTCCAGAAGGTCATGCACCCGCTCGAGCTTGTGTCCAAGCGCAGATGGCTAGAGAAGCTCTACTTGTCGAAATTTCTGTCGTTGCCGCTGTTTAACGGGCATAAAAAAACCTACCCAATAGGGTAGGTAAGATAATTATCTTAAGAAATAGCAGTGTTTGATTTGGTATAGCGTAAATAATGCCAAAGTAATTTGACCGTCTTGCCAACAAATCAGCGCGAATTATAGGCGTGTTCTGCTATTTATCAATACGTTTATATGTCCATTCACAATGGACATATTGTCCACAATATAACTAGCGATACAAAGAAGAATAGTTATCGATATAGCTTTCCCAAATGGGGGGAGTTCCAATGACTTCCTGTACCGTTTCAATAAAGAGTTTGACGATTGGGGTCTGATTCCTATGGGGATAAATAGCGTGTATATCACCGTATGTTTTAGGCATTTTGTAATTTGTTAATAATGGTACAAGCCCCATCTCCTTAATGTTTCTCTCTAAAGTAAATAATGGAGCAGAAGCGTATCCGAGGCCATCTTGAGCCGCAGAAAGGATAGCTTTGGCTTGGTTTACTTTGTACCTGCCTTTCATCGTGTACGTTTGCATTACATCACAACCAGGTGATTGACAAAAATCGATTTTATTAATGGTGGTTTCACCATTGGTGTAAATTATGGCGGGCAATTTTATTAATTCTTCTGGTGTTTTGGGTTCACCATATTCTTCGATAAAAGATTGAGATGCCAAAATAGCGATTGGGTTGCTGGCTATCTTTTTCGCGATGAGATTTGAGTCTGACAACATACCAACACGAAATGCAATGTCGTACTGCTCGCCAATGATATCTGAGCGCCTATCGTCCAAATGCAGACTGATATGAATGTCTGGGTATTTCTTCATAAAGCAATTGATCGCTTTGGTAAGATAAAGATAACCAAATGGTGTGGGTCCAGTAATCTTTATCTGGCCTTTTGGTTGGGAATGATAAGACTCGGCAAGCCTTTGCGTATTTAAGAGCAGTTCGCGCATTGATTCCGCTTGTTTTAAAATCTCCGTGCCTGCGTCCGTTAAAGAAAGGGAACGAGTGGACCTGTTGAGCAATCGAATGCCCAAGTCTTCCTCTAACGTTTTAATCTGTTTAGATAACACTGAGCGATCAAGGTTGCGTAAATCAGCCGCTTTAGCAAATGAGCCATGTTGAACAACATCTAGAAAAAGGTCGAGTCGAGTTGCCATATCCATAGAAAGGAACCTGAAATAGAGAACGTAATTATGCATATCATAGCGTTCTTTTTAGGTATAGGTATCAAATTTCTTATACAAAGTAGTGATAACTTATAGGCCAGTGTGACAGGCTCGTTAGGCATTTTCGCAGTAATCGGACTCCATATTCAACTTGCGAATGCGCTGAGAGAACATAAACCATGCAGTGGTACCTGCAAGTATATTGGCAATAAAGACACCCCATAAAACACTTTCTATGCTACCCAGTGTTACACCGATCACGGTTGCAGGGATATAGAATACAAACAATCGGAAAGACGAAAGGATGAGCGCTTTTTTGGGTTCACACAAAGCATTAAATACCGACACAATAACCATACATAAACCAAGGGGTCCATAACTCAGTGGGACGAATACCAGTGCATATTCCAATGTAGAGCTTAAGGTGGCATCTTCAGTGAGTAGTTCCGAAATATAGGAAGCGCCAAGCATCGCTGCAATAGCAATGACGATGTGATAAACAAGAACAAAGCGGGCAGCAGTAAAAACGAGTTCGGCGACTTTATCGGTGTTTTTCTCACCAATATAGCGACCTACCATTGGTGGAATGGACATGGTAAGTGAGAGCGCAAGCACTAACGAAAACATTTCCAATCGTGTTAACAGCGTCCAAAAGGCAATACTCGTTGTACCTAATTGAGCGATAAAAAAGGTGACGGTCATCGCGCTCACAGAGGGCAATATCTGGTTAGTCGTCGTCGGTATCGCCATATTCATTAAGGCTCGACTGTAATCGATTGTTTTTCGCTCGAATAGAGAAAAGCAGAACCATTGCTTTTTTTGGACTCGAATAATCATGATAAGAATACAGATGGCAAATGAGACCGAAGACGCCAATGCCGCCCCTTTTATTCCCATCTCAAGAGTGAACATAAAAATCGGGTCAAGAACCAGATTGATCATGCTAGCGAGAATGAGAAAGTATCCTGGTGTTTTGGTTTCACCATTGGCTCGATATACACCGGAGATAAAGTAGAGCAAGGCGCCAAGTACCGCACTTATTAACCAAACAGACCAATAGTCATCAAGCAGCGCGTTAATAACGCCTAGACCAGATGCACTGTCATCAAAATCGCCAAACAGGGAAAGGAAAAATGGGCGTTTTAGCCATAATGTCAGGCTGAGCACAGAAAGAACAAGTACACCGATAATGACACCAATGGTCGCTGTTTTCGTCGCCGCTTCAATATTTTTAGATCCAACCGCTTGGGAAATGATACTGGTACTCGCGACGCCAAGACCAACTTGGATTCCGATAATAACGGTATGAAATGGTAGCGTTAACCCTTGAGCAGTCAGAGCATCTATGCCTAATCTTCCGATGAAAATACTGTCTATAAGTTGAACCAACATGATAGATAGCACGCCAAAGGTTAGGGGCAGAGTGTTATCAATTATTTTGCGTAGCATGTAAGTTCTCTTTTTGATGTGTTTTGGGTTCCGTTACTCTTAAATTCTAAGGCTTTTAGGCTAATAGAGATAGATGAGTCTGAACATTTCACTGTTGCTTTATTTACCACAATTATGACGTTGAATAAAATGGCTGTTTTAAATAGGGCTGGGGTCGACATATTTACCGCCAAAATTAATGGTTTTCTGTGTCGTATGCGCAACACTGCCGGAGAGTACAATTCGTTAACAAGTTTTAGTAATTCCTTTCCATTACGTGTAAGTTTAGGGCATCAAACTCCACCATCTAATAAAAAACTCAATATATGATAAAAACCCTGCTGATTACACTCTCCGCGATAATGTTGACCTTTCTACTTTCTGGATGCGACTCAACGCCAGATAGCGTTCCACTTTTAGAGATCAATTATTGCGAGAACCAAGATGTGATTGAGCGAGAACCACTGACTAAGTATAGCTCGGTCTTCGAATCTAAAATGAAAAGCCAAACAGGCGTTTACGTACTGGAACAAGGTGCTGAAGCGATGATGTCTCGAGCGTGGTTAACGGAACATGCGCAAGAAACTATCGATATTCAATACTTCATTTTTTCGACGGATAATGTTGGCTTAATTGCAAGCGACTATTTGGTACTGGCTGCTGAGAGAGGCGTTAAAGTTCGCGTCCTAGTTGATGACATCATGATCGAGGCGAGAGGGGACGAATTATTGATGCTTTCTGCTCACGAAAATATCGAGATCAAAATCTACAACCCTAATGCAAATATTGGCAAGAACATTGTCGATAAACTCAGTACATTAGTGTTCGATTTTCATGGGTTCAACCAACGAATGCACAACAAGGTTTTTATTGTAGATAAACATGTTGCGATTACCGGAGGTCGGAATATAGCGGATGAATATTTTGGTTTCGATCACCAATATAACTTTCGCGATCGAGATGTATTCCTTGCAGGAAAAGTGATAAGCGATCTACACGCTTCCTTTGAGCAGTATTGGCAGTATGATCTAAGCGTACCTGTTGAAGACCTCGTCAAAGATAATCCTTTTGAAGAAAACCCCGATTTTACTCGGCTGCACTCCTATGCTTGCAATCCTGAGAACTTTCATTCGGCTATCCGAGCAGAAATAGAACAGGTACCAGATACGTTTGCACAACTAAACAGAGAAGGAAAATTTGTCTGGCTTGATGATGTTGAGTACGTGTCAGACATACCGGGTAAAAATGATGGTAGCCAGTTTCTTGGTGGTGGAGGCTTAACCCGAGCCCGATTAATTGAGTTAACTCAGAACGCTAAAAAATCGATCATTATGCAAACGCCGTATTTAGTGACCACAAAAGCAGACAGGACATACCTGAAAAGTTTGGTAGACAAAGGCATAGAAATAAAAATTCTCACCAATAGCCTTGCTTCAAATGACAACCTAGAGGCATTCAGTGGGTATCAACGAGACCGACAATCACTTTTAAATACGGGCGTTGAAATCTTTGAATTTAGACCGGATGCAAAGGTCCGACAGAGGGTGATGACGGGAAATATGTACGAAACACTACCCATAAAACCCATCTTTGGTTTACACGCGAAAACAATGACTGTGGATAATGATATTACCGCGATAGGGACATACAATTTTGATCCACGGAGCGCGAATTTGAATACAGAGAGTATGACGATAATCCGATCAGCTGAGATTACGAAAGATGTGAAGTCTTCAATCTTATTGGAGATGGAACCAGACAATGCATGGCGAGTCACCCAAGATTTTAACCCTGATGATGGGGTTAGTATGTCGAAGCAATTGGGTGTCAAAATTCGTCGAATTGTGCCTAAAAATATTCTTTAGATCATTAGAACTCATTGGCCCTGAGATTTTCTTGGAATGCTGTTCGGTTAAGGTTATTTAAACCTGTCATCCTGACGAAAACTGAGCTATTTTCGCGAAAACCGACGTTATCCCCATGAAAATGGGGATCTAATATTCCCGTTTTCACGGGAATGACGAAGTATTTAGCACTAACCGAACAGCATTACACTTTCGTGAGGATGACGAGTTTTATATGCCCGATAGAAGCGGCATTGAGGGTTCTTAATATTTCTTATAAAGTTTCATCTTACCTTGTCTATCAAAAGCGACAACATTGAAATCTTTATACTCAGCACCCGGCGCAGCCATTCCTGGAGAGTGCTGAGGCATACCTGGCGCAGAAAGCCCCGAAATATCCGTAGGTCTATCGCTAAGTAGTTTCGCGATATCAGATTCCGGTACATGGCCTTCTATCATGTAGCCGTCAATGACAGCGCTATGACATGAGGTAAGCTGGCCCGGCATACCAAATTCTTGCTTAACCGATGTCCAGTCACGGCTGTGGTGAACATTCACCTTGTAACCTTTCTCTTCCATAATGGCCGCCCATTCAGTGCAGCAACCGCAGGTGGGTGATTTGTATAGTTCAATAGTGGGCTTTGCGAATACCGAAAAGCTCAACATTGCGATAAGTATGAGGGTGAATTTTACTATTCTAGTCATATTAGTGTCCTACTTTAGTTCGTTAATTGTTTGAACTCTAAGTTCATAATTAGATGGTTTTAAATCCAGAGCGTTACCGTCTGGATTCCATTTAAATGCCTTGGTTTCATATGGGTTAATTGATACGGTATTACGGTTAATAAACCCGAGCAGATTTAACTCAACGGGTTCAAATGTCTTATTCAATATAACCAGTTGATTATCTGTATTAGCGACGAATTCTCCGTTCTGGAGAACCTCTTCTTTTTCGATTGTCCATTCAACAAGGTTCAGTGTACCAAGCTCGCCAACATAGATGGAAAGTAGTCGCCGGTCCTCTGTGGTAAGCGTTGGTCCGAGTAACTTCATTGTTGGTTCTTTTTCTAAAATAAGATTTAAGGCGTCTAGCCCTTTACCGCGAATATTGCCACCCGCATTTCCCCCTCCTTGTGCAAAAAGTCCGTGGCAGGTAGAACAACCATAACCACCAGCGGTTCTGAAAAGGTGTTGACCTTTTTCAAAATCAGACGAGTCTGACGTCGGTATACCGGACGTATCTTTACCTGAGGAAAAGGCAGAAAAGCTGATTAGTGCAGCGGCATATATAGTCGATTTATGTAACCAGTTCATTGGCTTACTATTCTCGTTTCGTTTTATAAACGGACCTTAAGTCATCATTTTTTGTTGCGATAGACTAAATCAACGAAATTTCAGTGTCGTCAATCAACATCGTCGCCGTATTGGTTTTTCAATAGGTACTCTGTCACTTGATTTCTGTTGGTTTAGATTTGAATAGTGTTATGAAATCGGGGGTCTGAAGGGGGCCTGAAACCAAGATGGAGGAGCATTTTGGGGAATATAATGCATTCGAGGTGATCGACTTACGGAGTTGCTATGAGCAATATGGTTGGTTGTTGTTGAATATAACCCAGAGCAGGCTGTTCCGCAGCATGTGTGAATAATACCATTATCATCACAACACTCACCTTGAGAGACGTTGCTGACGACAAGATGATCAGGACAGTGGTGGCTCGATGCCATGTTTTGATTTGCATACGTAGCATTTTCAGTAGATAAGTTACTCGGACTGTGAGGCATTGTTTTTGTCGAAGAATAAACAGGCATCACCGAAAACATTGAAAGCATGAATGCACTCAACGTTATTAGTAGGGTGAGACGGTTTATCATTTTCTTCAACGTTATCAACTTTTTTAAAACTCTCTATTCATTTTTTTGAGACACTGGATCAACACTTTTTCTGCAGAAAAATTGATATTTCGGGTGAGCTCTCTCACCAGATTCAAATGCAGTTGATTGTGCTGTTCATGCAACTCGTTACCTTCGTTCGTGAGACAAACAACAATTGATCGCCGGTCTTCTGGGTGCGGACGGCGGTCTATTAAGTTTGCTGTCACCAACTTATCAACCTGAACCGTGAGTGTTCCGGTGGTAATGCCCAGTTTTTCTGCTAATTCCTTCATGCGCAATGCACCATGATTACCCAACACCTCAACAGTATGGACCTGTGCCAAAGTATAACCCGTTTCTTTTACAACGGATTGCTCCCAAGACGACATTTTATCATAAAATTCGGTCAGTAAATGGTTGAGTGAAGTCAGATCATTCATGCAGGTTTAGCGCTATGCAGTTCAACAGTGAGGTGGTGAATCTTATCAAACTTACTTAGTAATTGTCTGTAATCATCAATATTTTTATTGCTCTTTGAACGTAAAATGAGACTGGCAGCATGGTGATCGGCACTTACTTTCCAAATATGTAAGTCGATAATATCCGCATGGGGCTGTATGGCTGCGATGACAGAATCGCGGTATTTTTTGTCAATAGCGGTATCGAGCAAAATGGGACTGGTTTGCTTAAGAAGTCCTATCGCCCACTTGGTGATCACGATAGCACCCACCATTCCCATCACGGCATCTAACCAGTTCCATCCCACATATTTACCTACGATGAGTGCGATTATGGCCAAAATAGACGTAAGCGTATCGGCTAAAACATGCATATACGCCGCTTTGAGATTATGGTCTTGATGGTGATCATGATGATCGTGAAAATGGTCATGATGATGGTTGTTATTATGCAATAGCATCATACTGGCAAAATTAACAATTAAACCAATGACCGCAACAAAAATAGCCTCATTAAACTGAATTTTTTGAGGATCAAAAAGACGAACCAAGGATTCGGAAAACATCATTAACGCAACAATACCGAGCGCGACAGCACTACTAAAGCCACCTAACACGCTGACCTTTCCCGTTCCGTATGAAAAGTTGTCGTCATGGGCATGTCGTTTTGCATAACGATAGGTGAACAGAGTGATGCAGAATGCCGCAGCATGCGTACCCATGTGCCAGCCGTCGGCAAGCAGTGCCATTGATCCAAAAATTTTACCGGAGATGATCTCAACAAACATCGCGGTGACGGTGAGAAGAAGGACATAAAAGGTTCGTTTTTCACCATTAGAGTGGTGAGAACCAAACTGATGAGAATGTTTTAAAGGCAAGATGGCAGGAGTATTCATAATGTTTGATAGTCAAAGTATTTGATAGTAATCATATTTGATTACCAAACTATTTGTCAATCAAGTTATTATCCATGTCTGTTATATCAGTACTTAAAATGCTGAATAGAATCTATTTTGACTAGAGTGTGAGTACAACTGATATTATTTAACTTGGGCCATAAAAAAGCAAGCTAACCTTTTGTTTAGGCAGGTGATTAGCTTGCAATCTCACATTGGGAATTAAGGGGTATATTTTGGGGTCGTTATGCAGCCACAACTTCTTTTTCTTTCGCGCATTCTACGGTTTTAAACTCACGTGCAAAGTAGACTAAAGCATCTTTGCCCTTATTCACGATAATATTGTCAATTTCGACAAAGAAAACCGTGTGTGTACCCATCTCCAAATTTTCTGAAATATGACCTTCTAAACTGGTTAGACAGCCTCTGAGTACAGGTACTTTTGCCTCGTTTAAAGACCATGCTGGGTCGGCAAAACGCTCTTCCATTGTTAACTCTGTCATCCCTGCAAAATCGAGTGACATCTTTTGCTGTTCTGCTGCACATACATTAATACAGAGATTCTTGTTTCTCTTGATTATATCGTTGGAAGCGCTGTTTTTATTCACACACACCATAATGGTTGCTGGGGTGTCGGTGATAGAACAAACAGCGGTTGCGGTAATACCAACGGTTCCAGCTTCGCCGCCTGTGGTTACAATGTTAACGGCTGCTGCTAGGTTTGCCATTGCGTCTCTAAATAGTGGTTGATTAGACATTTTCTCAATTCCATCTGGTTAATATATTGTTAAGTTTCCACGTGAAACGGGTGATTGGAAATAGACGAAAACAGGAGATGCTTGCACTTTTCATAGGTTAATAAAAACGTGCAAATTATGTAATCCATTGTTAATTAAAACATTAGCAATTAATTACCTTGCCTGATTGTACAAAAAGCCACATTGCCATAAATCGATAAATGTCACTAAAATGTGATCGAATGCTCATATTCGTTAACAAGTTGTTAGTAAGTTAAACGTAAACTACTTATTAATCAAATGGTTAGTTTTTTTCCAAACCATTCGGTTATATTTTGCACTTTTTGTTTCTGGTATTTAGTTAAGATGTTAAGTATTATGTTTAACATGTTAATGAAAGTCGTTTTTTAAGATAATCGATAAAGACAGAATAATTTGGCAAAGGAAGGTCAATCCATGCTCACTCCAGAACAAGTACAATCGGCAGCCGATAAGCTCTATGTAGCAGAAAAAGAGCGCTATCAGATCCCAGCATTTACGCTAGAACACCCAGACATGACGATGGCCGATGCTTATGCGATACAGAGCGCATGGGTAGAACGCAAGAAGAGCGAGGGGGCGAAGGTTAAAGGTTACAAGATCGGCTTAACTTCACGGGCTATGCAAATGGCGGTAAACATTGATCAGCCAGATTACGGTGTACTGCTAGACAATATGTTTTTTGCTGACGGTGCACAAATTAAGGCAGATGACTTTCTTGACCCTCGTATAGAAGTAGAATTGGCGTTTGTGTTAAAAGATCCTTTAAAAGGGGAAGATGTCACTATATTCGATGTGCTAAACGCAACAGATTACATTATTCCTTCCTTAGAATTGATTGCTGCACGCTGTCATCGTACTGATCCGGAATCGGGTTATACACGCAAGGTTTACGATACGATTGCTGATAATGCAGCGAACGCTGGCATTGTTGTCGGTGGTCGCCCAATCAAACCAATGGACTTTGATATGCGCTGGGCCGGAGCAATGCTTTATCTAAATGGCCAAATTGAAGAAACAGGGTTAGCTGCAGGCGTACTCGGTCATCCAGCGAACGGTATCTGTTGGGTCTGTAAACGTTTTGCGCCTCATGATATAGGCTTGGAGCCTGGTCAAGTGATTCTATCTGGTTCGTTTACTCGACCTGTCCCTGTTAAAGCAGGGGATACCGTGCATGCTGATTTTGGTCCTCTTGGCGGTATCTCCGTTAAGTTTGTATAGAGGCGAATTATGTCTACATTGAATCCTGTGTCTGCGTTACCGATAAACAAATTTAAACGGGCTCTGCAAGGGGATGAAACCTTGTGGGGTTTATGGTTAGGCTTGCCTGATACAAGCTGTGCTGAGATCTGTGCCGGTGCCGGTTTTGATTGGCTCCTTATAGATGGTGAACACGCGCCTTTTGAACTCAAAGATATATTGCATCATCTCCAAGCTTTAGCGCCTTATGATGTTTCTCCTATCGTACGTCCAGATGAGGGCAGTGTGGCCAAAATCAAGAAGCTTCTTGATGTTGGCGCCCAAACCTTGCTTATCCCTATGGTGAATACAGCAGAACAGGCAAAAGAGTTGGTGTCTGCTGTTCGTTATCCACCTTTAGGTATAAGAGGGATGGGAAGTTCACTTGCCCGCGCGGCCAAATGGAACAAGGTTCCCCAATACTTGCAAAATGCAAATGACGAAATTTGCCTCATTGTTCAAGTAGAAACCCTAGAAGCAATGGATAATCTCGAAGAGATAGTGCAGGTGGATGGTGTTGATGGTGTCTTTATAGGACCGTCTGATCTTTCTGGTGCGATGGGGTATGTAGGTAACCCAGATCATCCAGAAGTGGTTGAAAAGATCCAGTGGGGAATGGACGTCATCCACAACAGTGGCAAAGCGTCGGGAATTTTGTGCCTCAACATTGAAAAAGCTCAGCAGTTTGCCGCAAGCGGAACCAAATTTGTAGGCGTTGGCGTCGACACGTTATTACTGCGTTTATCGGCTGAGCAATTAGTGAACAAAGTAAAGAATCCAGAACAGAAAACTGAACAAACTAACGCGTCCAGTGGCTATTAGTTTGCTTAAAATAATGAGAGAAGGACTTCAGATGAATTCAAATCAGCTAGTCAAAGAGAAGTTTGTCTGCGTGGCACTTAATGATGCCAAGCAGTTAAATGAACTCAACGGCACTTTTAGTGATAAGCCTTATGTAAAGCCACCGACTCAACCGGTACTTTATTTTAAAACAAGAAATACATGGTCATCGGATGACGCTCAAGTCAGCTATGTTGGTGATTCAATGGTCGTCGGCGCGAGTATTGCGTTGGTAATCGGCAAAACGTGTTGTCGCGTAAGCGAAACCGATGCGCTGGATTATGTCAGTGGATTAACCCTTACACATGACTTCTCTTTGCCAGAACAAAGCTACTACCGCCCTGATATTAAAGGTAAGTGTTTAGACGGGTCGGCACCAATAGCTCAAAATCCAGTGCCACTTTCAGATATTGCTTCATTAGCTGATTTAACCGTTATAACAAGTGTTAATGGTGAAGAAAAAAGCGTGCTGAGCGTTTCTCAGTTTCACCGCAGTATTGAACAGTTGATTCATCTCATCTCCACTATTATGACGTTGAATGTCGGTGATGTTATTGCCGTCGGATTCCCCGGCGACCGTATCGCGGTTCAGGTGGGTGACAACGTCAGCTCAAGTATGAGCGGATTACAGCAACTTAATAATAATTTGACGGGAGAGTAATGATGAAAAGAGCACGCATACTCTTTCAAGAAGAGATTTTAAATGTAACTGTAAATCAAGCGGGCGAGATTCAAACGGAGTCGGGACAATTACTTCCAGAAAATGATGTTCAATGGCTATCACCTGTCCAAAATCCAGGTACCATTTTTGCGCTTGGTCTTAACTATGCGGACCATGCTTCAGAGCTCGCGTTCGCTCCTCCTACAGAGCCATTGGTTTTCATAAAAGGAACCAATACGCTAACAGGTCACAAGCAAGACTCGTATCGCCCAGATGATATCGAATTCATGCACTACGAGTGTGAGTTGGTCGCAGTGATTGGTAAAGAAGGCAAAAACATCGACCGTAAAGACGCGATGGATTATGTCGCGGGTTACACTGTCTGTAATGACTTTGCAATTCGAGACTACTTAGAAAATTACTATCGCCCCAATCTCCGTGTGAAGAGTCGTGATTCACTTTGCCCTATCGGCCCGTGGATAATTGATAAAGAGGATGTTGGTGATATCAACAACCTGAAGATCGAAACACGAGTAAATGGGGAACTGACTCAGGAAGGCAGCACGGCTGACATGATCTTCGATGTGCCGTTCTTGATTGAGTACCTCAGTGCCATTATGACGCTTCAACCAGGCGATATGATAGCAACAGGAACACCAAAAGGCTTAAAAGACATGCAGCCGGGCGATGTAGTCGTCTGTTCGATTGAAAAAGTAGGTTCGTTAGAGACCCACATGGTTTCGGAACAAGAATTCTATTCATCGCGAATTACTGGCGACAACAACTAAAAGGGACGAAATGATGGGTCAGGATCTTCAAAACAATTTAGACAAAGCCGCAACGTACCTCGCGCGTTTTAAAGAGAACACACTAGGCCATTACATTAATGGGAAGTGGACACTAGGCAGTGAAGGTGAGACGTTCGATAACGGTTCACCAGTGAACAGTGAATCATTAGGTAAGGTCGTTAAAGCGAGCGTTGCCGATGTGGATGCGGCATGTAAAGCGGCGGCAGCGGCTCAAAAAGAGTGGGGAGCAATGAGTGGAGCAAAACGTAAAGCGATTTTGCATAAACTTGCCGACAAAATTGAAGCGCGCGCTGAAGAGATTGCATTAGTAGAGTCTTCAGACTGTGGCCAGCCAATTCGCTTTATGCGTCAAGCAGCCGTTCGCGGTGCAGCTAATTTCCGTTTCTTTGCTGATAAAGCACCTGAAGCGCGTAACGGACTCGCTTTGCAGCAGGAAGAACACACTAACTTCACCGTTAAGTCGCCCATTGGCCCAGTCGGTGTTATTACACCTTGGAACACGCCATTTATGTTGTCGACTTGGAAGATTGCACCCGCTCTAGCTTCAGGTTGTACTGTCGTTCACAAGCCAGCAGAATTTAGCCCGCTTTCAGCCGCGATTCTTGCAGAATGTGCAGACGAAGCTGGTTTGCCACCGGGCGTATGGAATATGATTAATGGATTTGGAGAAGTGGCGGGTAAAGAGCTGACACAGCATCCAGATATCAAGGCTATTGCCTTTGTTGGAGAAACCGTTACAGGTTCTATGATCCAGAAACAAGCAGCGGATACGTTGAAGCGCGCACACTTTGAATTAGGTGGAAAAAATCCCGTCATTGTCTTTGATGATGCTGATTTTGATCGAGCGCTTGATGCTGTTGTCTTTATGATTTATAGCTTAAACGGCCAGCGTTGTACGAGTTCAAGCCGGCTACTTGTCCAGTCAGGTATTAAGGATAAATTCCTTACAGCATTGAAAGTGCGTGTTGCGAATCTAAAGGTTGGTCATCCGCTTGATCCCGTGACAGAAGTAGGTCCGTTGGTGCATACATCGCATTATGAAAAAGTATTAAGCTACGTTGATGCTGCGATTGAAGATGGCGCTACCGTCGCTGTAGGTGGAAAACGCATTACTGATCTTGGCAATGGTAACTATTTAACGCCAACACTCTTCACTGATGCGAATAATACGATGCGTATCGCTCGCGAAGAGATCTTTGGGCCAGTGCTTACTACCATCGAGTTCGAAACTGAAGCGGACGCTGTAGCCATTGCTAACGATACTAACTATGGCTTGGCTGCGTACATTTGGACAAGCAACACCGGTCGTTCAATGCGTATGGCTCATAGTGTTGAATCGGGTATGGTTTGGATTAACTCTGAAAACAACCGTAACCTTCCTTCACCATTTGGTGGTGTGAAAATGTCGGGTATTGGTCGTGATGGTGGCGATTGGAGTTTCGATTTCTACATGGAAACGAAAAACGTCTGTATCGCGTTTGATACTCACAGCGTTCCAGTATTAGGGCGTTAATATTTCTTTATAATACAGACTCTAGTGTTAGCGAATATAAAAGGAAGAACGATGCCCCATTTTGTAGTGGAATACTCCGCCAATATTGAACAAGAATTGGATCTGCCAGAGCTATTGAAAGTGCTCAACGAAACGGCTGTATCAACGGGCGTGTTTCCGTTAGGGGGCATTCGTAGCCGCGCATATAAAGCCGATGACTTTCGAGTCGCTGAAGGTGACCCAGAAAATGGGTTTATTCATCTTACGGTGAAGGTCGGCAGTGGACGATCAATGGAGACACTGAAAGAAGCCGGAGACACTATCTTTACCGCTTTCACTGCATGTCTACAGCCGATATTTGATGAACGCTATCTAAGCATCGGTTTCGAAATGATCGAGCTGCATCCGACACTGAATTATAAAAAAAATAATATACACGAGAAGCTTAAAAACTTAGCTCGTTGAGCTGAGCTTGTATGCATTAAAAACTGAAACTGAATAAGAACGTAATGAAGCCAACTCCACTATTTTAATCGGAGCGCTTTTGTTACCCAAAGCAAGGAGATACACAAGATGGGCGAACTTGTTGTTGCTGCAAAAATTACACACGTTCCGACAATGATTATGTCTGAGCAACCTGGCAGAATTTTCGGCTTGCGTCAGCACGCGATTGATGGACACAAAGAGATTTCAAGAATCGCGCGTGAGAAAGGTGTCGATACGGTGGTTGTGCTGGATACGCACTGGCTAGTCAATGCCGGATACCATATTAATTCAAATACGCATTTTGAAGGACTATTCACCAGTAATGAATTTCCACATTTTATTCAAAACCTACCTTACGAATATGAAGGCAACTCTGAACTGGGTGACCTAATTGCAGACATCGCGACGGAGAAGGGGGTTTTTACTCTTTCTCATCAAGTCGATTCGTTAGCGTTAGAATATGGAACCTTGGTTCCGATGCGTTTTATGAACGAGGATAAGAAATTCAAAGTGGTTTCTGTTGCCGCTATGTGTACGGTTCATAGCCTAGAGTCATCTCGTCGATTAGGAGAAGCTATTCGTGAAGCGATTGAAGCCAGTGACAGTAAAGTTATGCTGCTTGCTTCTGGCTCACTTTCACACAAGATCTGGGCCAATGAAGACTACGTTGCCAACAACGGTACGTTTACTATCTCTAGTGAATTTAACCGTCAGATGGACCTTCATGTATTGGATATGTGGCAGAACGGTGATATTGAAACCTTCTTGAAAATGCTTCCAGATTACGCCGCGAAATGCGATGGCGAAGGTGGGATGCACGACACAGCAATGCTGTTTGGTGCTCTAGGCTGGGATAAATACGAAGGCAAAGGTCGTTTAGTGAGTGAGTACTTCCCAAGCTCAGGAACCGGACAAGTCAACGTTCTGTTTGAGGTGTAGTAAGTATGGTCGTGACTGATACGAGCTTGAGTTGGCGCACTGCACATCTGATCGCGTTAGCCGCGATAGAGTATGCGGAAGCGCGTCAACTTAAGGTATGCGTATCGGTTCTCGATCGTCATGGTTACCCTCTTGCTCAACTTAGAATCAACAACGCCGCATTTCCCTGCACCACTATCTCCGTTAACAAAGCGTTTACGGCGGTAAGCTTTGGTTTTTCCACACAAGATTGGACTCAGCGTTTAGAGGGGAATCCCCACCTGTTAAGTAGTCTTTCTCAGCAAGATCGAATGGTCTTGTTTGGTGGGGGCATTCCGGTGAAATTTCAAGATGAAACGATTGGTGCTATTGGTGTTTCTGGTGCGAGTGAGAACCAAGATGTAGAATGTGCTAATGCGGGAATTGAGGCTTTTCTAACACTTTCTGAACCTGCTGAGTAGCCGACATGAATAAGGATACTCAACTTACCTATTTCTTGATATTGATGGCGATGGTTAGCCCTGTCGCTCTTAATATTGTTGCTCCAATTATGCCTATTCTGGCAAAAGAATTTGGTGCCTCTAACAGCGTAATCCAACTCAGTTTTACCGCCTATTTGGCCACGCTTGCTATCGGTCAGTTGTTTGGTGGCCCATTGGCTGACCGATATGGAAAACGCAATCTATTGTTGTGGGGATTTGGGCTTCACGTTGGGGGTGGCTTAGTAGGAGTATTTGCAAGTTCTGTCGAGCTGATATTGCTTAGCCGAGTGATGCAAGCCGCTGGTGGTTGCATTGGTATGATGCTCGCACGTAGTATTTTGGTGGATATGTACCCTTCAGGAAAAGCCGTTGAGAAATTGAGTTATGTCACCATGGGTGTCGCTGTTTCACAAGCGATAGCACCGACTGTCGGTGGCGTTGTGTCAGAAATTATCGGCTGGCATTCTGTATTTTATATGCCAATGTTAATGGCGACAGCGGTTTGGATAGGTGTGTTTTTCCAATATCCGAAACCAATAAGCGACGAAATGAGTTTAGGCAAAGCGACGTCTTTTGTCGGTACCTATAAAAAACTGGTAAAGAATCAAGCCTACATCAGCCTTGCTTTGTCTAGTACGCTCATCGCTTGTGGATTTTTCTCATTTGTTACCTGCGCTCCTTTTATAGTAAGCGCAAGCTTAGGTGAGAGCCTAACCCAATACGGCTTTTGGTTTCTTTTTGTTGCCATTGGATTTATGGCCGGCAGCTTTACTAGTGCGCAACTATCAACACGACTATCTCATTCTAGTTCAGTAATTATTGGCCATAGCCTGTCACTCGTTGGTGGGTTGCTGATGCTGGCATCTTTTACATTATTTGAGATTAGTTACGAAAACTTATTCCTTACAATGGCCTTGTTTACCTTTGGCCGGGGATTGAGCCAGCCCCAATTGCAGTCATTATCTATCGCGTCGGTAGAGGATAACCGAGCGTCGGCTTCGGGCTTACTCGGTTTTATACAATTACTATTAGGGGCATTGTTGGCGCAACTCGTTGGTGCATTAGTCGAACAGCTCGGGCCAATAATGCTGCCACTGTTTCTTGTTGGCTATGGAGTTTGTGCGTTGGCACTCTATTTCCACTACCATCAAAATGACATAACCCGAATTCAGGTGACGTAAAAAAGCGGGCGCCGTCAAACATTAACCCTATCAACCAGATAGAAGAGTTGAGCTATCTAAAAGGAAGTAGAAGATGAAATTAATTGATAACAGCCTGTTTATACAAAAAGCCTACGTTTCAGGTGAATGGGTGGATGCGTTTGACGGCACAACGACAGACATTACCAATCCTTCTACCGATGAAGTGATTGGCTCGGTGCCAAATATGGGGGTAAAAGAGACCGCCCAAGCGATTGAAGATGCACAGGTTGCCTTTAAACTGTGGAAAAAAGAGACGTCTGAACATCGCTCTAAAGTACTTCGTCGTTGGTATGAACTCATGATGGAAAACGCCGATGATTTGGCGACTATAATGACGACAGAGCAAGGTAAACCATGGGCAGAAGCGAAGGGTGAAGTGACCTACGCAGCAAGCTTTATTGAATGGTTTGCAGAAGAAGCGCGTCGTGCATACGGGGATATAATACCAAGCCACAAGCAGGACGCCCGCATACTGGTAACTAAGGAACCTATTGGTGTGGTTGCCGCGATCACACCTTGGAACTTTCCTGCCGCGATGATCACTCGTAAATGTGGCCCCGCATTTGCCGCTGGCTGTCCGGTTATTCTTAAGCCTGCACCCGATACGCCATTTACTGCGTTGGCGCTTGCTGAATTGGCGCAAAGAGCCGGTATTCCCAAAGGGTTGTTTAGTGTTATTACTGGCGATGCTATTGCGATTGGTGGTGAACTAACTAAGAGTAAGATCGTTCGTAAAATTTCGTTTACTGGATCGACGAATGTTGGCAAGATTTTGATGGAACAATCGTCCTCAACCATCAAGAAACTCTCATTAGAGTTGGGTGGGAATGCGCCGTTTATCGTCTTTGAAGACGCCGATATTGATGCCGCTGTAGAAGGGGCAATGATCGCTAAATTCAGGAATGCAGGTCAAACCTGTGTCTGTGCGAACCGTCTGTTTATTCATGAAAATGTATATGACGAATTCGCCAAAAAATTGGCCAGAAAAGCCGCTGAACTGAAGGTAGGTGATGGGTTTGGTGAGGGTGTAAACATTGGACCACTTATCAACGATGCGGCTGTGGCGAAGGTATCTCAGCACATTCAAGACGCCTGCGATAAAGGAGCAAATGTGCTCTACGGTACATTACCAGAGCCAGGCAGTCGCTTGGTGACACCACATGTTATCACGGGTGTGACAGATGATATGTTGGTGGCAACAGAAGAGACATTCGGTCCAATGGCCGCGCTGTTCAGTTTTAGCGATGATGATGAAGTATTGGCGCGTGCAAACGATACGGAGTTTGGTTTAGCTTCGTATGTATATACTCAATCTTTAGCACGAGCATGGAAAGCTGCAGAAGAACTGGAAACGGGTATTGTAGGTGTAAATGAAGGTTTGATTTCGACTACGCTTGCCCCATTTGGTGGAGTGAAAGAATCGGGCCTAGGACGCGAAGGTTCGTATATGGGTATGGATGATTATTTAGAGGCGAAGTATATACTCATGGGTGGCCTAAAATAGCGTAAATTGCGTCGCCTTCACATCATTGTGGTTTTGAGCCCACGAGTCTTAACCCCCTCTTAACCACAAGTCTTCTATTCTTGCGTCAATTAGAATAGGAGACAGAAGATGATGTCTTATCGAAAAATGAATTGCAGCTTACTCGCCATGGTTATTGTCGGCTTGGTAGGCTGTAGTTCACCGTCAGACAAAGATTTCCAAAAACTTGCGAAACAATCCCTTAAGCAACAACTCGTATGGAATGCTGAACAACCTGAAGCGACAGAGGTTATTCAACTTACCGAACTAATGAATATTCCAGAGCTCGACATTCTTATCCAACAAGCCATGGAAAATAACCCAAGCTTGCAACAAACCTTAATGGCTCTGAAAATTGTTTATGCACAACGTGATGCAACAAATAGTGAACGAATTCCTTCGTTAACCGCAGGGTATGACGCGAACAAAGTAGAAGATTCTGATGCTCAATATAGTGCCGATCTCACTGTAAGCTGGGAATTGGACTTATGGGATCAGATAAGCAACAACACCAGTGCTGCGGACAAAGATATTGCCAGCAGTATAGCGACTTATCAAAGTGCGACTGACACATTAGCGGCCAACATCATGCGAACATGGCTGCAAATAAGCCTGCAAAAACAGTTGGTTGATATAGAATTCCAGCGGCTGCGGGTCACGGAAAATAACGAAAGTATCATTTTAGGAAAATACCGATCTGGTTTAGGGGATTTGGAAGATTTAGATACCGCTAGAACGGATAGTGCTTCAACACGTTCAACTCTGGTCGAATACACAGAAGAGCTTGCTCAAAATCAGAGAAGCCTTTCCTTATTGCTAGGGCAGTTGGGTGGAGAGCAAGGTTTTGATGTGAGTTCTGAGTTTCCCGCCGTGATAACACCACTTATCTCATTTCCTGAGCAGGATCTCTCGCGGAGACCCGATCTTCAAAGTGCTTTTTATGATCTAGAAGCTGAAGAATTTCGAACCAATGCGGCCTATAAGGCGCTTCTTCCTTCTATTAGCTTATCTGCTGCGCTTTCCGATGCGGCTTCCTCTCCGACATCGGCCCTTCTAACAAGCCCGCTATGGAGCCTGCTCGGTCAGTTGTCTGCACCGATTTTTGATGGTGGTTATTTGCAATCACAAGCAGAGATATCTGAAATGACAGCCGAGAACGCGTATTGGACTTACCAAGAAACGTTACTGAATGCGGTCAACGAAGTAGAGAATGCTCTTGGTCAGGAAAAATCATTAGCCGAGCAACAGCGACATTTAGAAGATGCGCTTGACAGTGCAAAGCGCAGCTTTGCTAATTATCAGGAGAAATATAGAGAAGGCTTAGTCGATATTACGGATTTGATTTCAGTTCAAACCAATGGCTTCGATGTAAAAATAAAGCTGACACAAGTCATTTATAACCGTTTAGTAAACCGAATTGATTTAGGCCTAGCGTTAGGCTTAGGAGTATCCTCATGAAACGAAAATCATTACCAATCCTTGTCACGCTAATTTCCGTTGCATGCCTAGCCAGTGCTGTTGCGTATAATGGTTCTCAAATATCAACTAAAGACGAAAAACCTTCTCAAAATGGAAAAGCTTCTGTCCATGTACCTAGTAAGGTAAAAGCCGAACTTTTAACCGCGAATGCACCCAGTGTTGTGGTACTTGAGGTTGAGGCAGATACATATAAAGCGTTAGTGAAGGGCTATGGTGAGGCTTCTGCTCATTATGCAATTACATACAGTTCGGAAGTGAGTGGTAGAGTTGAAAGTCTGATGCCTAAATTTGCAACTGGTCAGTTGGTTAAGCAAGGAGAAGTCCTGGCGACATTGGAAAATACCTCTTACTTGCAAGCAGTAGCGGCGGCAAATTCTAACCTGGCACAAGCTGAATTGGATCTTCTTGAAGAACAAAGAACCGGAGAGCAAGCGCGTTTAGAGTGGAAACGTTCTGGTATGACAGGAGAACCTAATTCCCCTTTGGTATTGCGAAAACCTCAGCTAGCAGCGCAACAAGCGGTAGTAGAAAATGCCAAAATTAGCCTTAGAAAAGCTCAGCAAGATCTAGAAAAAACAATAATAAGAGCCCCATTTAATGCTTTGATAGTTGAGCGTTACATTCAGCCGGGAAGTTATGCTCAAGTAGGGACTTCGGTTGCTGAGTTATACAGCACAGATAGGGTCGAAATTGACATCCCATTGTCGATGAAGCAGTGGCAAACGCTACCAAAACTGACAAATAAGGATCTATCAAATCAAGATCAGCCGCCATGGCCGGTTACTCTGTATAGCGCAGATGGTGAAAATAGCTGGCAGGGGTATGTTACTCGAGTTGAGCAGCATGTGGATGTGACTTCTCGTCAGCGATCACTAATTATTGCGGTTGATAAGCCATTCGAACAAGATATTGGTCTTTTCCCAGGTACCTTTGTACAGGCTTATATTGAAGGCGCTGTACTAGATAATACGTGGGAGTTACCGGCATCAGCTATCTCACAACAAGGTGACCTCTGGTATTTGACCGAGAATAATCAGCTAAATAAAGTACCTGCGAATAAGGTATTTGAAAAATCTGGTTCTGTTTATGTATCACCGATAGAAAATCTGACTGCCGTTAAGATCATAAAAAGACCGCTTAGTAATTACGTAGTCGGCATGCTTGTGACACCTAAGGTTGAAGGATAATCGAAATGCAAAATTCAACGTATAGTGAAGGCATTATTGGCTGGTTCGCCCGTAATTCAGTGGCGGCAAATTTACTTCTTATTGCAACCATAGTGATGGGTATACTGTCATTAAGTGAGCTTCGTAAGGAAGCCTTTCCTAGCCTAGCCCCAGATCGAGTAACAATATCCGTTAATTATGATAGTGGTAATCCTAATCAGGCTGAGGAAGGAATCGCAATAAAAATTGAGGAAGCGTTGGAAAGCGTAGCGGGTATTGATGTTATAACGTCAACGTCGGACGCAAGTGGTAGTCGGGTCGTCGTCGAGAAATTGAACGGTTACCCGTTGGATACTCTATTCACAGATATCAAAACTAACGTAGATGCGATAAATGATTTTCCATCTGATGCCGATAATCCAGTTATTGAAAAAGCCACTAGGCAGGATCATGCCATTTGGGTTCAACTTTATGGTGATGCCGATAGAGCCACACTTCAAGATCTAGCAGAGAAGTTAAAATCAGATTTGTTAATCCAACCGGCTATTCGTGATCTAGACATTAAAGCCATGGCCGATCCCATGATTGCGGTCGAATTGGACGAAGCCAAGTTACAGGCGTATGGACTCACGTTATCGGATATATCTGATGCGATTAACGCAGAGTCTTCGAGCGCGATAACAACCAGCCTTCGGAATAACGAAAAAGTGGTCAGGCTAAAAGTATCGGAACAGGCTTATGAGCAGCAAGAATTTGCCAATATTCGTCTACTTACCTTACCTGACGGAACTCATGTCTATTTAGGCGATATCGCTAACGTTCAAGAAACGTTTGAAGATGATACCTATACGCTGTCTCGCTATAACCAACAAAGTGGCATGGCGATAGAGATCGTTATGGATGAGTATGGTGATATTACTAAGATCGTCGATCAGGCCAATCAGGTTGTCGATAAATGGCACGCGTCGAACTATCTTCCACAGGGTGTGCAACTGACTACTTGGTATGACTCAAGCACCGTTATCAAAGATCGTCTTAGCCTGTTGGTAAAAAATGCCCTTTCGGGTATTGCTCTGGTTTTCATTATATTGGCCGTTTTCTTAAACCTAAGCGTCGCTTTTTGGGTGGCGGCTGGTTTGCCGTTTGTATTTTTCGGCACGCTATATTTTATGACAGATAGATTTACTGGTTTAACGATCAACGAAATGACCACATTCGGCTTCATCATGGCATTAGGTATTGTCGTCGACGATGCCGTTGTGGTGGGGGAGAGTATTTATACCACCCGGTGTGAAGAAGGAGATAGCGTAGAAAGTACGGTTAGAGGAACGTTAAAAGTGGCAGTACCGACCATTTTTGGTGTTCTAACGACCGTTGCTGCGTTCGTTGCTATCGCGAATGTGGAAGGGCGTATGGGTGAAATTTATGCTCAATTTGGTACGGTTGTGATGATTTGTTTGTTGCTTTCCGTGGTGGAGTCAAAACTGATATTACCTTCACATCTAGCGCATTTAAATACACATCGTGTAGCGGGTAAAGGCATCTGGTCAAGAATTCAACAGGGCGCAGATACAGGGCTTCAATGGTTTAGTAGTAAAATTTACAGAAGAGCGATTGGTGTTGCTCTGGAATATCGTTACGCCGTATTGGTTCTGTTCTTGTCTCTTTTTGTTTTGGTCGTCGGTATGCCACTCACTGGTAAGGTCCGAGTTTCATTCTTCCCAGATATCGTTGGTGATACTGTGCGTGGCGAGATATCCATGTATGACGATGCGAGTTTTGGTCAAACAGAGGCGAGTTTATTACAGCTTGAAAGCGCCGTTATAGCAGCAGATGCAAGCCTTGTTGCCAAATATGGTGAGCAAGAGAGTGAGATCCTCAACCTACAAGTCATCGCTGAGAGTGACGACAATGGTACCGTTACCGTAGAAATTGACAGCAATAGTGTTTATCAGTCAAACGAATTGCTTAAGGAATGGAAAAGATTAAGCGGTATTCCGGAAGGGGTGAAAAAGCTTAGTATTGAAGCTAAAAAGTCGATGGGAGATAACTTTAAAGTTGAACTTAAATCGTGGAATACCGATACTATTTTTGCCGCAGGAGAAGAGCTAAAGGCGAAACTTCAAAGCATTGATGGCGTGAGTGGAATTGATGACAATATGAGCCCAGGAGAGCCTCAATATCGATTTGAGCTTACAGAGCAGGGGCGTTCATTAGGGTTAGAAACATCCGATCTAGCATCGCAAATATTGCGTTCGTTCGGTGGCTCAACCGTTCAGAAATTCCAGCGGGACAGCGATGAAGTTAAGGTAAAGGTTCGCTACCCAGAGAATCAGAGACAGACGTTGGCTGATATCATGGAAGCGCATATTCGAACAAGTGATGGTAGCGTTGTTCCGTTAAGTACGGTTGCGAAGGTTTACACTGAATACCAACAATCAGAGATTACTCGAATTGATAATCTAAGGGCGGTATACATTACGGCAAGTGTCGACAAAAATATTATCGCGTCTAATGAATTAGTGCAAAAAATAAAGACAGAGGTAATGCCTGATTTATTGGCACAGTATTCAGGACTAACGATTGATTTTTCTGGTGAGGCAGAACATCAGGAAGAGACGACCAGTTCCATGAGTAGTGTGTTTGTAATGGCATTAATTGCTATATATGCATTGCTTGCTATTCCATTAAGATCTTATGTTCAACCGATTCTTATTATGATGGCTATCCCTTTCGGTATTGTTGGCGCGATTCTAGGGCATGTTGTGAACGACTTGACCATTAGTATTCTATCTTTAAACGGTGTTCTAGCACTAAGTGGTGTCGTAGTGAATGATAGTCTTCTATTGGTTTCTCGATTTAATACCTTGGTAAGAGAGAAGAATATAGCGGTAAAAGAGGCGATATTTGAGGCCTGTACTGGTCGATTAAGAGCGGTGTTGCTTACCTCGTTTACGACTTTTGCAGGGTTAGCCCCGCTACTTGGTGAAACATCCGTACAAGCACAATTCTTGATCCCAGCCGCTGCGGCTCTTGGCTATGGGATTATTTTTGCGACGTTGATTACTCTGGTGCTTATTCCTTCGCTATTGCTGATTAATCATGAAATAAGTACCGTGTGTGGTAATTTAAGAAATAAGATTTTTTATTCTAAGAAGGTAATTAACGAGTGTTAAATTTACTCTTAGTCGAAGATGATATTGATCTTGCGACCGCAGTGATTGATTACCTTGAACTCGAAGGTATTCAGTGTGACCACGCTGCAAATGGCGTGATTGGACTGAACTTAATCGAGAGGAACGATTATCATGCGATTATTCTCGACTTGAACCTACCGTTAATGCATGGGTTGGCGGTATGTGAATCAATGCGTTCGAAAGGGATCGATACACCAGTTCTGATGCTGACTGCGATGGATAGCTTAGATGATAAATTAGCTGGGTTTGCTAAAGGTACGGATGATTATTTGATTAAACCTTTTGCAATGGAGGAGCTCATTGTTCGAGCACGAACATTGGCGAGAAGACGCAGTGGGCAGGCGACGCTGTTGTCCGTCGCAGGTATTAAGCTTGATGTAGAAAAGAAGACGGTATACAGAGAAGGGCGTGAATTAAAACTTTCACCTACAGCGATAAAAATATTGGAGTTGCTGCTACGAAATAGTCCTAATCCGGTGTCTAGAACAACAATCACCCAAGTAATTTGGGGTGATGAACAACCGGAAAGTAATAGCCTTAAAGTTCATATATTCAACTTAAGAAAACAGTTGAACTCTGCTGGAGATAACACGTTAATTCATACTATTCCGGGGTTTGGTTTCTCCATCGAAGAGACTGAGAAATAGCGATATACCGATGATTAGCAAGAGAAATAAAACGAGACAATATTGAGAGTGAAATGAAGATAAGACCAAGCCTTAAGATCCGATTTATTGTCAGCATGATTTTACTTGCTTCGGCAATGGCCATTTTTTTTTCCATTTTAACACTCAATTATTTTGAGCAGGGGTTGGATAGAGGACAAGAACAAACGATGCGTGACTTTGTTCATGCCAAAGGCATTGAAGAAGGTCGATCTCTTAGTGTCTGGGGATATCATGTCTCAAGTCGTTGGGAAGATATGCCAGATAACGTGAAGGTGTCATTTGAAAATCGTCCACCGACAGAAGCATTTAAATTAGATAAACAAACCTACGGCGGAGGAATATTCTCACCACCAGAAGAAGTAAACCTCATAATGAAAGGGATCAATAAGCAGGGAGAAGTTCGTTATGTCTCAAAGACTTTACTTTTAAGAGAGTCGTTTAAGGGGGTAGGTGAGGCAAAGTTATTTCCTCATTTTATCTGGGTTATTATTGTTGCTGTAGGCGCTATCATCGTTTTTTCATTGGTATTGTTTGTTCTTATTAGTAAGGTAGCAAGCCCTGTTGAATCGTTAAAAAACTGGGCGAAGTCTATTGATGGGGAGAAATTAAAACAACCAGTTCCTGATTTTCAATACGGTGAACTAAATACGCTTGCAGATATCATAAAGACCAGTCTCAGTTCAGTTCAGGAAAGCCTTGAAAGAGAGCGACAGTTTTTAACCCATGCCAGCCACGAATTAAGAACCCCTATTTCTGTGATTAGAACCAATACGGAATTGTTGAATAAGTTGTATGAAAAAGAACAGGGAACGCCGAAGCAATTTGCGGTCGTTGAGAGAATAGACCGTGCAGGCCGAACCATGACAAACCTCACTGAAACGCTGCTGTGGTTAAGCCGAGATGATCTGAATTTACCTCAGAGTGACAAGGTCAATCTGAAAGACATGATAGAAGAGCTTATTATAGAGCTGACTTATCTTTTAAAAAATAAATCGGTAGATCTGGAAGTGACAACATCTGATTACATACTTTGTATTGCGGAAATGCCATGCAGAATTGTTCTGGCTAACCTGATTCGTAATGCTTTTCAGCATACCATGGTGGGTAATATTACCGTAATTCAAACAGGAGGTTCTATATCTGTAGTCAATAGCAGCGTCCAGGAAGCCGCTGAGTCAACAGACCTAGGTTTTGGATTAGGTTTGAGACTGACTAAAAAACTGGCCGATAGGTACGGTTGGCATTATACGGATAGTTTTGATTCTGCTACCTATAATGCACAAATAGAATTGCGACCTCGTTGAATAATAAGTCACCATTTACTGATGAATTATAGGTTGTAAGAATATATGAAGCATCAAACACTGATGAGGGATGATTTGCACACTGACCAGAAACGAATTAAAAAAGCGACTCGTATTGAAAGCGTGATGAATTCGGCTATGTGGCATTTAGGGCAACGCGATATGACAGAAAGCGAGTTGCTAACGAAGTTACGCATCAAGACCGATAACGAAGTTTGGATCTCTGAGACTCTTGATAAGCTTCGTGGATTCGGCTATCTGAAATCCAATAAAGCATTCGCAGAGCAGTTCGCGGAACGGTCTTTTATGAGTGAATATGGTAGTGGTTATATACAAGAGAAACTCAAGAAAAAAGGGATCGTAGACGATCAGATTCGAGACGCTATTGAAAAGGTTAAAACCGATAGGGATATCTGTGAGCAGTCCATGCTTAATGAGTATGTAAACAGCTATTATCATGAATTTACGCTGAGTAAAGAACGGCTTCAAGGGACGTTAAAAAAGAGAGGCTTTAGTTATTCACAGGTTAATGAAGCGATCAGTCAGCACGCGTCATTTTCACAACTAAAATCGAACCTCGAAATCAAAGCGTCTAAAGCCGATATTGAAAAAGAAATATTGAAATATGCACGAAAAGGTAAAGGGGCGACCGTTATTCGACAGGAGCTACGTCAACGAAAAATCGATATTACCGATTTTGATGTGATCCTCGAAAGATTGGTTAACTCAGAGGATGTGGATTTTTTCTCATTGTGCTTAACACAGCTAGAAAAAAAATACGACGATTTAAGTAGCCACAAGGAGCGTGGTAAAGCCTACGCCATGCTGAGTCGCAAAGGATTCTCATCAGAGCAAATACAGTTTGCTTTTAGTGAGATGGGTAATCATAAAGACAGTAATGATGATTAATATAATGCGATTTAACCAACGGCCTATACTCGATAAATTGTTTATGTTACTTCACGGCATTTGTGACAGATCAGGTTCAATCGATATATGAATGTTGTCACGGTATTCTCCGCCTCTTCTGTCTTTGGTTTCACCCACCACGAAGTTTATCGGTAAAGATGAACCAGACGTTGAGTCACCACTACGCCACTGACGGCCTGTCTTATGCATATCAATGCTCTTATCCGCTATCGACATTCTATATTCGATATCCCATTTAGGATTAAGTGAGTCATGGCGTAAGTTTCCATCATAGTCTGATTCAATGGAGATATAATATCCACCAGTACTCTGAATCCAGAGTCTTGGGGAGGAGCGTATACTTTTGCCCGTCTCTAGTTCTCCAAAATCGAGGTCATAATGCCTTTGAGAAAGTCCGTAAAACTGAACCTTAGAAGTGGGTAGCACTTCAGCGTTAATATCCAAATAGATTTTTTTGCCAGTATAGCTTAGCAAGTTACTGCCATTTTCAATGACCGAAGCTTCTAATTTGTTTTGATAAACCCCAGCGCTCACCCATTGCTTACCTGGGTATCGTAACTGAATTTTACCGGTGGCATTGTTTTCAGTTAACGGGATGTACCATAATCCGTTTTTTTCAAATCCACGCTCTGCATGCCATTCAAAATTTAAGACCTCGAAGTTGGTGCTCTGTAAATGGTCAGAATTTCCACCGATATCGAGTTCAACAATTGCAGTGCAGTCCTGACCTTCGATATCTGCTCGTATTATATAATTTTGAACCAAAGGCGTATCACTGACAGAGAATACGTCATATCTGGACAGAGAAAATTGAGGCTCGATGCTTATTAATCTCGCATTACAATCTCCGTAAGCGTAGGTATTTACAGTAAATAGTAGTAAAGCTAAGAACCATCGTTGGCTATTATTATTCCACATATAAGTCTCCCAAGCGTATCAATACATCGCTTTCTTTAGGCAAGGTAATTTCTATCGACTTCGTGTCTTTTAGAAAAAGATCCAATCGGTATTTTCCCGGACGTAAGCCGGAAATGGCGAATCGACCTTTTCTATTGGTAAAAAACTCTACTGGGTCGTTTTTACCGTCAGTTTTACCAAGATATATTGCCTCTCCAACAATCAGAGAAATCGGCTTACCTGTTTTCTTTTCAATTACGTTACCCATCACGGTTAACACTGAGTCTGAACCAACTTGCAGTTTGTATCCTCGTTTATACCCAGGGTAAAGAGAGAACGCACCGTCGCCTAGGTCATAGCCTGGCGGTAGATCTTCTACATCAAATCCGATCAACTGAGGGTTATACGCAACCAGATCGGGTATAAGTACATTACTGGTAGAGCGACTGATTACCCTCGCATATTCCGTGTTTCTTATTGGGTCTATTGCCACATTGTTTTCTGCTAAACTCGGGTGTTTAGTCACGACAGCAAAGGCCTCGCCGACTTTACGTCCAATAGCCACAGAGGTACCAGAAAAGGCGATCGCACTTGATAATTCTATTTGGCTATTGTGCGTCTGGGTCTCAAGATCAGTGTCGTCATATCGAGTGTTATGGCTAGCGCTTACCGACATTCGATTGGCGGTATAATCTACCCCTGCATCGATATCTGCATCTGTATCTCGTTCTCTTCCCACTGAGGCATATGCAGATATTCCACCAGTATTACCTATGCCTTCCCGGTAACTTGCTTCGACAGCCGCATAATCAGTATCGCTCTGGTAACGGGCAACCACTCTGGTTGCTTTGCTAAGTGGCCAACTCAACGTAAGAGTCGTGTAAAACTCATCGTCTTCATATTCGTTCATTTGATAGTTAAATCGGGTGCTCCATGACGCAGGTGTCGCGAAAAGAGGACCGGAAAAGCTCGGACCGACAACGGTATAATTGTCGCTCTCTTCAGAGCCGGAGCTATAAGATAAGGACAACGCTGCCCGCATCCGGAAGCTGATATCCATCGAGCTGAAAAGAGAGACATAATGTTCAACAGTATTTAGTGGTGTCGTCAACGAATCGAAGTCCCTAACACCAGAGAAATTTTCAGTCTGATAATCATAAATAAGACTGAAGTCAGGATTATATTCATTATCACTGTCAAAACTTGCATCGAATGCGAAGCGAAAAGCTTCCCCTCCTCCAATATCAGAATGATGGCTACTTGATGCCCATAGCTCAGTGGTTCCAAGTTCAGTAGCAAACAGAATCGAACCGCCGTATTGATATAATTCTTCACGAGCTTGCCCATTAATACCCAGAGTCAACCACGGTGTCACGCCTGCTTCTATGTAACCATGGAATAGTTGTTGGTCTGTAAAGTAATCTATTTCGTCCCCGTTTATCTCACTGGGTAAACCATAGGCAATGCTGTATTCGAATTCGCCGCTATCAAGAAGGTCATTACCGGTAGCAACAGAAAACTGAAGTCGTTCTTCCTGACCGCTTGAGTCAGTAATAATTAATTCGACATCATTGTTGCCTTGAGCGAGTGGAATATCGTTTAAATTATAGCTCCCGGCATTCAAGGTCAGTCGCTGTACGACGATACCATCAAGCACTACGTCTACATTTGACGTACGTTGTAGCGTGAAGCTTTGTGTTGCTCTTGGCCGAACATTTCTTGTTGGAATAAGCGTGAAATCTCTTGTTATACCGATACCCAAAAGGTCAACGCCGTCCTGAAAAGCGGCGCCAGAATTATACATATCACCCAAAACAAGACGTGTCCCCTGAGAAGGGAAGTCCATATTGAATCTGGTACCTTCTCTAAGATAATAAGATTCAGCGATATCGGAACTGACATATTCTGATTCGTATTCTAGGTTAGCTCTGCCTATATTGAATGCTGAGTCAAAACTACTCGTAAAACTGGTTTCACTCGTCGACTGATCATCTTTCTGAACCACCTGCGAGCCAGAGAGAGTGACATTGAGATAACCACTGGCCAATGAAGGTTCCAAATAGTTACCATAGTCACCTGCACCTTCAAAAGACAATTGCTGTGTTTGTAGCATTTCAGTAGGTATAGATATGACACTTTCTAGCGTTGAAAAATCAAATGTCAGGTCGAGTCCCACGCTTCTAAAGTCTTTTTGAGATAGTTTATCACTTTGGTTTAGATCAGATAGTTGGTTGGTGGTTTCTTCTGAAATGAGACCTTTTAATATAAGTAGAGTATCGTTTTTAGGCAGTAATATTTCATCATCAGCAGTGATGATGAGCTGCGCTTCACCGATGACGCTATCACTCACTCTTAGCAGTGACATAAGTTCTATATCTCTTCCTGTTGGGTTGAGTTTTGCTTGGTTTTCCTGCGCACTAACGAACGAAGAAAGTAGTACGACAGAGAAAACGAAGATGATCCTCGTTAACGGGTAATTCACTGCATTTGTCCATAATATTCCCCTGGCTCCACTTGTGTTTGTAACGAAAACTCAAAGGAAGTGGATGGGGCGATGAATCGTTCACCTAAAAAACGGTCAATGGCATCTGCACTTTTTCTCTGCAGCCCTTCGAAACGAATGAGACTCAAATATGAGAACCGATCACCTGAGTTTGTAATGACGGCTGTACCGTCTTCATCAACGACCAAAGTAATTTCAGCGGCCTGATTTTGAGAAAAAACATGTATCAAAGCGTTGTAGTGCATTTGCACTGAAATACCGGATGTGTCTGTGTTGGCAGAGGCGAGAGGAGGCTGGCTAAAGCGGACAAAATAACTCTCGGATTGCGGCAATTTTTTGCTGCCTATCCACTGCAAACGAAAAACCTGTGACTTACCCGGTTTCACCATGGCTGCGGGGGGGAAAATAACGAGGTTATCCTCATTGCTGTCGCGGGTTACAAACTCACCATTTGATAAGAACTCTAGTCTTTTAACACTGATTTCAAGTGGTATCTGCTGCGTCGAGTTATTCGTCACAACAACCTGTGCCATTCGTCCACTTTGAATTTCCATGTCGAGAACGGTGGGTGTAATAATAATGGCGATTACACCCGGACTAATTGTTGATATTAGCAACAGCCAGAAAGCGCGCTTCCACATGGCTTAATTCGCATTTTCTAGTTTGATATCGACCGTTTTGATATCAAATCCATCAAGCGCTTTCATGGTAAAAATACGTTTTGAGTTCGGCAGTACTAATGATCCACCAATTAATTCACCAATCTCAGAATTCTTGACGAATAATGAATGACTTTTATCTGAAATGGTCCAATTTGTTCGGGTGATACGGCCATAGCTATTGCCTGAATTTTCTACCGACACCAACCAGTTATCTTCATTTTTTGTCACACTATTTACGCTTAGGTTTGGGTTGGTGTTTTTAGGTCTGACATTGAGTAGGGTATCAAACTGCAACAAAAGGCCCAAAGACGCTTGTTCTTGACCAGAACGTGACACTTTTACCTGGCGGACTGAAATTCGATATGGTTTTGAAGTTGTGATTGATGGATTGCCCAAATATCGTACGATGACAGCTTGAGAGCGTCCCGGTGCAACGATAGCGCTTGAAGGAATGACGAGCAAGTCATCCTCGGCAGATTCGGTGGTTTCCTTGCCATACTCATCCATGGTGAATGAGAGCGGAACTAATTCAATCGTTAGGGGGGAATCACCAGTATTGTCAATTCGCATGGTCATCTGCGATCCTTTCCCGATTGGTGTGATTTCGGCCAACATAGGTTGAACCTTATAGGCCAATGCAGATTGACTCACTAGAAATAGAAAACTAACCAAAAACAGCCTTGTTATTGTCATCCTAATACACTCCTTGTATTAAATGGGAGGCATAGCCTCCCATTGGAAAGTAAGGTAAGTATAGAACTAGTTTTGCGTTATTTGTATGGTCAATGTATCAGAATAACCACCTGAGAAAGTGGCAGTTTCTGTTGTAGTTACGTCCAATGTGGCAGGAACACCTGTGGCAAGAGTACCAGAACCACCATAAGATTGACTTGCAGACACATCATTTAAACCAGGGCCGCCAGGAGCGTTAAGCGTTAGAGCCGCTAAACCAGAAGGTGTAAATACGGCATCATAAGTTAATGCAAAGTCTTCTTGATCATCTGATTCTAATCCACCTTCAGCACTGATTAGAGTTACTGTTGCACCATCGGCATCATTACATTGGATTCCTAAAGGAACATTAATAGTTTGGAATCCGGCATCAACCATACCGAAGTCGACCAGTTGAGAATTCATACCGGTAACTTCACACACCGGAGCTACAAAACCGACCAATTGAACATCACCCGCGTTCGCATTAACTGCAAAAAGAGCCGAAACTGAAATTGCACATAGAGTTAGTTTTTTCATTGAAATATCCTTTATCAATTTTTGATGATTAGCTGTTACCACTGACTGTAGTCTGAGGTCTTCCATATTCTGCCTATTGCAAGTTGATTACGGGTCAACACCATGAATAGATGGGTATACATCTATCTCAATAATATCTTCGTAAAGCCCCGCAAAGTGCAGACTTTCTTCTAGTGTCACTCTCATCACTCCTTCCGTTGTAAATGGAATGACACTGGAACTTTCAATTAACTTTGGTGACGATAGGTCTTTACTTTGCAAGGTTCTGTTAATGCCTATCGAAGCCACGTCAATATTTAACTGGTACTGCACAACCACAGGGGTTTTACTCTGTTGCAAGCTCAAGCCGCCGTTTTGTGAATATAGCGACATACCCATGGGCTGATTGCACTGAATTTCAAATAAAACGCTTTTCTGAACGTCATTTGAGAAGTCCAATTTGTCACCGCGATTAAAGTTGATCTCGCAATGACTTTTTATGTGTCCGAACACGCTAAGAGAGAGGTCTCCATCTGATTCTGCGAAACCCATAACAGGCAACATCATCAAGAACGAAAGATAAGTTGTTTTCATAACCTTCTCTATCCTAAGTTGCTTCATTGTTTGAAAGTAAGTGTAGTGGCGAACAGAAAGCCGAAGGTATTAAGTTAGTTTGATGAAAATTTGAAAGTAGTAGTAAGGTATGAAGGATTTATGAAATTAAAGTTGTAGGCTGATAAAAATGTTATTTAATTTCATGATCTTATATCTAAATAAAAATATTGTATTTCAAGTATCATTTTAGAAACAGATGAGAGTACTAATGCATGCTATATTTTCCCTGAAGGATTCATAATTATTAGTACGCGAAAAAGAAAAACTTATGTTGCTGGTTTAAAGGTATAATATGAATAAAACAAACGCATATACTCTTCATCCAAAAAAAAACATATTATTTTTTGGTCGAAGGAATATTCAGTCAAGTTTAATCAAGAAAGAATTAGAAAGCGCTACCAATATTCAAGTTACACAGTTTTCACATAACTCAGTTGTAAATTCGTTTACCTCTAATAAAATAGATGTTGTATTAATCGGTTATCATTCAATCAGTGATAGTGCTTATAGTGAGTTTATGTCATCAGGCACTCCGGGACTCAGTGTGGTCATATACGACGTACCTACAGATCTGAAAAATGAAACAGAGTTGATGTCTTGGAACAGTCTAAGAGGTATTCTGTATGAAGATGCCCCGATAGAGCATTTGGTGCGTTGTGTTGTTGACGTAATAGATGGGGAACTTTGGTTACCTCGTCAACTAATGTCCAAGATGCTGCTTCAGTTCAAAATGTTGTCTATTTCCTCTCCCACTTATGCTGACGATTTAACAAAACGAGAAAAAGAAATTTTAGCTATGTTGGTGCGAGGACAAACTAACCTGCAAATTGCCGATCAGCTTTATGTGGCAGAATGCACAGTTAAAACACATATATATAAAATTTATAAAAAACTTAATATTAAATGCCGCAAAGAAGCGATTACATTAGTTAATCGTTGTAATAGCCTTTATTCATCTAATATTCAATAATTAGGATAGCCTTAAATATAAAGTCTCCAACTCGATTTTGGGTCTCTTCTATTACGTCAGGTTTGCCCACAATAATGTGCAGACCTAATGCTTTAAGATAAAACACGGCTGCGTTATCCATACAATCCAACACGATTCATCGTCATATTGATCTCGCTTATTGCGTAGTTTGTCACTTGTTTTTTTTTGATGGGTGAGTATGTGCGCATCTTGTGATTGGATAAAGTTATCAAAAAGTTGTGTTTTGATAACTTTATGAGATAAACAGAGGAAAATGAGAAAGCGAAGAAGAGGAGATGACCACTTATTTTATGGCCTAACACCCGCTTTATGTTAGTGATTTGTCGTTAACTAAAAGAATATCTGCATTTAGTATTCTATTACTCTATAAACCTCCGCTATAACAGCGTAGGATCAGGTAACTTTGGATAAAATACTAGGCTTGCACTCTGGTGCGCTAACAGAAAAAATTATGCAACTAACAGAAAATGCATCACTCAATCACGCGTTACTTATTTCTATTTGCACACCGCAGTTTAAAGGTGATGAAGCAGCAGAATCACTTGCAGAACTTGGTCGATTAGTGACGACACTAGGGTTTAAAGTGGTTGGAACGCAGTCGCAAATGCAGAGTTCGGGCCAAAAGCAGAATGTACTCGGTTCAGGCAAACTCGCGGAAATAGCGCACCTCACTGGTAACAAGGGTTTGTTTGAAGAAGAAGATTTTTCTGATGAGACGGATTTTGCTGAACTTCCTACGGAAGAACTGCCGTTTTCATGTGCGGATGTGGTGGTATTTGATTGCGATTTAAGTCCATCACAACAACGCAATGTGGAAAATCAATTAGGTGTCGAGGTGTTTGACCGTACAGGGATCATAATTGAGATCTTTAGCCGCCATGCTCGTACCCGAACAGCACGCTTGCAAGTGGAAATCGCTCGTCTAAATTACTTAGCACCGAGGCTCAGAGATTCCACCATTGGTAATAAAGAACGCCAAATGGGTAAGGGTGCAGGCGAAACGACGCTAGAGCTAGATCGTCGTAAAGTTCGTGACCAATTAGCTGAATTAAGGCGTGACTTAGCTAGTGTTCAAGATGAAATGAAAGGCCGACGTACACAACGTTCTGAGATATTTTGTGTTGCTTTGGTTGGCTATACCAATGCAGGCAAGTCATCAATGATGCGGGCTATTACAGGCAGTGAGGTACTAGTAGAAAACAAACTTTTCGCAACACTTGATACCACAGTACGTGCATTGCATCCTGTTACTCAACCTCGAATTCTCGTTTCAGATACCGTCGGTTTTATCAAAAAACTACCTCATGATTTGGTTGCCTCATTTCATTCCACCTTAGCAGAAGCCCATGATGCTTCGTTATTGTTGTATGTGGTCGACGCCTCAGATGCTACTTTCCGTGCTCAACTTGATGTTGTTCACGAGGTATTGGAAGAAGTGGGTGTTGAAGGTATTAAAAAATTACTGGTACTGAATAAATCAGATCAACTAAATACTGAGCAACAACAGGCACTGATGGAAGAGTTTCCTGATGCCATGATGACTTCAACCCGCAATCCTCTTGATATCACTAAACTGCATAAATATATCGTTGGTGCCGCCGAGCATGACATGATTGAAGACGAGATTATTGTTCCTTATACCGCTAAAGGTATCATAGGTGAAATTCGTTCTAGCATGAGTGTCACTAAGGAAGAGTATGAGTATAGTCATATTAAGTTCAACGTACGGTCAAACGCGATTGACTTAGCACGGTTAAAAAAGCGAATGCTTAATCTATGATTAAACAGGTGTAAACGGGGCCTCTAGCATAATATAAACCTCTCACTTTACGATGGTTATTTTTCCTTAGTGAGAGAGATCTGGCTTATCAATGGCCTCAATAAGTTTCTCGTATTCGAGTTAATACCGTCGATAAAATAACAAGGTGAATCAATCGATTCGCCTTCTCATCTTCAAATTACAGTTTACTTTACGTCATGATGTCGCTATTCATGTTCAAACCAGCACTATGATTCCCACATGGAATGTTGACCGTTCTTAAACCAACCTGTCTTTACTTTTTTTGCCCAAATACGTGATATTTCGCCCGTTATTGCCCGCTTTTAGTGCTCATATCAAAATACGGGCACTCAAGTGGCCGATAGCAGTCATTTACGGTCATATCGTGACCTGTATCTAATTTTTACCCGCTTCACTTATTTATATTGTTCTCAACAAAGGAGCGAGAGTATGCGGAAAAAACAAATTGTTAATTTGGTCAATAATGTAAAGCATATCTCTGTAGAAGAGTTATCTTCTACTTTCTCAGTGTCAGTAGAAACGATTAGACGAGATTTAAAGGCACTTGATACAAAAGGGCTATTGGTACGGGTGCATGGTGGAGCGACGAGTAAAGAAACCAGTGACGTTGGCACCTCGTTTGCGCACAGAGCAAAAAGTAATGTAGAAGACAAACAGCAACTTGTTGAGATGGCAATTAGCTTGATTAAAGAGCAGTCAGTCATCGGTTTGGATGCGAGTTCATCAAGCTGGTTGTTAGCGCAATCAATGCCAAACATTAAATGCACTGTAGTGACTAACTCTATAAATATCATTAATGCCCTAGAGAAAAAGAACAACATAAACATCATTAGTTTGGGTGGAAATTATTCAGAAAAATATAAATCATTTTATGGAATTATTGCTAGAAACACGTTGAGTAAAATGTCGCTTGATTTATGTTTTATATCCTGTGTAGGTGTCGATTTAAATAGTGGCGTGTGGGATTCAAATGAATATAATTATGAAATAAAACAATCGCTCATGTCGGTATCAAATAAAACCATTCTTATAGCAGATAAATCTAAAATAAATAAAAGAAGTTTATTAAAGGTTTGTGATCTGGATGCCCTAGATTGTTTAATAACCAATGCAACAATAACAAAAAATGAGAGTGATAATTTAGAAAGTAAGTCGATTATAATTAATCCGGGAAATAATGTCGATACTGAGATTGTTCTAAGTGCCTAATAAAAATATATCAAATATGTGGTTTAACTAGTTGTCCATCTGATTGTATTAAACGGTCTAATATAATTAGGTGGCGAAAGGAAATTAACATGGATAGTAGAACTTCTTTCTCTATATACAAAACAAGTTATTTTGTTTTTAGAGAAAGTTCAAAGGTAAATTTAAATTATGAATCTCACTCTTTGCCCAGTCAAAGAGTAGAGGGGTTACATTTGCAGGTCAATAATGGGTAACTTTATGGACACTACAATTTTAAAAATGGATAACATTACAAAGCGATTTCCTGGAGTGTTAGCGCTTGATAATGTGAGTTTTAACTTAAGACGTGGCGAAGTACATGCTCTTTTAGGTGAAAATGGTGCGGGAAAATCGACGCTAATGAAAGTGCTTTCGGGAGTCCATATTCCGAACGATGGCCAGATTAGTTTCGAAGGACAGTTAGTTAAACTTACCTCGCCTATTTCGGCTCAGGAAAAGGGCATTGCGATTATTCATCAGGAATTTAACCTTTTTCCTGAATTGAGTGTGGCAGAAAATATTTTTATCGGTAGAGAGTTTCGTGGCAGCAATCAATGGTTACTTGATGACGTATCCCAAGCTGATGCCGCTCAGGCGCTTCTAGATAAACTCAATTTAAAAATCAGCCCTCATACACTTGTTGAGAAATTAACTGTTGCTCAACAGCAAATGGTCGAAATTGCGAAAGCACTTTCAGTCAATGCCAAGATACTTATTATGGACGAACCCACCGCTGCATTAACAGAAAGTGAGATTAAGAGCCTATTTAAGGTTACAAACATGCTCAAGTCTCAAGGTGTTGGTATTGTCTATATATCCCATCGATTAGAAGAGCTTGTACAAATAGCCGATCGAGCAACGGTAATGCGGGATGGTTGTTTTATCGGAACGGTCGATTATGCGGCAACGACCATTGATGAATTGATTGCGATGATGGTAGGACGAAACTTAGGTGATATTTTCCCTAAGCGAGGTAATAAACCCAGCAAAGAGATCGTGCTAGATGTCAAAAACCTCAATCGTAAGGGGGTTCTTCACGATATCAACTTCAACTTGAGGCGGGGTGAAATACTTGGTTTTTCAGGCCTTATGGGCGCTGGTCGTACGGAAGTCGCCAGAGCATTATTTGGTGCCGATGCTATCGACAGTGGTGAGATCTCTCTCTTTGGTAAACCCGTTACCATTACCAATGTTCACAAAGCGATTGAATTGGGTATCGGCTATTTGACGGAGGACAGGAAAAAAGAAGGTCTAGCATTAGGACTGTCTGTCAACGTCAATACAATGCTCAGTAGCTATAAACAGTTTTCAAATAAATTTGGCATCATTGATGAACAGGCCTGTTTTAATACAAGCAATAATTTAAAAGAAAAACTTAAAATAAAAACGCCAGATTTAGATCAATTGGCAGGGAATTTAAGTGGTGGTAACCAACAAAAAATAATCATAGCGAAGTGGATTTGTAAAAATACTGAGATACTTATATTTGATGAACCTACACGCGGTATTGATGTTGGAGCAAAGTTAGAAATATATGAATTAATAAATAAACTAACTGAACAAGGTAAATCAATAATTGTTATATCGTCTGAGTTGCCAGAAATATTGGGCATGTGTGACCGAATTCTGGTGATGAGAGGCGGAAGGATTACCGGAGAATTAGAATCAGAACGTGCTACGCAAGAAAATATTATGAAATATGCGACATTAGAAGGGTAAAATAATGCTTAGTAATACGAAAAAACTCACCGTTAAAAAAGACTTCTTTTTAAATAAAGAATTGCTGATGAAATTGGCGCCATTAATTAGTTTAGTACTGTTAATGATATTTTTTAGCATAGGAACACCTTATTTTCTTAATTTGTCCAACCTTTTAACAGTGGCATTACAAACTGCCGTAATAGGTATTATGGCTATTGGTGTCACTTACGTAATTATTACCGCGGGTATCGACTTGTCACTAGGGTCTGTAATGGCCTTCTCTGGTGTTGCTGTTGGACTTGCCGCCTCTATCGGACTTCCTCTTTGGTTATGTGTATTAGCCGGCGCGTTAGCAGGATTTCTTTGTGGTTGCTTAAGTGGTTTCTTGGTCACTCGAGCGGCGATTCCTCCTTTTATTGCAACGTTGGGATTGATGATGTCGGTTCGTGGTATCAACTTAGTGTTGACCGATGGCCGAGCGCTGTATTTCCAAGACTACCCTACTTTTCGAGTCATCGCACAGGGCCGCTTGTTTGATTTGATCCCTTACCCTGTTATCTATTTTGCCGTAATCGCCCTTATTTCCGCTTACATTTTGAAGCGTACTGTTATTGGCCGTTATATCTATGCCGTAGGTAGTAGCGAAGATGCAGCGCATTTATCTGGTATTAAAGTGAATCAGGTAAAAATGTTTGTGTACTCATTTTGTGGCCTATTAACCGGTGTTGCGGGTGTCATTTTAACGTCGCGATTGAATTCAGGACAACCGACAGTGGGTGTCGGATATGAATTAGAAGCTATTGCCGCAGTGATCATCGGTGGCACCAGCCTTATGGGCGGAATCGGGACTATTGGCGGAACCATTATCGGAGCATTGATTATGGGCATTCTGAAAAACGGACTTAATTTAATGGGGGTATCGCAGTTTTGGCAAATGGTTGCAATGGGCATTGTGGTTGTTGCGGCTGTATATCTAGACACATTAAGAAAGAAAATGAAATAACAAAAATAACAACTCTTATCCTACGTACACGGAGAAACACCAATGAAATTTATAAAAGTACCACTGATATTAACACTTGCCGCTATTGGGTTTGGTTCTGCTCAAGCGAAAGATGACATTTATATTCCAGTGGTCAGTAAAGGTTATCAGCACGAGTTTTGGCAAACAGTAAAATTGGGTTCGGATACAGCAGCAAAAGAACTCGGTATAAGAACCAGCTTTGTTGGGCCAGCAGATGAAACGCAAATCTCCCAACAGATTCAGTTAATGGAAGACATGATGGCTCGTCAACCTGACGCTATATTGCTTGCCGCTCTGGATGCAAATGCGCTTGTGCTTCCTGTAGAAGAAGCAACATCGAGAGATATCAAGATCGCAACATTTGATTCTGGGGTTAATTCAGACATACCGAAAAGCTTTATTGCGACGAATAACGTAAAAGCGGGAGGCGATGCCGCCATGGCGTTAGGCAAAATGCTTGATGGTAAAGGTAAGGTTGGAATAGTCGCTCACGTGGCTGGTACGCAAAGTGCGATTGAACGTTCTGAAGGCTTTATCAATGCGATGAAGCAGTACTACCCGGAGATCTTATTACTTGACGTCCAATATAGTGACGGAGACCCACAAAAATCAATGGATAAAACGATTGATATGTATCGCGCTAATCCTGATTTAGCTGGGGTTTATGCCACCAACGAAGGTGCGACTCTAGGAGTAGGTAACGCGATCGATAGCTTGAATCTGTCTGGAAAGGTTTTAGTGATGGGTTTTGACAGTACAGAAGGCATCATCAGTTTTCTAAAATCGGGCACCATACAAGGCTTCGTTGTTCAGGATGCGTATCAGATTGGCTACCAAGGTTTGAAAACCCTTTATAGCGTACTTGAAGGTAAAGAAGTACCAGCAGTCATTGATATCCCAGTAAAGGTTATTACTGCTAGCAATATTGACAGCCCAGAAATGCAAACGTTGTTGTTCCCATTTGGAAAATAAGCATGCATTAATTCCACGGTAGTAAAAAGGGTGGTATCGGCCTCATCAGATACCCCCCCTTTTTACCACGACAGTAACAGCAATGACTAAATGCCGTCAGTCTAGGCTTCATTATATTGAACGGCATTGGTACCCCACTCGCGGTAAATTTATCACGTTGAGATATGTGATAGAGCGGGAAAACAAATTTAATCCAACGATGTTGGAAACGAGAAATTAAATATGACAAATCTAATTAAAATCGGTATTCGTCCAACGATTGATGGTCGCCAAATGGGTGTGCGAGAGTCATTGGAAGAGCAAACAATGAATATGGCTAAATCGGCTGCACTATTTATTGAGAAAAATCTTCGTCATACAAGTGGCGAGAGAGTGGAATGCATCATTGCTGATTCTTGTATTGGCGGCGTTGCAGAAGCAGCAGCCTGCGCAGATAAGTTCAAAACAGAAAATATTGGATTAACACTTACCGTGACACCTTGTTGGTGTTATGGCACAGAAACCATTGATATGGACCCGCACTTGCCAAAAGCTATATGGGGTTTCAATGGAACTGAACGTCCTGGAGCCGTATATCTTGCCGCTGCGATGGCCGGACACACGCAGTTAGGGCTGCCAGCATTTTCAATTTATGGTCAAGAAGTTCAAGACTCTGACGACACCAGTATTCCATCGGATGTCCAAGAAAAAATATTACGATTCTGCCGTGCAGGCTTGTCGGTAGCGTCAATGAGAGGGAAGTCATACCTCTCAATGGGGTCGGTTTCAATGGGCATTGCGGGTTCGGTGGTTAACCCTGAATTCTTTCAAAAATATTTGGGAATGCGCAACGAATATATCGATATGACGGAAATTAAACGTCGGCTTGACCGCGAAGTTTATGACAAAGAAGAGTTCGAATTGGCCTCAAGTTGGGTGAAAGAATTTTGTCCAGAAGGTAAGGATTATAACAGTACTCCATTTACTGAAGAGCGAAAATCCGAGGATTGGAAAACCGTCATTAAGATGACCATGATTATGCGTGACCTTATGCAAGGAAACCCAAAATTAGCTGAGCTTGGTTTCAGTGAAGAATCTCTTGGTCATAACGCTATCGTTGGTGGGTTTCAGGGACAACGTCATTGGACAGATCATCTGCCTAACGGAGACTTCAGCGAGTCTATTTTAAATTCCTCGTTTGACTGGAACGGCATTAGAGAACCGTTTGCTATCGCTACTGAGAATGACAGCTTGAATGGTGTCAACATGCTATTTGGCAAGTTATTGACCGGTGAAGCGCAAGTGTTTTGTGATGTTCGTACATATTGGTCTCAAGACGCAGTTGAGCGTGTGAGTGGTTATCGACCAGAAACGGGTTTCATTCACCTTGTTAACTCCGGTTCTGCCGCATTAGATGGAAGTGGTGAAGTCACCGATGGACAAGGAAAGCCTTGCATTAAACCACATTGGGACATGAATGAAGAAGACGTTAAGAAATGTCTTGGTGCAACGGTATGGCCACCAGCGGTAGAAGAATACTTTCGAGGTGGCGGCTTCTCTTCTAACTTCCTGACTAAGGGGGCAATGCCATTTACCATGCATCGCATTAACATCGTTGCTGGACTAGGCCCTGTTTTACAAATTGCGGAAGGGTATTCAATTGATTTACCAGAAGAAGTACATAGCACATTAGATGAACGTACTAATCCAACATGGCCAACGACATGGTTTGTTCCTCGCTTGACAGACAGTGGCGCTTTTAGAGATGTCTACTCCGTCATGGCTAACTGGGGGGCTAACCATTGTGTTATTACCCACGGACATATAGGTGCTGACCTGATCACTATGGCGTCTATGCTTCGTATTCCCGTCTCTATGCATAATGTCAGTGAAGAAAACGTTTTTCGTCCACACTCGTTCTCTGCATTTGGTCAAGATATTGAAGGGCAAGATTACCGTGCCTGCGCCAATTTTGGTCCGCTTTATAAGTAACCTGTATTGGCATCCGCGGTTGCGGGTGCCTGTTTTAAGGAAGAATTATGTCGATTGTCGTAATACTTGATTGTGGTGCTACCAATGTACGAGCTATCGCCGTGAATAATCAAGGCGATATTGTTGCTTCACATCATCTTCGTAATGAAACGGTACAAAGTACCGACCAACCAGTTAAGCATGTTTGGGATTTCAACCGAATATGGAACAAATTAGCGGAGTGTTGTCAAAAAATCACCACGCAAATAGATAGCAATGACATCTGTGCTGTATCGGTAACAACATTCGGCGTCGATGGAGCACCCTTTGATGCGGATGGACATCAACTATACCCAATAATCTCTTGGAAATGTTCTCGAACGCTTCCTGTCATGGCGACGGTCGAGCAAGATATTGATAGAACAGAGTTGTATAAAGAGAACGGTATCGGTGATTACAGTTTTAATACTTTATATAAGTTGAAATGGCTTAAAGATCACGAACCTGACGTCTATAAAAAAATGGACAAGTTCGTGTTTATCTCATCGATGATCGCGCATCGGCTTACGGGAAATCTCACGACTGACCGTACCATGGCGGGCACATCGATGTTAACGGACCTAAAAAGTGGCCATTGGCGATCCCGCACCCTTGATTACCTCGGATTATCATCCAAACATTTTCCTCCGTTAATCAACGCAGGGGAGAAAATTGGTGAGCTAACAGGAGAGATAGCACAGCAGCTAGGTTTGCCGAATAACATACCAGTGATCTCTGCGGGCCATGATACTCAGTTTGCTCTGTTTGGTTCTGGTGTTGCAGAAAATCAACCATTCTTAAGCTCAGGTACTTGGGAAATACTAATGGCACGAACTCAGTGTCCCGCATTAAAAAGCGAGTATCTGTTGGACGGGCTCACCACAGAGTTAGATGCGAAAACCGACCTCTATAATCCGGCAATACAATGGTTATCGAGTGCGGTCATGGAATGGATTTCCGGTACTTTATTCAACGATATAAGCGATCAAAGCACTAAGTACGCGGTGATGATCAGTGAAGGTAATGCGACACCAGTTGGCAGTAATGGTATCCATTTTAACCCTTACTTTTTACCTAATAAAGAGGGCTGCGGAAACGGCAGTGTAGAGGGGCTATCGATCAACACGACTCGCGGAGAGATTTATCGTGCTGCATTGGAAGCTTTAGCATATCAACTGCGACGAAGCCTTATTAGGTTATCTGAAGTTAGTGATTTTAACGCGGAAAATTTAGTCGTCGTTGGTGGTGGTTCAAAAAATGCGCTGTGGAACCAAATTAGAGCGGATGTATTAAATATGCCAATACTCGTGGTTGATCAGCCAGAATCTACCGTTATCGGTGCCGCCATGTATGCATTTGCAGGTACAGGATTTTTTGACAGTGCAGATGGTGCCCAACTCGCGATGAAACCATCGTATACAACCATTTACCCTAGCAGTGATAAAGCCTTATACCAAGAGCTATATGAGGAGTTTTGTCATGCTTAAAGGCATTCATCCAGCGGTGAGCCCAACCTTACTTAAAGCGCTGAGTGAGATGGGGCATGGTGACGAGATATTACTGGCAGACGCGCACTTTCCAGCCCATACCTTTGGCAGAAGGGTAATAAGGGCGGATGGAGTAGGCGTTAACGTTTTGCTCGAAGGTATCATTCCCTTATTTGAGTTAGACCAATATAGCGAAGCCCCACTAGTAATGATGCTAGCGGTAGAAGGCGATAGCCTCGACCCATTGGTTGAAGAGAACTATCGAACGGCAATACACAAATCATTGGGTCTAATTCCCAATATTGAAAGAATAGAGCGCTTTGCATTTTATGAACGCGTTAAAGATTGTTATGCCGTTGTATTAAGCGGAGAAACCGCAAAATACGGAAACATTATTTTAAAAAAGGGTGTAACCACCTACTAAGGACTAATCATGACACGTAACGAATTATCACAACAAATTATTGATACTTGTATTGAAATGACTCGGCTTGGCCTTAATCAAGGAACGGCTGGCAATGTCAGTGTGCGCTTTGATAACGGTATGCTTATCACTCCTACTGGTGTTCCGTACGAAAAACTAACACCAGAACATATTGTTTATGTAAGCAATGAAGGTGAGTTTGAAGAAGGCAAGTTGCCGTCAAGCGAGTGGTTATTCCACCTTACTTGCTACAGAACTCGAAACGACGCTGATGCAGTGGTCCATAACCATTCCATTAATTGTGCGGCTGTTTCTATTCTTAATAAACCGATCCCGGCTATTCATTATATGGTTGCTGCATCAGGTTCTAACGAGATCCCGTGTGTTCCTTATGCCACATTCGGTAGCGCTAAACTTGCTGACAATGTTGCCGAAGGGATGGCGAAAAGTAAGGCGATTTTACTTCAACATCACGGCCTTATAACCGCAGAGCAAAATTTAGACAAAGCACTTTGGTTAGCACATGAATGTGAAGTGCTTGCAGAGCTGTATCTAAAAACGATGGCGATTCAAAAAGATATTCCAATTCTGGACGATGCTGAAATGGATGTTGTGCTAAATAAATTCCAATCTTACGGCCTTCGCGTAGAAAAATAATAAATCAAAGCCTGCTCTTCGCAGGCTTTTTTAACTCTTGAGGTATATGAAATGGTATTTTCTCTAAATTTACCACGGTTAGCGCTGTCTGGCGTTGGCGCGGTGGCAGAGTCTGTTGACGTGCTTACACAGCAACCCGTTAATAAAGCGTTGGTTGTGACGGATAAAAATTTAATCGATTTAGGTATATTGGATTCGCTTTTTTTATCGTTGGATGAGAAAAGGGTAAGTTATGTTGTTTTCGATCAAGTAACACCAAATCCAACGGCGACTTTGGTTCGAAGTGGTCATCAATTTTATTTAGAAAATCAATGTGATTGTTTTATTGCTGTTGGTGGAGGGAGCCCTGTCGATTGCGCTAAAGCCATTCGTATTATGGCCTCTAATCCGGGGGATATCTGTGATTATGATGGTGTCGGTTTGGTCAAGAATAGTGGTGATTTCTTTATCGCTATAAATACAACCGCTGGCACGTCAGCTGAGATGACATCTAATTCGGTTATCACTGATGAAGAACGCGCGGTTAAGATGGTCTTGGTTGATAGTAAACAGATACCTGACGTTTCGGTCAATGACCCTTCTCTTATGGTTGGATTGCCATCAAATGTTACTGCGGCGACAGGCATGGATGCATTAACTCATGCCATCGAATCGTATGTTACACCAGGTGCGCATACCTTAACGCAGCCGACAGCGTTAGAAGCAATAAGACTGATTAGTCTTTGGTTACCTGTTGCCGTTGAAAATGGCAAAGATATTGACGCTCGTGCAAAAATGGCGGACGCACAATTTCTCGCGGGAATGTCGTTCAATAGTGCAGGTTTAGGTTTGGTTCACGCTATGGCCCATCAACCAGGTGCCACACATAATCTTCCGCATGGCGTATGCAATGCAATTCTACTTCCTGAAGTCTGTGAATTTAATGCTCAAACTCAACCAGAGCGTTTCCGTGCAGTTGCGGAAGCCATGGGAGGGAATACGAGTCAACTCAATGATAACCAAGCTGCCGAGTTAGCTGTAGAGCTGATTCGTCGCCTATCTAAGCAGGTTGGTATTCCATCTGGATTTGCGGAGCTTGGAATTAAGGCGTCTGACTTCGGGCAATGGATAGATAAAGCGATGCAGGATGTTTGTTTAGGTGGTAACCCTCGCCAACCGACACCGGATGAAGTAAAAGCGCTGTACGTATCGTCTTTATAGTACATCTCTTTCTCTTTAAGGGTAGTGGGCTTTTCAAGTGCCACTACCTTTATTTCCTCAGTAAAGACCAAAGGTGTGTCGTTATGTCTATCGTTCAGCGTACTGTGTTCGGATTTGTTTTAATGTTTAGCTTGATGCTCATTATCGCAATAACGAATTATTCAAATACGATCAAGTTGAACAACCAAATAGAGCAGATAACAAGTAGGTCAAATCCTATTTTACTTGCCACATTACCGCTTCAAAAAATAATCCAAAATAGTCATCAATATTTTTCTACCTATATTTCGCAAGTAAATAGCTCTGAGCTTGTTTCAATACGTAATCAGGTTCTTGAGCAAAAAGTAAAGTATGTAAAGGCGATAGAGCATCTACAGAGCTTTGATCCGGGCGCGGATGAGATTGATCAAATTAATGGTATTAATGTGTTGACCGACCAGTACTTTATCAATGTATTGCAAAGTATGTCCGCACATGAAAAATTGATCATGACGAGAGAGGCGCTAATGGTGACCAACAAAGACATGATCAAGTTGGATGATACGTATACGTGGGCAAAAGAGCAGATAACGGAAGAGTCATCGACAAGTCGTGTTACAAAAAACAAAGTAGAATTTATTATCAGTAGTATTGATCAAGGTTTAAAAAATATTCGTAGGATAGATAAAAATAACGATATTGCCATCGCAAAGAAAAAATTAGAGAACGATACTAAAATTGCTATTCAACGCTCGCAAGGTTTAAAAATATCAGCGCGCACTAAAGAGCAGTTTATTAGCATCATCGAGAAACTAAGAGCGATCACGCTGACGGACCAAGGTTTGTTTAATAACCTTATTAAAGAACGTGCTTTGCACGAGGAAAGTACGGCGTATTTTAAGCGGGCGTCAATAGATATAAACAAGATACAGAATCAGATCCAAGGGCTAACCAACTTGGCCCAAGAAAAGGCAGTAAAGAGCACTTCAGAAGCGGAGACGGTGGCCAATAGAGCGATCATGACCACGATATCAATCGCCGCGGTTTCAGGGGTCATTGCTTTAATCATTGGCTACACCATTGTAATTAGTATCAAAAGACCAATCGGAAAAACCAGTCCGGTACTAATAAAAATGGCAGAAGGTGACATGACTCAAAGAACCAACTATGTTGATAAAACAGAGTTTGGTGTGATCTCCAGAGCGATAGACACGTTAGCAGACAATACCGCATCGATTTTGAAGGAGATTGGCGAAGGCTCGACAGTGTTAGCGAAGGAGGCCTCTCGAACCGCGGAAATCAGCGAAAGAACCCTTGATTTGGTGGAGCAACAAAAGACAAAAACGGAATTAGTTGCAACGGCGATAGCTGAACTAGAAGTGAGCTCAGGTGAAGTTTCTAACTATACGCGTAGCACATTACTGGAAGTTGAAAAAACCAACGAAGCGACATTGGTAGGCCAGAAAGAGGTGGTAAAAAACAGAGAAATCACCACGACGTTAGTCAACTCTATAGAAGAAGCGGTCACCTATTCTGAGCAATTAGGGAAAATAACCTCAAACATCGGCAGTATATTGGATGTTATCCGCGGTATTGCGGAGCAGACGAATCTACTTGCGTTAAATGCGGCTATTGAGGCTGCTCGGGCCGGTGAGCAAGGAAGGGGCTTTGCTGTTGTGGCCGATGAAGTTCGCGCCTTAGCGACCCGTTCGCACAATTCAACGGAAGAAATTCAACGCATGATTGAAAGCCTTCAAGTGAGCTCTATGCAGATAACCAATGTGATGGTTAAAAGCTTGCAACAGACGAACAGTTGCGCCCATCAGACTCAACTCACAGAAAAGTCACTAGACGTGGTGACGTCCAGAATGAAAGATATATTTGATATGTCGAGTCAAATAGCCCACGCAGCACAAGAGCAGATTTCGGTGAGTGGTGAGGTTGCCATGTATATCAATGGTATTGCGGAAGGTGCACAGCAAACGGGTATGGAAGCAAAACAGTCTGCTGATAGTAGTGGGGTTTTGGTTGAGTTAGCCCAACGACAACAGACGTTAATCGAACAATTTAAAGTCTAATGAAGATTCAAATTATTATTCCGTCAGATCCAGTTATCAATTTAGGGTATTAGGAAACGTTATTATGGCAAAATTAAGTACCAAATTATTTATTTCAGAAGGGAAAGCTATCCTTGGTATTGAACTAGGTTCGACTCGAATTAAAGCTATATTAATTGGTGAGGACCAACAACCCATCTCAAGTGGAAGTTATCTCTGGGAAAATAGACTAATTGATGATAATTGGAGTTATGACCTTGATGATGTCTGGATCGGAATACAGGCGTGTTACAAAGATCTTTACGAGAACGTTTACCAACAATATAACGTTGAGCTAAAGAAGTTAGCAGGGTTGGGTATCAGTGCAATGATGCATGGTTACCTTGTTTTTGACCGTTCAGATAGGTTACTTACGCCTTTTAGAACATGGAGAAATAACAATACGTTAGAGGCATCGGAAAAACTGATGTATGTCTTTGAACATCCTATTCCTCAGCGTTGGAGCATCGCTCATCTTTATCAATCAATATTGGATAATCAAGAACATGTTCCTAACATTGACTTTATGACAACACTATCTGGGTATGTGCATTGGAAATTAACAGGATGTAAGGTACTAGGCATTGGCGATGCGTCTGGTATGTTTCCAATTGATATCGATGAAACAGCATTTGATTCAGAGCTGATGATGCGCTTTGATCATTTAGTTAAAGATGAACTCCTGCCTTGGGAGTTTGACCAAATTATTCCTGAAGTGCTTACTGCAGGACAGGATGCTGGTTTCCTAACAGAAGCCGGAACTCTGCTATTAGACCCCAACGGCCTGTTGCAATCTGGTTGTCCGATGTGCCCACCGGAAGGTGATGCGGGTACGGGTATGATAGCAACGAACACCGTTTCAATAGGTACAGGTAACATTTCAGCAGGTACATCAATTTTCGCCATGGTCGTACTTGATGAGAAGCTTAAAAAAGTACACTCGGAACTCGACCTAGTCACGACACCAGATGGAAAACTAGTTGCGATGGTTCATTCTAATAACTGCTCATCCAATCTCGATGCCTGGATGCAGTTATTCAAGGAAGTCGCTCACGGACTAGGAAGTAGTGTTTCTCAAGATGAACTATATGAAACGTTGTTTAAAACCTCCCTTAAAGGTGATGATGACTGTGGAGGTCTTATGATGTATGGATATTTGTCTGGTGAACATTTGACCCATTTTGAAAAAGGGTGTCCGCTCTTTCTAAACCCATCAGATAGCAAATTTACATTAGCCAATTTCATGCGAGCAAATTTACTGTCTGCTTTTGGCGCAATGAAGATTGGTATAGACATCCTAGTGGAAGAAGAAGGTGTAAACCTTGAAAAAATCTTAGCTCACGGTGGCCTATTCAAAACGAAAGGTGTGGTTCAACATCTCATGGCTACGGCTCTAAATGTACAAGTGGCGACAGTAGAGAATGCTTCTGAGGGAGGAGCTTGGGGTATTGCTTTACTCTCTTCTTTTTTAATAGACGAAGAGGTCAGTCTTGATTCGTTTTTAAAGCGTAAAGTATTCTTAGCAGACGACGAGTTTATAGTCGGCCCAGAGAAAAAAGAACTCGAAGGTGTACAAAAATTTATGAGGCGCTATAAAGATTGTTTACCCGTAGAACGAGAAGCCATAAATTGCCTCACGTAGCTTTGAGCTATTCAGAAAGTATTCTGCGTTAAGCAATGGTGGTTGCTGATACTGCCTCTAGCGCCTATATGTGTCAAGGACGCCTATCGGAGTGACTATTTACATTCCTGAGACCTAGATATACATTGGTTTTTCCAATGTATATCCAACCAAACCTTCGTAATAAAATTCCTCTTTTAAATGCCAATAAATAGTTTTTAGCTATCAAAATTATAGTTTTAATCGATTTAACTTATCTAATCAATCTATATATTCTGTTGTTATTGAGTGGATTTGGATAGGGTAATAAATATGGCAACAAGTGCGCTAATTGTTGAAGGTGGGGCGATGAGAGGTATATTCGCCAGTGGGGTGTTAGACGCATTTATGGAGAAAGCGTTCCTACCTTACGATTTTGCTATTGGTGTTTCTGCTGGTGCTTCTAATTTAGTCGGCTACCTTGCCAATGCACCTCAACGCAGTTTTAATATCATTACCACATTGGCAGTAGACAAAGGTTTTTTTAACCCAATACGTTTTACTAAAGGTGGGCATCTTGTTGATGTGAAATGGCTTTGGAATGAATCGAACCAACGTTACCCTCTCGATTCAGAAGTGCTATTTTCAAATATTCCTATGTATGCCGCGATCACAAATATTGATACGGGTCGTGCGGACTACCATCAGATAAAACCTGACTCACTGTCTAACATTATTGAAGCGACAACCGCACTTCCTGTGGCTTATCGTGAAACACCGTGTTTCTCAGGTGGCTGTTATATCGATGGAGGTGTCGCTGACTCCATTCCAGTAAAAGAAGCATATCGACGTGGCGCCCGTGATATCACGGTGATCTTATCCCATCCCCTTAGTTATCAAATGCAACCCAATAAATACCCATGGTTAATAAAAAGGCTGTTGTCTAAACACCCGAATATTGTGAAATCTATGATAGTAAGAGCCAATAATTATAATCAATCTCTAGAGTTCATAAGAAACCCACCCCAAGACGTGATTATTCGAGTGATAGCGCCACCAGAAAGCTTTGCTGTAAAGAGGTTAATAATGAATAAAGCCACTTTGTATGACGGCTACCAGATGGGGATAACCGCCGGAAAAGAGCATCTATCCATTAGAAGTGGCACTTATGGTTTGAACGAAGAGAATTGTCACTTTTGTATTTAACTATTTGATTATTAAATAATTAATAGTCGATTAAAGGTCGGGTTGAAAAGTTGTTGTTTTAGTCTGAGGTCTAAACGGATTCTAAACTTCGGCATCTTTCTGTTCTGTTCACCTCAGGTAGTAACAGTCACAAAAATGCCCTACAAAAAATGGAAATAAAATGATGAAACAAAAAAAACTGACCACAGCCAATGGCTGCCCTGTTGCAGATAACCAAAATGTACAAACCGCCGGTCCTCGCGGACCAATGCTTCTGCAAGACGTATGGTTTCTTGAAAAGCTGGCTCATTTCGATAGAGAAGTTATTCCAGAAAGACGCATGCACGCCAAAGGGTCTGGCGCTTATGGCACCTTCACTGTAACGCATGACATTTCTAAATATACTAAAGCCAAGCTATTTTCCGAAGTCGGCAAGAAGACCGATCTTTTTGTCCGATTCTCTACCGTCGCTGGTGAGCGTGGTGCGGCGGATGCGGAACGTGATATTCGCGGATTTGCAATGAAGTTCTACACAGAAGAAGGGAATTGGGACCTAGTTGGCAACAACACGCCCGTATTCTTCCTTCGTGATCCTTTAAAGTTTCCAGATCTAAATCATGCTGTTAAACGAGACCCCCGTACAAATATGCGCAGTGCCAATACGAACTGGGATTTCTGGACATTGCTTCCTGAGGCGCTTCACCAAATTACTGTTTTAATGAGCGAGCGCGGTATTCCTCGTACTTACCGTCATATGCATGGATTTGGAAGCCATACCTTTAGTTTTATCAACTCTGAAAATGAAAGGTTTTGGGTAAAATTTCACCTACAAACGCAACAAGGTATCGAGAACTTAACCGATCATGAGGCGGAGGAATTGATTGGTAAGAACCGTGAAAGTCATCAACAAGATCTGTATGAGTCAATTGAAAGTGGTGAATTTCCTCGTTGGAATTTGAAAATTCAAATTATGCCCGAGAACGAGGCTGGAGATTACCGCTTTCATCCGTTTGATCTCAGTAAAGTCTGGCCACATGAGGATTACCCACTGATTGATGTTGGTGTCATGGAGCTTAATCGAAATCCAGACAACTACTTTGCCGAGGTAGAGCAAGCCGCATTTAATCCTGCCAATATTGTGCCTGGAATTGGCTTTTCTCCTGACAAGATGTTGCAAGGACGATTATTTTCGTATGGGGACGCACAGCGTTATCGCTTAGGTGTCAACCATGCGCATATTCCGGTCAATCAAGCCCGTTGCCCCGTGAATGCTTACCACAGAGATGGAGCAATGCGTGTAGATGGAAACTATGGAAGTACCAAAGCATATGAACCAAACAGTTTAGGTTTATGGCAAGAGCAACCGGATACCAAAGAACCGTCAATGCAACTTAATGGTGATGCACATAGCTGGGACTTCCGTGAAGATGATAGTGATTACTTCACGCAGCCTAGAAACCTGTTCAACCTAATGACATCAGGTCAACAGAAGGCGCTCTTTGAGAACACGGCTCGCAGTGTTGGTGGGGCATCGATTGAAGTCCAGCACCGTCATATCACCAACTGTTCCAAAGCCGACCCTGCTTATGGTGAAGGTGTCGCTAAAGCGTTAGGAATCACATTAGAAGATAGTAAACAATAAGAAAAGTCGGTTTTAAATGCAGGCCTTAGCTATTGGCCTGCATTTAATTATCACTGACTTAATCAGTGAATGCTGAAAGGGGTATTGTATGAGAAACTGGAACGATTATAAGACAACCTATCGCAGTGAGTCGGATATCTTTGATTTTGCAAGAGTTGGTGACTTTAGAGGGCTTGTAAATATTTTATCTCAACATACTGAAATAGACCTAGATGCTAAAAATAACAGAGGCTACTCTCCACTTATGCTTGCTGTTTATAATGGTGAGAGAGATTTCTGTGAAGCGCTCTTGAGAAGTGGCGCAGATGTAAACTCGATGGATTTCATGAAGAATACAGTGCTGATGGCTTCAGCTTTCAAAGGTAATGTAGAGATTATAAAGCTTCTATTACAATTTGGAGCAATAACAACGAATAGAAATAAGACCAACATGAATGTGCGAGACTGGGCGTTAATGTTTGGACGAACAGAGGTAGTGCAATACCTTGACAATACACTTCCTACTTTAGTTTCTGCATCAAAAATTAAAAATTTTATAAGGTTTATAGGACTTAGCTTTCTGATGCTTAAGCCGAGGATACAATCTAAAAATAGGACAAATAGGTATTCTTAGCGCATGCAATATAAACTCATCTGAATTATTTATGATACGTAATATCGTCGGATGGATGGGAAGATATAGAGCTTTTTTCTGAAGTGTTCTAACGAATATAATCACCTCAACATAAAATATTGATGAATGACTGTGATCCCACAAATTAATTGTGTGAAAGACCAGCCAATGTAAGTGATGCCCATCTAACTATTCGTATTCTTGCCTATCTCCTATAATTTTATAGGAGTAGTGTGGTGTCTCAAATAACCGGTTGAACACGAAATTTCAGAGGTAATTATGAGTTTGTTTTATGTTGATAAGAAAGCGCAAAATAATGGCGATCATGAGATTCACACAGCAACATGCACTCACGGTCCTGGGGTGCAAAATTGTGACCCACTTGGCTACCATACCGCATGCAGTACAGCACTGAATGCAGCCAAAGAAATATACCCACAGTCAAATGGTTGCTATTACTGCTCATATTCAAGTTATTCTTCTGAAGAAAAATAAAATCGCTGAAGGGCAATTATAGCAACTGATTGTCCTTTTCTTACCAACAAGTTGTTGATACTCTCCCTTGAATACTTACATTTGGTCAGATGCTTTCCAAACCAGAAATGAAAAAATTAAGCGTACTACTCACTGAGAGTAGAAACAGATAAACACAGTAATTAGGCATTCACATAAGAAAATGCAAGGAGAGTCGCTTGAATAAGGTTGTTATTGTTACAGGTGGAGGACGCGGAATTGGAGCTGCTACTTCTAAAATGTTGGCAGCCAAAGGGTATAAGGTTTGCGTAAATTATCTGAAGAATCTAGCTCAAGCAGAAAGTTTGGTCGCTTTGATTCAAAAAAATGGTGGTGAGGCATTTGCGTACCAAGCCGATGTGTCTGTTGAATCCGACGTAAAGCGTTTGTTTTCGTCCGTTCGCCAACAATACGGAACGGTGACACACCTAGTGAATAACGCGGGTGTTTTGTTCGTTCAGTCTCAGCTGAGTGATATTGAATTAGATCGTTTTGAAAAAGTGATGGGTTCCAACGTGACGAGTTGTTTTTTATGTTGTAAAGCGTTTATCAATCAGATTGATACGCATGGTGCAATAGTGAATGTCTCGTCTGCAGCATCAAGAATAGGTGCACCGTTTGAATACGTAGATTATGCGGCCTCTAAAGGGGCAATGGATTCTCTTACCAAAGGATTGTCACTTGAACTCGCGCCAAAGGGTATTCGTGTGAATAGCGTCAGGCCCGGCTTTATCCATACAGATATGCATGCCGATGGTGGAGAACCAAATCGGGTTGAGCGATTAGCGGCTCAGATCCCTCTTCAACGAGGTGGAACGCCAGAAGAAGTGGCTCAAGCGATTGTATGGTTGTTATCAAATGAGGCCTCCTATGTGACAGGAACTTTTATCGATATTGCGGGTGGAAAGTAACCTGTTAAATTGAGTGTCTTTTTGATGAAAAACGAATAACAAGTTCAGGGGAAAATAAATCAAAATAAACCTTTACATTATTTGATACTCAGGTATTATCCATCTCGCTCTGTTGATCAGAGTTATTAATGAAACATAAGTAAAAGTAAAGCCTCAGAATTTCTTCGTTATTGTTGTTATCCTCAGTTTTTCCCTTACGCTTCATCGTCACATTTAATAATTCAGCTATCAGCGCATCGCACTATTGCGATAACTTATTAATCTAAAAATATTAAGGGACACAACATGTCTAATAAAACAACTGGTATAGTAAAATGGTTTAACGAAGATAAAGGTTTTGGTTTCATTACTCAAGACAATGGCGGCGCTGACGTATTCGTTCACTTCCGTTCAATTGCATCAGAAGGCTTTAAAACGCTTACTGAAGGCCAAAAAGTATCTTTCGAAGTAGAGCAGGGCCAAAAAGGTCCTCAAGCGGCTAACGTTACAGCGCTATAATTTCGTAAGACGACGCAGATAGTATCATTACTATTTGCGTCATCTAAACCACTAATATTAACCAATTTATACCATATATTCGAAAATATAAACATTTCAAACATCTGCTTTTCCATATGTCGTTACGTTTCTTATTCACTTCGTTATATTCTAATAAATAAAATCATTAACATTAAAAATTTGCAGTATAAATCCATATTTAGAATTGCTCTATTTTGGCTTTAACATGCTTATTATAAAAATAAGGATACTTATGTCTCGTTCAATCGGTCGTAAGCGATTTTGGTTTCAAAATAGCCGAAATCAAAATAATAAAATAACTAAATAATTAAACAACCAAATAAAATTAGAGGTAATTAAATGATAGTGAGCTTTACTATGTTAAAAGACGAAATCTCTTGGGATGCACCCATCCATCAATTGAACAGTGATATATTATTACGACATATTCGATTGAATGGGAATGTCGATAGTATTGATATTGAGCTTTCGTATTGCGAAAAAACCTGCGAAGGTGACATCACCAATAGTAACAATCAACTCATTGGTAATTTTTCAATTTCTTTTTAATAGCTCAGTCCATTCTGAATTTCGGTTATTGTAAAAAATAGTAAACCTGTCAACTGGATCTAACTTAATTACCTTGAATATGGTTCTCCACTCTGTAAATCGTAGTGTTCTAACATCCTCTTTTATAACAACAATATTTGATATTTTGGAGGAATAATGAACCTCTCTTTCTGTTGGAAACACGCTTCAGTTATATATCTATTTGTTCTATTCATACCGTTTGGCTCCTATATTCAATAATATCAATCACACTCTCAATAATACCCGTTACATTAGCTATGTGATCTAAATGAATTCGATTCTAGGAACATATTTTATCAGACCAGTTATGCCAAGCTAAGTAAGTTTATGGTTAACATGAATGTCATTCTCTCGACGACTCAAGACATCCTTGTATGCTTAGCAATAGGACTCCTATCCCATTGACATCGACTTTATGACAACCTTGCTGATGATCGGTTAATTTTCCAGATAAGTATTTTTAGTGGAATTGGTATAGATCAGTAATCTACTCTAAATGTGATCGTTCAACACCTCTCTTACGTAATGATAATATCAAACAAAACAAGAGAGTCGTTGTGAATAACTCCAAACAAGAACGTAATCAAAATAGAAGTGAATCTATTCAGTACCCTGTATTTCCACTTCCGATATTTATACTCCCAGGTGGTATGCAAAGGCTGCGCATTTTTGAATCTAAATATGTCTCCATGATTGCTAACGCCGAACAGACAGATGGTTTTGTTGTCGCTCTCTACCAAAAAGAGAGTGCTTTTTTAGTGCCCGAGTGGGGGGTTCATGTTCAAATCGTCGATTTTGATCAAGGTGAAGATGGCATATTAACGGTCGATGTACTTGCCGATGGTATGGTTAGTTTATCCCATTTCGACGAACAGAAAGGCGGGTTGTTGATCGCGCAGACTTTTTCTCTGCCGCATTGGTCTTCGAATAAAGGCGTTGATTCAACAAGCTATGATTCCTCTGACAATGGTCCCATTGAGCAGGTTCAGTTCAAGTTATCTTCTGTTTTAAAAGGAGTATTTAGTGCACATTATGAACTCAGTGACCTATACCAAACACAATTCTTTGACTATCCTGAATGGGTATGTGCACGTTTGTTAGAAATTATTCCTCTGTCCTTGACTGAAAAAGAGAGGTTTGTGCAACAACTTGACTATACACAGCTTACAACGCTCCTCAGTATCTTATGCGAAAAAGAATTAAATAAAGATTGATCCTTTTTATCCGCCCCAACGTAATGGTTAGTATCTATTTTAAAGGGGTGTTGTTCAGATGCAGCAGATTGAGGTAAAAATCGAACCGATAGCGAGAGGAATTCCCATTACTCAGCCTAACATGACGTCGGCGCACCCAGAATTATCTGACTGGTTATCGTTGGTGGCAGAAAACCAAGACAAGGCAGCATTTACAAAGCTGTTTCGTTTTTTTTCACCTAAAATTCAACGTTTTGGCATTAAACAACACGGCAACGAGAGCCAAGCTAATGAATTAGTGCAAGACACAATGACGAATGTTTGGAAAAAGGCGCACCTTTATGACGCGAGTAAAGGTGCAGCAACGACATGGATTTACACCGTTATGCGTAATGCATCATTTGATCAACTCAGAAAGGTTAAAAGCAAAGCAGAGCAAAATCTTGGTGATGATATCTGGCCGCTAGAGCAAGCGTTAAGCAAAAACGATAACCTGTCAAACCCGTTTGGTGACCACCTGATGGCAAAGCAACTTGAGAAATTAGTGGGCAGCCTGCCTGTCGCTCAAAGAGTTGTGGTACAGGGCGTTTACTATCAAGAACTTTCACAAGAACAGTTATCGCAGCAGTTGGGTGTTCCAATCGGAACCATAAAATCACGGTTGAGATTAGCATTGGAAAAAATTAGACAGCAAATGGGAGAGCAAGACAATGATTAACTATCACCCAAGCGAAGCTGTATTAAAAGAATTTGTAGCAGGCGACCTGCCAGTATCGGTTTCTGTTGTTGTCGCAAGCCATGTAGAAATGTGCAGCGAATGCCAGTCTCTCGTCAGTCAATTTACAGAGAAGGCCGCAATGGACGCATTTGATGTTAACGAGGAGACGTTGAGTATTGAAGAGTTTGATTTCAGCTTTGATGAACTTGGCATCGATATTGTTACGCAGCAAGAAGAGACGGTTTCGCTAGAGATGCTTGAAACGATTACGGCTCAGCCAGTGGAACAGGCACCAATTTTACCCGTTACAGTGACGGAAATAGAAGTATCGAACACACGTGTAACCTTGCCAAGAGCAATCAGATCCATCTCGCTAAAAGAGTGGCAAGGGATAGGAAAGATCTCGCGTGCGAGGTTAAAGCTTGATGATGATGAACGACGTATGAGTCTATTGCATATCGCTAAAGGCGGCAACGTTCCTCAGCATACGCATAAAGGGTATGAAATAACCTTACTGCTTGAAGGCAGTTTTGAGGATGAAATGGGCAGCTATAAAGCAGGCGATTTTATCTGGTTAGACGGTAAGCATACTCACAATCCAATGACAAAAGAAGGCTGTGTTTGCTTAACGGTTTCGAGTGACGCACTTCGATTTACTCAAGGGGTTAGTAAGCTTATTAACCCATTAGGAAAATTGATTTATTAAGTGAGTGATAATAAACATGAGGCGGGACTTCTAATATGGATAAAAAACTACAAATAGGCATCAGTGCGTGCGTTGTAGGGCAGCAAGTTCGATATGATAAAAGCCATAAACGTTCGCATTTTTGCATGGAAGAACTGAGTGAATTTGCTGATTTCAAGCCCGTTTGTCCAGAGGTCGCGGTAGGATTACCAATCCCACGACCAACCATAAGGCAGATTTCTAACGGGGATGTGATAACCGTCTCTCGTCCCGATGGCTCAGGAGACGTAACGGAAGCGCTTACCCAGTTTGGTCAATCTCAGGCGAAACAGAATGACGACCTGGCCGGTTTTATTTTCTGTGCTAAAAGCCCAAGCTGTGGCATGGAAAGGGTCAAGATATATCAGCATGACGGCAAAGGTTCCAAGATGACGGGCGTTGGTATGTTTTCGAAGCAGATAATGCAACATAACCCATTATTACCTTGTGAAGAGAATGGTCGCTTGAATGATCCTATCATTCGCGAAAATTTTATTACTCGTATCTTCACCTATCAAAAATGGCTCGATTTAAAAGCCAGTGGTTTTACCTTACATAAGCTTATTACATTCCATAGTGCCCACAAGTATCTGGTCATGAGTCATCATATCGAAAGCTATAAATGCCTAGGTAGACTGCTTGCTGATCCACAGCAACCGATTAATGAGGTGGCGGATGAATATATATCAATGTTGATGGAGGCATTAACCATCAAGGCCACTCGACGCAGCCACACCAATACTCTGCATCATTTACAGGGTTATTTTAAGAAGCAGCTAACCAAAGAAAAACGCAAAGAGTTGAATGATCAAATTGATGCTTATCGAGAAGGCCTCTTGCCATTATTGGTTCCTTTAACCTTGATTAATCACTATTTACTCGAATTCCCCAACGACTATCTATCCGAACAAACCTACTTAAATCCACATCCTAAGGCGTTAAAGTTGAGGTATGGCTATTGAGTACACTGCTTTGGTTGAGGCGAGATCTTCGCATTCACGATAACCCAGCTTTATGCAAAGCCCTTAAAATGGGGGCTTCAAATGCGGTCTATATATCTACACCAAAGCAGTGGCAACAACACAACCTTGCGCCCATTCAAGCTGATTTCATCCGAAGACATTTACTATTGGTTGCGAAACAATTGGCAGAGCATGGTGTGAAACTGCATCATTTGGAAGCCTCGGATTATCACTCTCAGGTGCAGGTATTAAAAGAATATTGCTATCAGAATACTATCGACACTGTCTGCGCTAATCGAGAGCCAGAGATCAATGAGCTCAACCGAGATACACTTTTTCAAAAAACGGGTATAAACCTTGTTCTCTCTAACTGCGATACTATCTTGCCGGTAGGCAGCGTGCTTAACAAACAAGATGAGATGTATAAAGTATTTACACCATTTAAAAAAGCATGGTTACAGCGCTTACAATTTACCGGTGTTGAATGTGCCATCCCCCCTGTAAAGAACGCCAACACCTCCATTTATAATTCTTTGACGTCGATTGAATTTGATTATCTCGATGCGGACTCATCACGTTGGCCGCTCAGTGATGAGGTCATGCAGATGGTCGTGCCAACGTTTCTTAAAAACAAGCTTGATTCTTACGCTAAAAAGCGAGATTTTCCAGCGGTTAAGGCAACGTCTGGTCTGTCTCCCTATCTTGCTATTGGAGCGATTAGCCCACGATGGCTTGCGCTGCAATTAGTGCAGAAGCAACCGGAGATAGTACATGACTCTGCCATGCCCGGTTTTGCATGGTTTAATGAACTAATTTGGCGAGATTTCTACAAACATTTGTTGTTTCACTTCCCTGAACTAGCAAAAGGACAGAGCTTTCAGCTCAAATACCGAGACATGAATTGGCAAGGTAACCCAATGCACTTTCAAGCATGGTGTGATGGTCGAACGGGTTATCCGTTAGTTGATGCCGCAATGAAGCAGTTAGTCCAAACCGGTTGGATGCACAACCGATTGAGGATGGTGGTAGCAAGTTTCTTAACTAAACACCTGTTAATAGATTGGCGACTCGGGGAGGCGTTCTTCATGTCACACCTTATTGATGGGGATTTAAGTGCCAATAATGGCGGTTGGCAGTGGGCCGCAAGCACGGGTTGCGATGCTCAACCATACTTCAGAATATTTAATCCGATCACTCAAAGTGAAAGATTTGATCCTAATGGCGACTTCATCCGTAGATATGTTCCAGAACTGTATGATGTGCCCAATAAACATATCCATTTTCCACATCAATATTTGCAATTGAATGGCAACACAACGCAGTACTGCAAGCCCATCGTCGATCACAAAGATGCAAGACAGAGGGCGTTAGATTTTTTCAAACAATATTAAGGATGATCTTATATGCAACGCTCATTGTGGTTACAAAAATTTGTTGATGTTTACAGCGAGTTAGGTACAGATAATCTAATCACCTTGCAATCCATTTATCATCCTGCGGTTACATTTATTGATCCGCTTCATCGAGTCGACGGTGTAAAAGATCTTATAGACAGTTTCCAGAGTAGTTACACAAATATTATTCAGTGTGATTTTGTCATTCAGCATATGTTTGAATCGGACAATGAAGCGGCTGTTTATTGGAATATGACATTTCGTCACAAAAGCTTGAATGGTAAAAAGCCTATCTCTGTTATTGGCCATTCCCATCTTAAAGCGCAAGACAACCTAGTGATATTCCACCGCGACTACCTAGATGCGGGGGCGATGATATATGAGCATGTCCCCTTTATTGGTGCATTCGTCAAAACCATAAAGCAGAGAGCGGGGCAATAATGCGTATTTTAATTACAGGTGCCACATCCGGTATAGGGAAAGAATTAGTCCTAAGCTATGCCAGGAAAGGGGCCGAAGTGATGGCTTGTGGCAGAAACCACATGAAATTGCAGCAGCTAACAGTTGATCGCCCATTCATTACACCGCTCTGCTTTGATCTGACGGATTATGAAAGCTACCCGACAATGGACGATGATTTTGAGCCGCTTGATATGCTCATTTTTAATGCAGGTGACTGCGAATATATTGATGATGCACTCAACTTCGACGCCAAGAAGTTTGAGAGGGTAATTAACATTAATTTGATATCGATTGGTTATGGTCTTCAAGCGTGGCTTAAACACCTTAAGCCGGGTGGTCGTTTAGTCTTGGTAAGTTCTAGTGCCGGATTATTGCCGTTGCCTCGAGCTGAAGCATATGGCGCGTCAAAAGCGGCGTTGAGTTATCTAGGCAAGACGCTAGCGATAGATCTTAAAAAACACAATATTAATGTCACCGTGGTTCATCCTGGTTTTGTGGAAACACCACTGACTGATAAAAATAGCTTTGAAATGCCGATGATTATCTCTAGCCAAGTTGCAGCAGAAAAAATCATGGAAGGCATAGCCAAAGGAAAACCAGATATCAGTTTCCCAACACTATTTATATTTATTATGAAATGCCTTCGCGTATTACCCTCGTCACTTTGGAATAGACTCGCTACAAGGATGGGTTAGCAATGACAAATAAAAAGATCGCTATTATTGGCTCAGGTATTTCAGGATTAACTTGCGCTTATCTATTAGACAATCAACATGATGTTACCGTTTTTGAGAAGAATGATTATGTAGGTGGTCATACAGCAACCGTTGATATTGTTCACCAAGGTAAAGAGTATGCCATTGATACTGGCTTTATCGTATTTAACGATAGAACTTACCCAAAATTCAACCAGTTACTATCACAGCTAGGCATTAAAAGACAAGCCACGGAAATGAGCTTTAGTGTGCACAACCGCCAGACTAAGTTCGAATATAATGGGCACGGTATCAATGCGCTTTTTGCGCAACGAAGTAATGTGTTCAAGCCGAAGTTCTGGCGTCTAATTTCAGAGATTATTACGTTTAATAAGCTTTGTAAAAAGGCATTTCGAGAAAACAATATTAATGAAAAATCCACTCTAGGTGACTTCTTACAACGGCATCAATTTTCAGATTTTTTTTGTCAGCATTACATTCTTCCAATGGGAGCGGCGATTTGGTCCACTAGTTTGGAAGAGATGGAAAAATTCGAACTTAAATTTTTCATCCAGTTTTTCTTTCATCACGGGCTACTCAATATTGTTGATCGACCGCAATGGTATGTTGTTCCCGGTGGCTCAAGAGTTTATGTTAACTGCATCCAAGAGAAACTCAGTAAAGCCATTGTGACAAAAGCAATGATAAAGCACGTTACACGACATAGCGGTGGCGTGATTATCACTATGGAAAACGGCGAAGTACTGAGTTTTGACGATGTTATTTTTGCCTGCCATTCAGACCAAGCTCTAAACCTTATCGCTGACCCCACTGAACAAGAAATCGAGGTTCTTTCTGGTATTCCTTATAGCCGAAATGAAGTGGTACTGCATACCGATACTCGATTGCTACCCGATAGAAAACTGGCATGGGCGAGTTGGAACTATATGCTCGACGGTGATTTATCGCGGCCTTCATGTGTTACCTATAATATGAATATATTGCAGGGTATTCAAAGCAACGACACGTTCTGTGTCACTCTGAATCAAACGGAGGCAATACAGCCAAGCAAGGTGATACGTCGTTTTATTTATCACCATCCGATACTGGACGAATCAAGTGTCAAGTCACAAAAAAAACGTCACTTAATATGCGGTAAAAATGGCTGTCATTTTGTTGGGGCGTATTGGTACAGCGGTTTTCATGAAGATGGTGTACGCAGCGCGATTGATGTAACTGAACGGTTTGGACTTTCGTTATGAATGATCACAGTGGTATCTATTGGGGACATGTTCGTCATCGTCGATTTGGTGAGGTAGCGCATGAATTCAGTTATCAACTTTACATGCTGGCTGTCGACCTAGATGAGTTAGCCGAACTGTCACGCCGTAGCCTAGTATTTGGTCAACATTGGTATAACCCAATTCGATTCTATGAAAAAGATTATGTAAAAAATGAACCTGGCACGTTGAAGCAACGTATAAGTCAGAAAGTAACACAATTAGGAGGGGATTGGCCTGAGAACAATAGAGTTACCCTACTGGCTCAAGGCCGATGCATGGGGATCTATTTCAGCCCAATTAACTGCTACTTTTGCTATTTAGAAACGGGCGAATGCCAATATATGTTAGCAGAAGTGAGCAACACTCCATGGAAACAAAGACACTACTATTTGGTGGATATGACCGGAGACATGAAGGTAAAAAAGGCCTTTCATGTCTCACCATTTATGGAGATGGACATGAATTATCACTGGAAGATATCACCACCAGAAAAGAACACCTTGGTTCACATAGAAAGCCACAAGCAAGGGAAAGTGTTTGATGCCACCCTAGCGTTAACTAAACGTGAATTTAGTGCAAAGCAGCTATGGAAGACAATCAGCGCGATTCCGATGATGAGCCTGAAGATTGTAAGCGGTATTTATTGGCAGGCACTAAAGCTGTTTCTGAAACGAGTTCCTTTTGTCGTGCACCCAAATAGTTAATGAATCGTTTTTCAGTGAATATTGGAAATATTTAGACTCGCAAGTGAGGTTTACATGCAACAAATAGCAAAACAGGATCAATCTTTAACCTACCAGAATGCCACTATCCGCAATGACGCTATGGGGAAGTATCGACGCTTGATTTTTGCTCTACTAAGTAAACTTAATGAGGCAAGTGTGGAAATTATTGAGGGCGACGAACATCTTATTTTTGGTGAGCGTTCTGCCACATTAAGTGGGAAAATTGTGGTGCATGACCCGAGTTTTTATAAAGACGTCGTACTCAATGGCAGTATTGGTGGAGCGGAAGCCTACATTGACGGTAAATGGACGAGCCCAGAGTTAACCAACGTTATTCAGGTTTTGGCGAGAAATCAATCACAGCTAGACCAGATCGAGAATAAGGTTCAGTGGTTTAGTCGATTAAAAAATCGCTTACTTAGCCGTAAGAATGCCAACACTGAGCAAGGTTCAAAACGCAATATCCTGGCTCATTACGATCTCGGTAACGAGCTTTATACGCGCTTTTTAGATCCTGCAATGCAATATTCCTGCGCAATTTATAATGCACAGGCCTCCACATTGGAACAAGCCCAGCAACTTAAAATGCAGACCATCTGTGAAAGGCTGGACCTACAATCGGGCGATAGCGTGATAGAAATTGGCACGGGTTGGGGAGGGTTGGCGATATACATGGCTCAACACTACGATTGTCATGTTACCACTACCACTATTTCTGATGCTCAGCATCAATATACCGCAGATAAAATTCAGCAGCTTGGTCTTGATGACAAGATTACTTTGTTGAAAAGTGATTATCGCAAACTCACGGGACAGTATGACAAGCTTGTTTCAATTGAGATGCTAGAGGCGGTAGGGCACGAGTATCTTTCGACGTTCTTCAGCAAGTGTTCAGGCCTGCTTAAATCCGATGGTAAAATGCTGGTTCAGTCCATCACTATTGCTGACAGTCGCTACGATAGCTACCGTAAAAGCGTCGACTTTATCCAAAAATATATCTTCCCAGGTGGATGCTTACCCTCTGTCGCGGTCATGACCGAACAGATGGCTAAAAATACCGATTTGGTGGTGCATGAAATGCATGATATTGGCCTTCACTATGCACGTACATTGGCTGACTGGCGTTTAGCTTTTGAACAACAATGGGATCAGTTAATCGATCTTGGCTACAGTGAAGAGTTCAAACGTTTATGGTTGTTCTATTTATGCTATTGCGAAGGCGCTTTTTTGCAAAGGGTCATAAGTACACACCACGTGGTTGCTAGAAAGCCACGTTTCAGAGGGAAAAGTGATGAAATTGTTTTGGATTATTAACCTTTTTCTATTTCAAGCCAGTTGGCTATGTGCGGCATTTTTTACCGAATACGCTAATCAGATAATGCCATTATTACTTATCCTTCATTTTGCATTGTCACCAACGCGAATCAAAGATCTTAGATTGCTAATGTTGGTTCCTATCGGGTTGATTGCCGACAAAATTCAGTTAGAACTCGGTGTATTTGATGCGGGTGATAGCTTTTTCCCGATCTGGTTATTGTTGCTATGGGTCATGTTCATTATTAGCTTGAATCATAGTCTACGTTGGCTAGATAACCGTTCGGTTCCAACGCTTATGCTGGTAGGTGCAATTGGCGGTGCGAGTAGTTACTGGGGAGGCATAAAGGCGGGGGTTTTGGTTTCTTTGTTGCCAACGAGCAGTGTCGTTCTTTCGTTAATACTGGTTTGGGCGCTTCTTTTACCTGTGTTTATCATTCTTAAACGCTATGTAAATCAACCTGCCAAGGCACATGTTTTGAGGTGATGTATGAAAATATGGACTCTAGTATTGCTACTGCTGACGGCGAGCGTATCGGCCTCTCCTATTAGCCATTTAAATAAAGTAGGTGAAGGTGAAATGACCTACCTGTTCTGGACAATTTATCAAGCCGAGTTTTACCGGGGTGTAGAACAGGAAAAAGACAATGCGATGATAGTGATTCTAGCAAAAGATGAAAATGAAAAAGCGCTTAAGATTGAATACTTTAAATCAATAAGTAAGCGGGCACTTATCGATGCGACTATCGACCAATGGCAACACTTAGGTTATCGACAGAACAACATAGACAAATGGGCCGCGCCACTTGAACGAATTTGGCCAGATGTGGAACCAGGCAACACCATTACTATTCGCGTGCGAAAAAATGGCCAGAGCCAGTTCTTCTTTAATGACGCACCGATAGGTGCGATAGATAGTCAAGATTTTGGGGATGCATTTCTTTCAATATGGTTATCGGAAAACACGTCAGAGCCGAAACTACGTCAACAATTATTGGGGCTTAATCAATGAAGATATTGACCATTTTTTCTCTCGTACTGTTACTTACTGCATGCGGCAGTGCCAGTTTAGAGGAACACAAAAACACCACTCCAGAGCTGAAGTTAGAACAATTTTTTGATGGAGAGCTTAAAGCCTATGGCATGGTGTTAGATCGTTCGGGAAACCTATTGCGCCGTTTCAACGTTAAACTTCTCGCGTCATGGCAGGGAGATGAAGGGGAAATAAAGGAGTGGTTTGAGTTTGATGATGGTGAGAAGTCGACGCGTATTTGGCAACTGAAAAAACTTGGAGATAATCAATATCAAGGTACAGCAGGTGATGTGGTCGGTATTGCGAATGGCAAAACGGAAGGGTCGGCTCTCTACTGGGAATACGAATTAGAGATACCTGTGGATGGCACGATCTATGAAGTTACTTTAGACGATTGGATGTTTATGATTGATGAAAAGCGATTGTTCAATAAGACGGATATGTCTAAATGGGGCTTTCATGTCGGCGAAGTGATCCTTTATATTGAAAAGTTATAACGGATCGACAATGATGCGTTTGTTTATCTTGGCAACTATTTGAATGATTGCGTTAAAATGTGTGGACACTCTAGCGACCATGTTAGAATGAAAATTTATTATGAAGCTGACCGATATTCAACAAACCATCTCGAGTTTTACCTCGATAGAGCAAGCGTTAACCTATTTTGAGATCGACTTTGATCGGCGATTTATAGAGGAATATGGTACGCAAGTGATTAAGCGCTTTAATGGCTATTTGCTCCTAGAAAAACCAGAGGACTGGTTTGCAGCACGTCGCGTACTAAGAAACGCTTACTGTAAGGTGCAGCGAGGCCGATTAGACCCGAGTTCTCGTTCTGCATGTCGAGGATGTACTTCCTGTCTGCGCCGCTAAACATGGCAAAATAATGCGCCTAATCAAATAAGGTAAGCCATCAGCGAACTAAGCTTGCTTATCCAACCCTTTAAAGAAAAGCATCGCCATGAAAATAAACCATAAGTTTTCCATTGTTCTACTGCTTTTTTCTGCCTGTCTAACTTCTCATACTTATGCCCAAAGTGATCACGACTATTTGCTACGTCATGTAGAGGAAGTCAGCCGAGATTATTTCTATATTCATCTTGATGAGTCGACGAGCGATCTTGTCTTGTCTGGTATGGTGGGTGGAGAGCATCAGACACACTACCGATTATTGGGCTTTTTAGGCGATCATTTTCAGGTGAACATTGAGTCTATCAGTGGTGTTACCTATTCGACTATAGATGGTGAGGGGTTGGTTTTTCAAGAAAACAATGACGGCACTGAGATAAGGGTAATTTGGGATAGCGTTTGGATAGATATTGCTGTCTCAGCTAGCTCCTTTACCAGTGATTTTGTCGTGACAATAAAAAAAATCGACTATCGCAGTGAAGATGCAACTGTGAAAGTAGGTAATCAATAGAGAAAACGCGACACAATGTCGTTAAGCTGACAGCACCCTAACGAGGGTCTTCATTTTATTTTACTAAAGGTGTAGAGTTCTCTTATACCCGTATAAAAATAAAGGTTAATTATGTTCATTCATAAATGGCTGCTATGTGGCTTTCTTTTTGTTAGCGTTTTATTGCCTAGTACCTCAAACGCCTCTGAAAAAGTACGTTATCGGGGGGTGCAACAGATGTTTATAAAAGACAAATTCGGTGAAATAGATAATGATTGGTGTATCCCATGTGCTTGTCAGTTTGATCAGAATAGAAATAGAGAGGCAAAATATCTGCCCTACAATGGTTACTTGTGGGAATGTACGAAGTTCGATAGCAACGGTTTTTGTTTGTCCACAGAACGAAACAGTGTGATTGGTAGCAACGGTTTTATTGATGAAGAGTGCGCATTGTATGCTCCTACTAAAGAGCAAATCGCGAACGAAATGGAGCGAGAACGTTTAGTGGCATTAGACGCGGATGCAGCCTTTGCGGAATTGAGTGTGAAAGAACTTAAAGAACAGCTAGCGTACTGGAACAAATCGAAGGAAGCGTATAAAGGAAAAGGCGATACGTCTCAGGTACTGCTAAGTGAATCTTTGATTAATGTCTATGAGAAAAGATTAAGTGAATTAAAAAGGTTAGAACTACAGCCATAAATTGTCGTTTTTCGTATCGGTAAAGGGTGGCTCGGGCAGGAATACATGCTTTGATATGGGCAAGCTTTTAGCCTATTCCCCAAGTTCACGGTTCATCATTGATTGTTTGCCTAAACCATGGTCAGATACACTGACATTCAACACATATTTCAGGACAAGCCTTCCATGTTATTAGGTATCACCCTTGGCTCCAACGACCTTACTAAAGCGGGTATTTTTTATGACCAACTTTTGGCGACGCTCAATATGGTACGTACCATGGAAGAAGAAGATGAAATTGGTTACGGGCCAGAAGGCGAACCAAGCTGCTTTTGGATATTGATACCGTTTAATAAACACGCCGCAACGAGCGGGAATGGAATACAAGTCACCTTTAAAGCGGCCAGTAATGAAATGGTAGAAGAGTTCCATCGTGTCGCGTTAGCTTTCGGCGGTACAGATGAAGGGGCTCCGGGGTATCGCTACCGACCAGATTATTTTGGAGCGTATTGTCGTGATTTAGATGGCAATAAATTGCACGTGATGCATGAACCAAACCTCGCAAGACAATAGAATAGTAAACAGGCTCATTTATTTTTAAGTGAGCCTGTTTTGTGTTGGATCGATTGCTTAATAGTTAAGTTCAACCAATCCTAGCTGCTGAGATTGTTCATAAGAGATGTTTTTCGAAATTAGGTTACTTAGTGCATACTCAGAAATCACCAAGACGCGATTATTGTCTTGCGGGGCGAGTGCATGTACTTCTACCTTGCCCATTTTGGTGAACTTGCTCCATAAGTGGCTATCCGCTAAATAGATATACCCTTCTTCAGGTAGTACTTCTTGATTATTTTTAACAAACAGCTTTAGCCACCAAACTGCGCGTTGTAAACCCTGTGCACCTTCGACATTTTTTGGTTTAACTATTTGATTATTTGCTAACGCTTTTTGTGTCGCAATAACCACATCTAAAGATCCAGGGTAGCTCTCAGTAAATGGATTAATGAACTGACCATCGTAAGAGCAAGCCCAACTAGGGCTTGCTCCTAGAACAGAAAGTATCAATAGTATTTGCGTTAATACTTTCATATCTGAGGCCTTACGGTGTGACAATATTGAACCAGAACTTGAATTGATCCAGCATACCAATAAAGTCTTTGAATTTGCTTGCGTCACCATCGATGACAAGGTCACCGTCGGCAATGGCTTTCTCAAGCGTAATGCTACCAATTTGAACATCATCTAGAACGGCCTTTGAAATTTTCAGGCTGACACTAGGATCGTCAATGAGTATTTTAGAGTAGTTCAACACGGAGTTCTCAATGCTTAGTGTGTATTGCTCATCTAAATCAGTGAAATCGATATTTATTGAGAAGTTCATGCCTTCGGCTTTTTCTGGAAGGATTCGAACGGATAGATAGTCGAACAGCATCTCTGGAGGCATGTTTCGGATAATATCCGGTGACGCGGTTGTTAACCCGCCAGTTTCTGGTGTGCCGTTACGCAGTTCGTAGGCACCTTGTAGGTACACAGAGCGCCATGGACCAGATTCTGATTGGTACCCTAACTGCTCGTAAGTATCAGCCAATAGCTCTTTTCCTTTGGTGTTTGGGTTAGCAAATACCACATGTTTAAGAACCTCCGCAACCCAACGATAATTACCTTTGGCAAAATCTTCTCTAGCTTTGTCTAGTATGGCTTTCTCTCCACCCATATATTCAACGTACTTAATAGCGGCATTGGTTGGCGGCAGGTTGTTCAAGTCAGAAGGATTACCCGTATACCAACCCATATAGCGTTGATAAACTGCACGGCTGTTATGACGCAATGTGCCGTAATAACCACGTGTGGCCCAGTTGTCTTCTAATGACTTAGGGAGCTGGATGATTTCTGAAATTTCTTCACCCGTGTAACCTTGGTTCATCAATCGAACAGACTGGTCGTGGGTGTATTTGTAGATATCACGTTGTTTCTTAAAATAACTATTGATATCTTTCTGGCCCCAAAGTGGCCAGTGGTGGCTTTGAAACTTAACCTCTACTTCGTTACCCCATAACTCAATGGTTTCATTTAAGTAACTAGACCATTTTAGTGCATCTCTCACTTGAGCACCGCGAAGTGTTAAGATGTTATGCATTGTATTGGTGGTATTTTCTGCCATCCAAAGGGCTTTTTTCTCTGGAAACCAAGTGTTCATTTCTGTAGGGGCTTCGGTTCCTGGCGTATATTGGAATACCATTTTAACGCCATCTACCGTGCGCTCGTCACCTGTTTTTTCAATAAAGTCGGTTGGTCCAATTAACGTAGCGACACCCGTGGACGTTGTTTGTCCAAGCCCACCATTAACGCCACCAAATTCATTACGTGGCAGTAATGCACCGTACATATAAATAGCACGACGGCCCATGGCGTTACCGGCGATAACGTTTTCTGATACGGCGTGTTCTGTAAATCCTTGCGAAGCAATAATTTCGACCTTGCCCGAAATAACATCCTTTTCATCGACTAAGCCACGAACGCCACCAAAATGATCAAGATGACTATGGCTGTAGATAACGGCCTTAACTGGGCGTTCACCCAATTCTTGATTAACGAAATCCAATGCAGCTTTTGCTACTTCTTGAGATATAAGCGGATCAAAAACGATCCAACCCGTTTTACCTTCGATAAAGGTAACGTTAGATAAGTCGTAACCACGTACTTGATAAATGCCGTCGGTAACCTTAAACAGCCCATTGATCATATTTAATTGCGCGTTGCGCCAAAGGCTAGGGTTGACGCTGGCAGGGGATTCCTTATCTAATGAAATATACTTTTTATAAGATTCTAAATCCCATACAACGTCGCCCTTTTCATTCTTAATGGTGACAACGTCTTGTGTCGTAATCAAACCGCGTTGAGCGTCGTCAAAGTCCTTTTTGTCGCCAAAGGGGAGAGCATTGAGAACGTTGTTATTCGCCTCTATCGTCGATTGAGTTGCTGGCTTTGAATCAATCGCCATTGCATTAGCAGAAACCGCTATTGCAATGAGTGTAACGACATTTTTTATCATACCTAGGTCCTTCTTTCTTGTTGCTAGTAAATGTGACATTTAAGAGTTTCGTCTTGGTCGAAAGTGAAAGATCCAACTATCTAATTATTTGTTTTTTATATGTAAGAATAGAAAGTTAGACGTTGTTGTCAACTAATTAACACATTAGCAACATCATGGGTGATTGATATGCAGATTCCGCAAGATATCTCACATTCGCAATTACGGGACAATTTAGCAGGGAACTAAATCTGTTTTCGAAGGGTTTCTGATGGTAGTTCGTTAAAGAAGGTTTGATACTCGCCAGCAAAGCGGCCTAATTCTAAGAACCCCCATTTTAGTGCAAAATCAACAACTTTACTTTTAGTCGCGCTAGCACCAATAAGATCGCTATGGACCTTGTTGAGACGAACTATTCGTAAGTAGCGGTTTGGCGTCATGCCTAAATACTCCTTGAAACCGTATTGTAGGCTACGCTCACTGAGCTGTGCCACAACACACAGTTCAGATAATGTGGGCATTTGATGGGCATGGTAGTTCAGGTACTCAATAACCTTATGTACTCCCTTAATACGTTGGGGTTGCGGTCTGAGTGTTTCCTCAATTTGGTTGGTTGGTGCTAAAACATCTAGTGTAAGCTGCAATATCGCTTCATTGAGCACGCGACTAACAGACGGGTAGTTAAGTAAGCGGGGATTGTGTCGGACCATATGCATGATTTTTTTTGAACCCAATGTGTATCGCTTGAGTGCAAACGGGTCTGAAACGGCCGCTTTACTTGATAACCAGTTTTTAGGGATATCCTTTTCGGTTAATTGACGGATATTTTTGATTAAGCTTTCACGATTGAACGCGGTGCAAATGTAATCAATATGGTTAGAAAAATTGATATCCCATACACCACCTGTCGCCTGTATAAACGAATTTTTCGGCCGGGTTTTTCCACAATAGGTTCCGTCTGTGTCATGGGAGTTGATAACAGCAAAAGGAAGAAAACGACTTGCAGGAGCGGCCTGAATTCTAGACCCAACATTGAGTTGTTCTCTAAATATCTGAACATCACCAAAATTGAACTCAACATACTGAGCATTCAACTCTCCAGCATGAAGCTGAATGTAGGATCGATTTTTATTTGCTTGAAAGTTCGCTAACTGGTCAATGTCTGCGGTTTCTAATAATCGAACGTCTTGGCGAGTGTGTTGGTTATCATTCATAATCATAAAGGAAGCATTCAGAATTAATACGTCAATAAACGGAAGTATTGAAAAACTATATGCTCCGCAATGTAGCATATAAATATGATCAATTCATTTACATTTGAAGCTTCAATTTTGTATGGTTCTGCGAAGGTCCTTTCTTGTCAGCGCATGCGCTGATAAGAAAGGACTTTGCGAAAGTTCAGTGGAATGATTGATACTTTGATGTGACTAAGACCAATTAACGGCTTCTAATTTTGCAATATTTGAGTGGGATACTTTGATTCTATACCGTTCTATCTTGTCGTTATTGAGGCGAAATACAAGGTTAATATCGTGCAGCATAGAAAATTTATTTCGAATCAATTTCCCATTTTCATAAGAGGTATGCCTTAATGTGGTATCGGGTAATAGCACCAATAAGGTATGTAGATTTATATCCATTGTGTCTCTAAGTTGGGTGAAGCCATTCACAAAGCTGTCATTAATCTCGTACTTTTTTTTGTAGTAAATTACGACTTCGTCGGCATCTTTTTTTGTGTATTTCCCTTTTCCGCGCACAGATATTATCTCATCATCTGGTATGACAAATTCGGCTAACTCGTAGCATTGACCCACAATTTTATTGTAGCTATCGTATAACACGGTTCTACCACTAAACTTTCCTTTGCTTAGTTTTTTTGCAATATAAATCCGAAATAGCTCTTTAAACCGATCTTTAAATATATAACTAAAACAGAGTGCCATCAGTAGAGCAAACGAGACCGTGCCATATCCCAATTGAACATAAAAGACGACTAATGTCGTCAATAGCATAGACAAAAATGCACTGAGACTAAATGCGGCCTGTTCTCTCAATACACCTAGCGTACTATTTTGTTGGGTGATATTGATAGATTTGCAGAAATAATCTTCTTTTCTGCGTATATACTGAGCCTCTTTTGATTTTAAACCATAGTTGTCTCTTCGGTATTCTCGTTCGGAGCAAGCGAACTTAATCAGTTCATCGTACATAGCCGTGTTTTCGTTATTTCCTTTACCAGCGTGGCAAAAGGCGAGCGTTATTTGTTCTGCGTAATAAGAACAGAGCTCATCTGCACTTCGAAAATCTTTAATATTATCATCGGTTGTGGGTGTATTTCGTAGATCATTGAGTAGTGTTTGGGATACGTCTAGAAACTCACCCAAATTGGTTTTGGTTTTGTCAACTTTTTGGGTAAGCCTAGACAGTTTCAACTTAAATGTTTTCAGAAAAATTGGAAAATCTATCGTGCTGTCTGAGTTTGCTCTCTTTTGTTTAAGGAGTGGGAATTTGGCTTTTGAAATTGAATAGTGATAACGAGATGCTTTAAGATCGAGCAAGACGTTAGCACCGATGTCTCGTTCTCTTATTCCCATATCATCAGGTAAAAACATGAACATTTCGAGTGAGGATATTTTATTTTTATTGACGGTTGCTCTTATTTCCATCGAGGTATCGAGTATCTCAAGATCTAGTTTCACGCGATAGATACCTCCGTATGAGTTGTGTTTGTCGGTTGGAATAGTGAATACTGGTCGTTCTAGGTAAATCCTTTTAATTGCAAAAGTTGTTGTGCAAATTCAGCGAAACCATAGCCTCCTGGTTTTGTCATCATGACAGGAGGAGGCGATATCAATTTGTCCCAGTAATGGGAAAGATTAGCAACCCCGACACTGTTGGGTAGGGTTGCAAACATATGTTGGTCATTGAGTGAGTCGCCAACATAACAGCAGTGAGAGAGGATATCTGCATCGGTTAATCCCTTCTCGTTGAGGAAACGTAACGAGGTCACTTTTTTGGAATGCTCGCCATACCACGCGTTAATGTGGATAGAACTGGCGGTTGCATGAGCACCCAATGCCGTTATTTTGGAAACGACTTCCTCAATAATGACGTCGCTTACTTTAGGACAGTTTTGCCCTATATCGATGGATACTTCGCATAGACGGTAAGATTGATCAAGCGTCAAATTGAGATCTGGATAATCCTTTAAAATTTCCAACACCTGATGTTTTAATTTATCCTGCAGGTGTTTTAACTCATCTAACTTCACATCGGCTTTGATAGTAAGATAATTGTCTTTTTTCTCTAATATAAATGCCCCGTTTTCACCCAGTACTGCGTCTACAGGCCAAAGTTGAGCAATGTGGTCACACCAACCAGCACAAGCGCCTGTTACGGCAACAACTTTTATACCCGCCTGCTGTAAGTTGTTGAGTGCAATTAAGGTCTCTGGGGGAAGCTTGCCTTGCCAAGTCAATGTATCATCGACGTCTGTTAGGACCCAGCTTACCGTTTTCCATTCTTTGGTTAGCTGATTCGTTACCGATTTCATATTTTATCCCTTAATGAATTATAGCAAATTCGGTAAAAACATGACCAAACCTTCTGAGTAGGTCAGGATCATGAGCACGGTAATAAGTGCAAGCAGCAGCGGCGCAACTTCACGAACAAAATCGGCCACCCGTACTTTCAGAATTGAGCATACTGTAAACATCATGGAACCGAATGGCGGTGTGACACCACCAATCATGATATTTACGATAACAATGACACCAAAATGAACCGGATTAACACCAAGGTTAAGTACGGCAGGTAGAAGCAACGGCGTTAATATAATCATTGCTGCACCACCTTCTATAAACATACCTACAACCAGAAGTAGCACATTAATTAATAGCAACAGTATTAGCTTGTTATCCGTTAGTTGAATCAATGCGGACGCCACGTTTTGTGGTATCTGCTCTAGGGTCATGTAATAACCAAATACCATCGCGCCAATAATGATGAACATCACACTACTTGTGCCCTGAATGGTCTCTTTCAGAATCATAGGAATATGACGGAATTTTAATTCTCGGTAGATTAATGCACCTATTATAGTGCATAGCAAAACAGCGATAGCACCTGCTTCCGTTGGTGTAAATAGACCAAAACGCATGCCGAGAATGATGCCAAAAGGAATAAATAGAGCAGGGATGGCCTTGGCAAAAAAGTGAAAGCGCTCTTTTGCAGGTGCTGGTACTGAACGAGAGGGTTTATAGCCTCGTTTTTTTGAAATAATGGCGATGGTAAAGATTAATGACCCGGCCATTAATACCGCTGGCACATAGCCAGCGATGAACATGGAATGGACAGACACGTTTGCTAGCAATGCAAAGATAATCAGATTTATACCCGGTGGAATAACAGGTGCAATGCTCGAAGACGCCGCCGTTACCGCTGCGGTGAATGGGAGATCATAACCACGTTTGGTCATTTCTGGTGCCAATATCTTTGACTGCATCGCCGCATCGGCATTTGCAGAGCCTGATATGCCGCCCATCAACGTACTAAGCAGTACGTTCACATGCGCTAACCCACCGACTTTATGTCCTATAAGTGAATCTGCAAAGGACAGCAAACTTCGGCTGATTCCGGCGTAGTTCATGATTGAGCCAACCATGATAAAAAAGGGTATCGCCAACAAAGGAAAAGAAGAAGCAGAGGATATAAATCGCTGCATCACTAAGCTAACTGGAATGGACGTATTAAGAAAAAGAAAGTAGACCAATGACGAGGCGATTAATGAAAACGCGATGGGTACATTCAATAAAAATAATACAAACAAGAGGATAATCGGTAAATAAATGTCCACTTCAACCACCTAGTGTGTATGTGTCGACGAATTTTCATCTGAACTTTTCAAATCGTCTTTGATAAATTTCAGGGTATGAAATGCCATTAGAGAAAAGCAGACAATAAGTACACCATTAATGGTGAAATAAGACATTCCCATCACAGGTGTCACTTTGGTCGACAGCATGGTGTAATCAAAACTTAAATAAGCCAAGATTACATTCAGTATTAATAAGAAACAGGCTATTACTAGGCGAAACGGTCGTTTCGCGCTGTCGGGCAACAAGGTCATTATGACATCGACACCCATGTGTAATTTATGTTTGTAACAAGAACTGATGCCAAAATAGACGGCCCAGATAAAACAGATAACAGATAGCTCTTCGCTCCAGGGCACAACAAAACCGAAGCCGTAACGTAAGAACACGTTAATGATGACCATTAAAACCGTAATAGAAATGGCAATTGAAGCTAAGATTTCTTCAATGTTAGTTATAAAACGCATTTGTACTCCAAGAATCTATCTAAACGAACTAATTACAACGCCTTATTAGGCTTTATCAGTAACAAGGCGTTGTAAGTCGTTTTTTAACTATTTGCTAGCGCGGATTTTCTCCAGTTCGCCATTAATCGTTGCGTGAATACCTTTGCTCCATGATGGGAACTGGTTATACACGTCAGCGGTTAGCTTACCGAATTCAGCTGTATCAACTTCGTTGAATGTTACGCCTAAGTCTTGAAGTTTGTTCATGTACTCTTCATCAAGTTTCACTAATTCGCTGGTATTCGAAATCGCACCAGCTTCTAGCTCTTCCATCACAATTTTTTGTTGTTCAGCCGTTAACTTGTCCCAAACTTTTGGTGAAATGTATAGGCCAACAGTACCTAAGAAGTGTTTAGTAAATGACATGTTCTTTGCCACTTCATACATCTTAGTTGAGTACATAGTTAAGATTGAACCTTCAAGACCATCGACAACACCTTGCTGAACGCCAGCATAGGTTTCTGGGAATGGTAATGAAGCAGGAGAAGCGCCCATAGATGCGAGTGTACTGATGAACAGTTGACTTCCTGGTACACGAATACGCATGCCTTTCATATCAGCAGAAGATTTGATCTCTTTATTTGTGATCATATGACGGAAGCCGAACATGTAGTCTGCGGTTAGAATTTTTATGCCTTTTTTCTCAACTTGAGCTGATAGGTCAGCAACAAAGTCGGTTTTCATCATGGCAAGATATTCATCGTAAGAGTTGTAAAGCATTGGGCCGGCAAGCGCTGCAAAATCAGGCACAAAATCGCCAAGGTAGCTTAGATCTTCAACCGCTATCCAATCGGCACCATTCACCACCTGCTCTAGGTTATCTTTGTATACCGGTAATTGACCACCTGGGAATACTTTAATATTAACGCCACCATCCGTACGTGTACGGATCTTATCCGTCACCTTGATCAGCTCTTTTGTTAGCAGTTCGTTTTGGGTAAACACCAAGCTCATATTGATGTTCACTGGTTTTTCTGACGCCGCCATTGCGGTTTCACTCCCAATGACGCCATATCCAAACAGCGTTGCTGCTGTTAATACAGTACCCAGTAGTAGCTTTTTCATTATCTTAACCCTCTAGTAGTTAGGTAAAGTGTTCCTGTTTTTACCGCGCTCGTATGTGAGCTTTTGTTCACGTTTTTTTATGTTCTAATTGTTAGATTACTTACCATATAGTATTCATTATTACATTCATATGAACATTATAATTTTCATATGAATGTTGTGACCACGTTATCAAATTGAAAGCCAATATGTTTTATTCACGCCTTAAGCTTGAATTTATGCCGTGTGTTTGTAGAATTGTCGCCTATGGTCATGTGGTTTAAAATGAAAGTATAGAAGGTATTTATGATTGTTGGTCATCGTGGTGCAGCGGCTCTGGCTCCAGAAAATACACTCGCTGGAATTACAAAAGCAGCTGAAGTTGGTATTCATTGGATAGAAATAGATACCCAATTAACCGCTGATAATGTTCCGGTGATATTTCATGATGAAAATTTGGAACGTTGCACTAACGGAACAGGAAAACTCGCTTCTTTAACACTTGATGAACTGAAGCAACTTGACGCAGGTAGTTGGTTTGGTAAGTCATTCAGAAACGAAACCATTCCGACATTGGAAGAGGCGTTACAAACCTGTTTAGATAACGACCTAAATATGAACCTAGAGTTGAAGATTCACCATAACGAGCAGGTGGCACTTTTGGCTGAAAAAGTGGCTGAAATCATTAAGTTTTTCGGTTTTCCATATGACAGGCTGCTACTATCCAGTTTCTCCTTGAGTGCTTTGGAATTGTGTCAGTCATTATTGCCGGAGATACGTCGGGGTTATATTACGGAAGAAAAATCCATTGATTATCTGGATAACGTGAGGCCGTTGGATCTTTATAGTGTCCATGTGGACCAAAAAATCCTAACGAGTGATATGGCGAAATCGATCACAGACGAAGGGTATGTTCTCAATATATGGACACTCAATGATCCGGAAAAAATAACCACGTTTACACAAATGAAGGTAAAGAACATTATCACGGATAACCCGGAACTTTTTTAACAGGATTGAACCATTATGGAACTGACCTTTCGACAGCAGGAAATAATTGGTTATCTCAAACAACACAGTGATGTTCAGATCGATGAACTATCAACTATGTTTGCGGTTACCACACAAACAATACGTCGAGATGTCAATTCATTGTGCGAGCAGGGTTTAGCTCGGCGAGTGCATGGTGGACTTAGCTTGCCTGCAAATCTGACGAACACGACCTACCAGTTTCGCAGGGAAGTGGAATCCGATATCAAAATAGCGATTGGCCAAGAAGTGGCAAAACAGATCCCTGAAGGCTCTACAGTAATAATGGGTATTGGTACGTCGGTAACCTACGTGGCAGAGTTTTTGACTGGGTTGAAGGCGCTTAGGGTGATTACCAATAACTTGCAAGTGGCCAGAATCTTTGAAAATAACCCGAACGTTGAAGTGTATCTATGTGGCGGTTTGGTGCGCTGTGATCATCAAGATGTGGTTGGTCATAGTGTTTTAAGGTTCTTTGGTGATTTTGAAGCCGACATAGGTATCATTGGTTGCGGCTCAATAACGCCAAACCTGTCGGCTATGGAGCATGAACCCCAAGAAGCAGAGATTTCAAAAGCGATTCTTGCCAATTCCCGACAAAGTTGGTTGCTGGCTGATGCAAGTAAATGGGGTCGCTTTGCTTCGGTAAAAGTGGCAAACCTTACTTCCTTTTCTCGTATTTATACCAACAAAACCGGTTTACCATCCGATCTTCCGATTTATTCATCGGATGCTTCTGACGGTGTTTAGTGGCTTTTGATGTTGACCAAAAAGTAGCGGCATAAGCCGTATTATGGAGCAATGATAGCCCAGCCAACCAAGGAAGAAGTAATAAAACCATATAGAATTAAATGTTGATACTTAGAAGTTGCACAGCACCAATCATAGGATGCTAAGGTACAATAATTTCTGCACTAGATAATTTTCCATTAAAATATCAGTCTCATATGCCAGTTGTAGTTATTTAAGACAATTATTGTGAGTATCAACAATGAAGAGCTTTACCCCGCTAGATTTGGATAATGAACTTCTACTCGATGTGGTCGATGAAGTTGATCTTCTTTGTGAAGATAGTGCCAATACGTTGGTCTTGTTGAGTCATGACCCGAAAAATAGAGATCTATTAGATAAACTATTCCGTTCTGTTCATACCATTAAAGGTGATGTCGGCCTTGCGAAGTTCGCTCCTCTTATTCCTCTCTTATCTGCTCTTGAAGATATTCTAGGATTAATGAGAGAAGGAGAAATGCAGTATGATGGTTTATTATCAGACCTTCTGCTTAGTATTATTGAAGAAGTGAAATCGTTTGTTGATGACATAGCGAATGTCGGTAGCGTTATGTACGACGCACAGATGTATATTGCAGCAACTCAAATGATGGCCAAAGTTCAGCCCGATAACATGGGTGACCATGAAAAATTATTGACCAATTCGTTACATATTATTGAGCCACCGTTTGCCAACAACATTGAGCCTGCACTTTTTTCTCAGGAATTGGATGATCTAAGAATCGACTGGTCAAGTGAAGTCGAACCTGATTTGGTTTTTTTCCATAGCATAATGAAGCCTGTTGAAGATCGAGTCGATAATTGGGAAGGACGCAGTAGTCGTCAATTAAAATTAGCATTGCTGCTAAATCAGTTCTCAGGAAAAATTGTCGATGAGCAACAATTAAGGGCGGCGGTTTATCTGCATGACTTAGGTATGTCTATTTTACCTTTGGCATTACTGAGACAAAAAACAGCGCTACTTGATTCAGAGATCGCCTGTCTTCGAGGCCACGTACAGCGCAGTGTCAGCTTTCTTTCAGAAATGCCACACTGGACAGAAGCACGACAGTTTATCCTAGAACATCACGAGCGTGCTGATGGCAAAGGCTATCCGCAAGGACTCAGTAACGGTGATATCTCTCACGGAGGGAAGATTTTAGCCTTGGTGGACGCATTTGAAGCCATGACACACGCCCGTGCACATCACGTTCATACAAAGCGGCATATATCCCATGCTCTTCAAGAAATTAATAACGCAAGCGGCAGCCAATTTTGTCCTTACTGGGTAAATATCCTCAACAAAGTAATGGCGTCTATCATGGCCAACTAATACTACCTGCTAGTTCAAATTAGGATGCAGAGCTGTGACGGACTACCTTTACTTTGTGGTGACTTTATTCGGCCATGTTATTTAAATACTTAACTTGCAGCACTTCAATGAGATTGAGCATCCCTCCAAGCAAAGCAGAACGTTAATATAGATTTCGTCCATTTACTATGAAGACGCGACAAGTTTCTTTTTTTGACGAGACTGGTGTTCGAGTACGTGAGTTTATAAGAAACATAATAGCGAACTATTTGAAAAGTAATATCAGATGGAAAGTGGCGACTGGAAAAATTTATATTCATAATGTTAAATTCGATGAGTGCTGAAGGAAGCATACCTCACACCGACTGTCTGCGACAGAACCGTTATCAAACAGACGGTGTGATATCGACTTGTTGTTGCCTTGGAACTTTAGGCATTAACTCACTCGCCCCGGGGGTTTGTGGGGCGCTTATTAATAAACACCTAACGATAGCTAATATAGGAATTGAGTTGGTATACATTTTTCTATAGCTTTGCAACAAATGTAACGTAAGAAGAGACTCATAGACTCAGTTCAAAAAACAATTACTCATGTTGATAATCAAATAGTACACATGATCACCATCAATAAGTGATGCAACGTAAGACGATAAATTAATAACAAATAATCAATTAGTTGCATTATTTATTTTCTATTGATGGAAATTAAATAATGTCTTTGTTCCTTAAATATTAAGTTAGCAACGTTACCTATTGTAGCTTCGGATTGAGTTGTTAATAGAGTGCACCCACAGTTTATGTGGTAATTCGCCATTAATGCTTTGCAGACAAAAAGTACAATACGATGCTTTCTTATCTTTATGAGGTATCTGTTTTATGCGTATCTTAAATTCGTTATGGCTTTTGAGCCTTCTATCTCTATCTGGTTGTTCAGGTATGATGGCTGCTTATAATGGGGCAACGGCTATGCAGAATGGAACTCAGGCTGAATATATTGAGAGCGTGGGAGGAAAATCTGCATTCGAAAAGTTGAGCGCAATGGAGCTTTCAATGCTTTGCTCAATGTATGCGACCACAGGAAAAATAAACACCTTTCACGATTGCACAGAAATAGTCATTCGCCGATTTAAAAACGACCCCGATCCTGCGACGCATTTTATAGTAGTTAGCAGCCATGAAAGTATGGTATTGACCCTTAACGGCTTAGGTCGTTATGAAGATGCAGATGACACTATAGACAGAGGCCTTGCACTACTGGACGAAATGGATTTACGTGAAGATGACCGGTATGGGCCTTTGATAAAAACAAGCGAGATCCAGCTTTATGCTGTTAAAGCTGTAGTCGCTCACGAGCTAGGAGACACGATAGAAGAAGAGAAAGCGCTTACCTTTGTTGAAGAATCCATGCCTTGGTTAGACCAACAAAAGAAAAGGTATCGTGAAAAAACGAGTAAGACGTTGTCGCAAGTCTACCTTGCTCTAGGGGAATATGACCGCGCTGCTTATTTTGCTGGTGAACTCCCCGATGATGAACCGTCAGACTGGGACAATTTTGAAAAAGCAGCTGATGCAGTGACTACTTTTGGTTTAAGCCTCGTCATTGATGCCTTAGCAGATGATCAAATAAGGCAAGCCGAACAAAAAGCTAAATTGGCCTTTGATATCAGACTTTATTTTATCGCAAGAGCAGATCTCGAGGGGGAACGCTATGACGATGCACTAGATAACTTCAAAGCACTCGAAGGCTACACATCCATTTCTAAAGACTTCAACCTACACTGGATGTACTGGTATGATTACGGAAGAACTCATTTAGGCTTGGGAGATACCGAACAAGCGCTTGCTATGCTCGAAAAGTCAATTGATGTGATTGAGTCCCAGCGTACCGATTTTCACAGTGAAATGGGGAAAATGGGGTTTGCACAAGGTAAGCAACAGGCCTATGCACTTATGATAATGACTTTGCTCGAAGTAGGAGCTAATGAAAAAGCATTCGACTATGTTGAGCGTTCCAAGGCTAGGGCTCTTATCGATCTACTCGCAGCGCGCGAGAACTTAGACTTAGGTGCGGATCAGGAAGCGAACGACTATTTAGCGCAATTACAACAAGTTGAATCACGCATACCGATGAGCATTGAACCAGTCCCGGAAGATGAGACAAGAGGGTTGATTCGTGTACCAAAGAGCAAATTAAGAGATAAATACCCAGAGCTTACTTCATTGATAAGCGTCGATACACAATCTAGTGAACAAGTAGGTTTGCTACTCAATAAAAATGAAATGTTGGTGGAATACTATCTGGCTGGTGACAATCTGATAGCGTTTGTCATAGAAGATGGAAAATTGAGTGTCTACCCACTCAATGGAAAAAATCTTTCTGAAAATATTCGTACTTATCGTAGTGCATTGATGAAAACACGTAACGAATGGATAAAACCTTCGAAGGTTCTCTATGTTCAACTTATTCGCCCATTCGGCAGTAGGGTTAAAAACAAAAGCTTAGTAATTGTTCCCCATGGTCCACTTCATTACCTGCCTTTCTCTTCACTTTACGATGGGCGTACTTTTATGGTGGATAAATCTCAAATTCGTCTAATGCCAAGTGCTTCTGCGATGAATTATGTAGGACATGAAGTTCAAGATAACAAGAAGATGATGATTCTAGGAAACCCTGAGCTAACCAACCCAGAAGCTAACCTACCTGGTGCAGAAAAAGAAGCGAAGGCTATTGCCGCACTTTGGTCAGACGTTGACATCAGAGTAAAAGATGAGGCGACAGAAACCGCGTTGAAAAACAATGCTGGAGACTACAGTATGTTCCATTTTGCTAGTCATGGTGTGTTCGACCCTAATAATCCGCTCGAATCCAGTCTGCTTCTCTCCCCGGATCAACAGAATGATGGTCGACTGACCGTTGCTGAAATCTATGGGATTAGGATTAACGCAGATCTTGTAACTCTGTCTGCTTGTGACACCGGGCTTGGGGATGTCGTTAATGGTGACGATGTTGTTGGGCTAAACCGTGGGTTCCTCTATGCCGGTGCAGACTCTATTCTCGCTAGCCTCTGGCCAGTTGAAGATGAACCTACCGCGTATTTCATGCAATCATTTTATGGCTATCTAAAGAATAATGACAAAGTTGATGCGTTACAGTTAGCTCAATTGAAGACCCGTAAAAAATATCGTCACCCATCTCGTTGGGCTGCATTTCAGTTAACTGGCGCGTCTAAGTAAAAAGCGTATACAGTGAAAGATCTCTTAATTTTGGAACGGCGAGCGCTAAGGGGCATTTTAACAATGAAGATTCAATGGATTAGCATTTTCTCTATCGTGGGAGCAGTTTTCTTTAGTTGCAATATAATCGCTAGCGAAGAATTCCTTTCATGGAAGAAGAAGAATAACGAAAGTTTTCAGTCCTATAAAAGTGAAGAACGAGCGGCATTCAGACAGGCTTTGAAATCAGAGTGGGAGAGCTTTCAGTTAATTCAGCCTAAAAACCTTTATAGTGAGCCAAAAATAGATACCGTTCCTGTTGCGCCGTTAAAATCTAAACCTCTTATAGATATGCCTAAAAATAATGAGCCTGATATTACGGTGCCCATGGACACGCCTAAGCTCCAACCAGAAAAAACGAAAAAATTAAATCAGATTGAAATTAACTATTTGACAAGGCAGTTCAGATTACCTGAATTCAACCCTAGATATTTACCGTTGAGTGTCGGAAAAACAAATATTACCAGTGCGTGGGAGAGCCTATATCCCGATTTAGAAACGTTGGTCAAAACTATATTTGAAAGCGCTGAATTAAGTGATTTACCGGATTGGGCGTTAATTTCATTGCTTAACGAATATGCACACGAAGTGAACAACTATGATAGCAACGGTAGTCGGTTCATGCTTTGGGGGATGTTAATTGAACTCGGATTCGACGCGCGGCTGGCATATGATGATATAAACCTTTATTTGCTGTTACCAAGTCAACAAAAAATTTACGGTAAGTCATCAATCAAAATCGATGATGTTAACTACTATATTTTTATCGGCGAGTTACCTAACAATCCAATATATACATATATCGCTAGCCAACCAAGTCAAAAGCGTTTTGATTTCTCATTTTCTGATAATCAACCGATTAGAGGGCTTATTCCTGAAAAAAGAACGTTGAGTGATTCTCATACTGGTTTAGATGTGAACTACCTTATTTATCCTCAGCTAGAAGATTATTATCGCAACCACCCATCTTTGGACTTTATTTGGTACTTTAGGGTGTCATTAAAAGATGATTATTATTTAAATTTAATAGACAGCCTAAAAAATAAATTAAATAATTATCCCGTAACTACTCAGGTTAAAATGCTACTTAGTCTTATTCAACATGGGTTTGAATATGAACTCGATAACGACCAATGGGGTGAAGAATACTATTCTACACCGATGCACACACTGATGCTAAAGGCTGCCGACTGTGAAGACCGATCATTCCTATTTTCATATCTAGTAGAACAAGTAGTTGGTATTGATACCGTCGGTCTCAAATACCCGGGGCACCTTGCTGTTGCAGTAGCCTTAGACGAATCTGAAATTGATAACGGTGCAGATCATGTGAGCGTAAATGGCCGAAAATTTTTCATCGCTGACCCAACATATATTGGCGCGACCATAGGTGAAACTATGCCTATGTTTAAGAATGTTATCCCACTGATTATTACGGACTAGAGTTAGCAGTCCGTGTTTGAGGATAGTCGACTAATTTTGTTTCAAGGAAGTTTAAGTACATACGCTATGAATAGAAAATATTTAACATTATTGCTGGTATTTTTGAGTGCGATAACCTCTCAATGTCTGGGTGCCAAAACTTTAGAAGGGGATGGTTATGGCACTGATCTCAAAAAGGCTCAAAAGTCTGCTTTGGCGACATTGGCGAGTAACATTTACGTCAATGTTGAAAGTAAGTCTTCAACATATCAAGACACCACAGGCGTTAATAAATTTAGCTTTGAAGCGACGGTCACGACTAATATTCCAATGTTCGGTGTCAGATACAAGTGTACGAAGAAAAGAAATGAACATTTTTGCACCGCAGTTTTGGATACAAACTCTTCTAATCCATTATACAAACGAGAAATAAAGAGATTGGTAGATGACATTAATGACAACTACAGCATCATTGTTGCCGTGGAGCAATCTGCAAAATTGGACATGTTATATTCGTTGCTTTCGACATTACGGCAGTATGAAAAACTTGTGGTTGTTGCTAGTTTATTAGCTGACCGGAATATTAATATTGATAAGCCAAACATTACAACACAACAAGTAATCAGCAAGATAACAGAGCAACAAAGCGCTGTTCGGTCACTAAATGTTGCAGCGAGACTTCTTCATCAACAAATCGATGAGAAAAATATATACATAAAACCAATAACACTCATGAACTCTAGAGAGATAACGCCTTTCTCGTCAGCTCTTAATGAGGAAGTTAGGTCTCTTCTTAAAACGGTAAAGACAAAAGAACGTGCGACTTTTTTGTTGACCGGAAATTATATAGAAAGCAATTCAGGGATTAAAGTCAGCTATGACCTTTCTGACAAAGATGGTAAGACGCTAAAATCATTTGTCGTTAACTTATTACCCGATAGCTATGTAGACTTTAGGACGACGCCTTTAGCCCCAGATTTCGATCAGTTACTTCATAGCGGGTATGCAGTGTCGAGTGACTTTAAAGCTGCTTTGGCAACAAATAAAGGGATACGAGGATTGCTGTTTAAAGAGTGGGAAAAAATAGAATTGCTTACAAAAGTTAACCAACCCGGTTATTTCTACATAGTCGGTTACACCAAAAAGGCGAAGCTAGAGCAATCTTATCTCGTTGACCTAAATGACGCTCCAGGAGACCGCCGATTTATTACCTATGTTAATGCTGATGAAGTGAATAAATGGATATCACTTGGTGAGTTTGTTGTTGAGAGACCATTTGGTATAGAGAGCCTACAACTGGTGGCATCTACTCATGACTTATTGGGCTACCTCCCATCGTATAAGTACTCTTTCGAGAGCGGTTATTATGTGATATCGGATGATATAGAAGAAGGATTGAAACAAACTCGAGGGATTAAAAAAGTAAAAAAAACAGGCAGCAGTAAGTCTGAAGCGGTTTTGTTATTTACAACTGAAAGTAACTAATAATGGGAAATTGTTTTTATAACAATATGAGGCAAGGTGGATAAGATGAAATTTAATAAGTTGGCTATAGTATTGTTTGCAGCTGGTTTTGTAGGTGCATGCAGTAGTACTTCAGATGAGCGACAGGCCGCTTCTGATCAATCCAACCAAGTGGTTGAGAAGAGCTGGTGTACTTTTGATGATGGAAAAACAGAAGCACCTGAGTTTTTTTGCACTGGAAATATTGATAACTTTGTAGTAACTGGGCGTGGGTCTTCTCCGAAATCTAGCTCCGGTATGAACTTCATGGTTCAACAAGCAGCTTTAGCGGCACGGGTTGAACTTGCACAAAATGTAAGGACTCAAGTAAGCAACATGGTTAAAAGCTATCTTGGCACCACTGGTGTTTCAGATCAGACTAGTATCGACGCTGCTGCGTCTAGTACTTCAAAATCCATAACGGATGAGTCGTTAATGGGGTCTAGAATTATTCGTCGTGTAGTTGGACCAGAAGGTGAGGTCTATGTTTGGGTTGCTATCGATGAGAATAATTTGGTCGCTAAAGCTCAAAATGCGGTTCGCACAAGTATGGCCAATGACGAAGCTGCATGGCAAAAATTCCAGGCAGAAAAATCTCATGAAGAAATGAGTAAAGAGATCGCAGAGCTAAGGGCTAGGCAATAATTACACCTGTTATGTCGTTTGGTTTGTAACATGAAATAAAAATACAGCGACTGAATAGATCAATAGATAAAAAGATAAATGAAACGATAAAAGGGACATACACTTCAATTATTCAGATGTATGTCCTTTTCGTATTCGAAGATAGTGCCAATACGTTGGTCATGTTGAGTTATGACCCTAACAACATTGAACCTGCACTTTTTCTCAGAAATTGGATGATCTAAGAATCGACTGGTCAGGTGGAGTCGAACCTGATTAGTTTTTTTCCATAGCATAATGAAGTCTGTTGAAGATCGAGTCGATAATTGGCAAGGATGCATTAACGGTGATATCGCTCACTGAGGGAAGATTTTAGCCTTGGTAGACGCATTTGAAACCATGACACACGCCCGCGCGCATCAGATTCATACAAAGCGGTATATATCCCATGCTCTGCAAGAAATTAATAACGTCTATCATGGCCAACTAATACTACCTGCTAACTAGCTAGCTCCAAATTGAGATACAGACCTGTGATGGACTATATTTACTTAGTGGTGGTTATCATGGCTTAATGATGACTAACAAGAAGATGAGGAATGAATCTATATGCAATTAGCCGCAATCCTGTGGGACTACGATGGCACATTAGTTAATTCTGTGCCGAAGAATATCGACATAACCAAGTCCATTTTATCAATTGTCGCCCCTCACTTGACGGGAAATAATCTGCCCAAATATTTATTGAGTGAGGCGGCTTATCACATAGCGAATCATGCCGCCAAAAACTGGCAGGAGTTATATTGTAAATATTATGGGCTGACAGAAAGTGAGATGCTAAAAGCCGGGTCTCTTTGGGCCGAGCATCAAAATAGCAATCAAACAGCCGTGCACTTATTTGATGGCATTGATCGTACTATATGGCAGTTCTCTCATATTCCTCATGGTATCTGTTCGCAAAACTCGCAGCAAAATATCCGGCGTGTATTAAAAGACAACGAACTTGATGATTCATTCCGAGCGATTATTGGATACGACGACGTAGATAATGAATCGCAGAAACCCCATCCAAGTGCTGGAATAAAATGTCTTGCGAAGTTGTTTGATGATGTTGTAAACAAATGGGTCATGTATATTGGTGATCATGAAGCCGATGCTGAGTTTGCAAAAAATATTGAAGCTGAGCTAGGGAATGGATTGAAAGTTGTATCTGTCGCAGCGAGCTACAGTGGAGCAAACCCGGACGAGTGGCGAGTAAAACCGGACCACGTTGCAACAAATGTGTCTGATTTACAAACGATAATACTAAAATACAGCGCGTAAAATACAGTCTAAATACTGAAAGCGGAGAGATAAAAAAACCTGTAATTGCGTTTCCCTCTCTGCTTAACATCATTCATTATTGATGATTACAATGA